>CAZHHN010000001.1:0-82938 GCA_964532415.1 uncultured Gammaproteobacteria bacterium
ACATCCCGATCGGCTCGCCTTCGGGCCACATGATCATCGACATCGGCGGCGGCACGGCCGAGATGGCCGTCATTTCGCTGGGCGGCATCGTCGCCTCGGATTCGGTGCGCATCGGCGGCAACAAGCTCGACGCCGCCATCGCCGAACACGTGCGCCGCAAGTACGGCATGACGGTCGGCGACCGCACCGCCGAGGAGATCAAGATCCAGATCGGTTCGGCCATGTATCTCGACGAGAAACTCTCGATGGAGGTCAAGGGCCGCGACATGATCACCGGGCTGCCGCGCGTCATCACCGTCACTTCCGACGATGTGACCGACGCCATCCAGAACGAAATGGAAGAGCTGATCGCCGCCACCAAGGAGGTTTTGCGCCGCACCCCGCCGGAACTTTCCGCCGACGTGATGGAAAAGGGGATGATTTTGTCGGGAGGTTCCTCGCAGCTTCGCAATCTCGACCGCCTGCTGGCCAAGGCGACCGGCGTGCCGGCCTACGTGGCCGACGAGCCGCAGCTCTGCGTCGCCAAAGGCACCGGCGTGGCGCTCGAAAATCTCGAATCCTACAAGCGGTCGATTCTGGCGATGCGGTAGATAAAAACCTCCCCTGGCGGGGAGGTTTTTGGTGCGGGCCCGGACTCGTCAGGTCCAGAGTATTGCAGAATGTCCGATCGGTCAAGCTTTTGGTTTGGAGATGTCGGGATTCGAACCGTAGGCGATCAATACCACGAATCTCTTATGCTCTAAGGGCTATTCACGAATCTTGACCCTAATTCAGCTAAATCCGTGGTTCTCATAGCTATGCATTGATAGGAGCAAAATGGCGTATTCCATCACTTCGTGGGCAACCCGTGGGCAACGGCCGGGTGATGAAATGTGGTATCTCGTATACGTTTGTACGCTCTCTATATTTTGGTCGCGAAATCTTTTACGATCTGCTCCAAGGTCTGAATATCGGCAGTATTGCGAACGGCATTTTTACCGGTCGCATCGGTCGATTCAAGGGGATACAGCGAGAAGATATAGGCGTTGCCGTCATCAAAGAGGTAGTAGTCGAGTGCCTTGCCGGATGCTTCCGCCTCATGCTCGACTTTCAATGTCGTATAACCGTTCAAGGTACCGCGCTCTTTCGACGTAGAGAGCGGATCGCCTTCTGGAATGCGCGCGGCGATCCATTGTTCCATCGGCTTATCCATGTTCACCTTCTCGAAATCGATTTGTTCTCCGTAGGCCAATCCTTCGGTATTTCCGACATCCGGCAGATTCGGTTGTCGAGTAAGGATGATCCCGCCCGTTTTTGTGTGATGGAGATACCATCCAGCAGGCACGATGATGGCTGTTTCCTTGCTGGTAGAAGATTGCCCGGTCATTTTCCAGCTCGCAAAACCTACGATAGCCAGAACCAACAAGACCGCGACGAGGCCGATGGTTTTCTTTTTGCTAGTCATCATATGTTTGTAATTATGTCAGAGTGTTTAGTAACGGGCAATTGGTCTGGAAGTTTGACATAAAGAATCAGCAAATGTTACTTTCCTGCCGCTGTGTGTCCAAATGGTTGGGTACGCAGTGACGTTCAGACAGAGAGTTTGAGGAGGATATATGAAGATCGGTAACCCGACATGGTGTTTAGTAGTAGCTGCATTAGCTTTTACCCTCATCGGCTGCTCTCCAGAGACAACCACCGCACCCGTCCAGGAATTCCCGCCCGTCGCAGATGCGGTGACGATGAGCGCTTCGCCCGATGGGGCAGCATTCGCGGTTTGGACCAAGCATCACGAAATCCTGCTGGTCAATTCGGGTGGAGGTGTCTTGCGTAAAATCGGCATTCATGGCGCAGCGCCTTTGTTCTCTCATGACGGCCGCTACGTCGCCTACGAGAAATTGGGAGACACTTCCACTGACGGTGATGCTCAGAGCCTTTTCGAGACCGCGCGAGGAATCGCAGTCTATGACGTGAAGCTGAGTCAGGAGGTTCTAGTCACTAATGGCGGCGGCGATGATTACGCGCCCGTGGGGTTCTCCGATGATTTGAACCTGCTCTATTTCAACTCCACGCGGCCTTATGCCGATTCTTCGGGAGATCATGTCGCGTCTCTCTGGGTCGTCAACCTCGGAACAGGTGCCCTCACGCGTCTCACCAACGCCGATGAGGCGGCCGTTCGGAATGGCCGCATGATCCCGACCATCAGCCCCACTCAGGCACTATGGTCATCCGACAGGCGTACGGTCATCACTTCTTACGGACCCGAAACAGGAGTGTGGCAGTTTGCCCTGAAGAATGAGAATGCGTCGGCGTTCCGGGTGGCTGATGGCGACGCTCCTCATTGGCTCGTGCCCGACAAGAGTATTGCTGTCCGCACGATGACCAACGGCGCTACCACATGGCAGACGGTTCAAGTTCGTTAGACCCGCGACATCAGGAAGAGAGAAGCAGATGAAAAAATCCCTCGTTCTTTTGCCCCTCGGCGTCGTCGCGCTGTTCGTGGTCCAAGCGGCCCAAGCCGGAACGCTGTTCCGTCTCCCGTTCAGCTCGAATCCAGGCTACGTGTCCTGGTATGACCATAACCCGGCATCGGGTGCCATGACGCGGTACGACTGCACAACGGGCCTCAACTATGACGGCCACAACGGCACCGATTTCGCCGCTCCCATGGGTACGACGGTGCTTGCGGGCGCCATCGGCTCCTTGTGTCGGGCTACAGAGTATCTTGTGCGGCGGTATGGTCGGTCTCTCAGGTAACTCGGGCCAATCCACGGGACCGCATACGCATTTCGAGTTGTGGTCAGACACGAACCACACCAGCCGAATAGATTTCTTTGGTGGATCTTGCGGCGGAGTTAGCTACTGGGTAAACCAGAACGGCGGCTGGCCCACGACGACGTGCCAATAGAGCATCTCCGGCATCGACGCGGCGGGGTTAATCCATCCCGCCGTTTTTCTATACGAGTTCCTATGCATTCGAATTTTGGCTTACGGAAAGCAAAACACACCACTTGCGTGATCTGTCTTGCTGGCTCCGAGGCTGGGATTCGAACCCAGCACCGTGCCATCCCCACGTGAGCAGGGTCTATCACAAGCGCCTTTTTTCATGCAAGCGCCCGTCTTGACCGTCCGGGTTACGCCTGCTAGGTTGCGGCCAGGAGGTACACGTGACCGATACGATCAGACGTCCGTTTATCGGCGTCATTGGATTGCAGGATCCCAAATTGCGCGCAGCGTTGCTGGACGAGTGGCACGGGGCGGGTCGGGAAGGAGGAAAAACGGTTTTGCACCTCCTGCAGATGGGCGTCATTCTGTCGTATCAGAGGCTCGCCCGAGGGATCACGGATCTCATCCGCATCTGCCCGCCCCGACTTTCGGATATCGAGAAGATTCTGGGTGACGGTCCGTGTCTGCTTCGCACGCTCTATTACATCGACGACCGTGACGGCAAGGGAGATGCATCCGCACTTTGGGAAAGCATTCGGCACGCGATCGGGGTCTGCGGCGGAAAATTGGACGCCCTCCAGTTGGATGGCGTACCTGCGGTCAGGCTGCTCGAGCTTATTCGGGAGCATCATCCTTCGCTCCGGATCATCTGCCGGCTGGGCCCGGATGAGATCGCGGCGGCCCGGCGGGGGATCGAAGGTAACGTGTCCGGGCAGGCCAACAAAATCGTCGAAGGTCTGTTCGGGAGACTGTTGCCGGCGCTTCCCTGCATCGATGATGTGCTTTTGCCTTGGTTCGGGAAACCTGCCGACGAGGCCCGTTTAAGCCCCGGTTCGTTCGCCGCGTCGGTGCGTGTGCGTTGTCCCGGCTTGGGTGTCGCGATCGGCGATCTGAGCGCCGCGGCGTTGGGCCATACCGCCGTCGCGCCGCTGCTCAGGTTCGATCCGCCGGTCTCGTTTCAGGGGATGGATCGCCTGCGCCGCGGGGGCGAACATACCCGGATTGATCCCAACGAGGCCAGACGCTTCGTGCGTCTGGCGGCCCGTTGCTGCGTACAATCCTCGTGACAGGTCTCTTCTTCTTCCGCTTCGCTCTTCGTGAGCGAGGCGGTTTTTGTTACACTGCCCGCATATGCGATTCACGTGGAATTGGAACCGCTGGCCGATCGCCGTGGCCGTGCTCGCTCTCTGCGGCGCGAACGCCTGGGCGCATGAAAAGTGGTTCGTCGATGCCGGCGCGATTCCGCCGGGGCCGCCGGTCTTCCTGCGCGTCGATCCCTCCTTTGCGATCGTCGCGCTTCTCGCCGCCGCCGCGTTCTTCCTGCTGGTCGCCTGGATCGACCGGCGCCTGGACGGTTCCCGGCTGACGCGCTGGTTCGATACGCATCTCGCCACGGCCCGCATCAGCCCGCACTCGGTGCTCGGCGCCCTGCTCGGCGCTTCGCTGATGGGCGCCGGCCTCCAGCACACGCTCTTCGCGCCGAATCTCGCGTTGCCCGCCACGACGCTGGGATCGGCCCTCGCTTTCTTTGAAACCGTCCTCGGAACGCTTTTCCTGTTCCTCGAACCGTTCTATCCGGAATTTGCCCTGGCGCTCATCGGGTTGTTTCTGGCCGGCTTCGCCGTCGTGTCGCCCTGGGACCTGGTGGAAGAGCTGCTGATCGTCGGCGCGGCGGTATTCTTCGTCTGCAACGAGCGGCTGCGTGCGCCGTGGCGCGCCTGGAACACGCCCGAACGGCGCCGACGGGGCTACCAGGCGTTTCGGGTGCTTGCCGGCATCAATCTCCTCGTGCTTTCGACCGTCAAATGGCTGCGTCCGGACCTCGCCCTGGAAATCATTGCCGAACGCCATCTCAACTTCGCGGCCTGGTTGCACGTCAGCGATGTCCAGTTCGTCTTTCTGGCGGCGATCGTCGAAACCCTGGTCGCGCTCTGCATCCTGCTGCGCGTGGCCTTCCGTCCGGCCGTGCTGGTCGCCTTCGCCTTCTTCACCCTCTCGATTTTTTTTCTCGGCTTCCGCGAACTGCTCGGGCATCTGCCGATCAAGGCGACGCTGTTCCTCTTCTTCGTCTACGGTCACTGGCATCCGGACGAGAAGAAGCCCTGACCCTGCCTGAGCCGATTTCGCGGCTTCTCGCCCGGATAGAAACGTGATAGCGTGTTTTTCTATGGCCCTGATCGGCATCGACGCCAGCCGCGCTAACGCGCACCGGCGCACCGGAACGGAATGGTATTCCTATTATCTCATTCAGGCGCTCAAGAAGATCGGCGTGCCGGGCCTGGAATGGCGGTTGTATGCCAAAAAAGAGCTGCGCGACGGTCTGGAGGACCTGCCGCCGGGCTGGAACGGGAGCGTGCTCGCTTGGCGTGGGCAGCGTTTCTGGAACCAGTTCCGGCTTTCTTGGGAGCTTCTGCGCCATCCGGTCGATCTCTTCTTTCAGCCGACGCACACGCTCCCGCTTTTTCCGCCCCGCCGTTCCGTCACCACGCTGCACGACATCGGTTTCGAGCGGCTGCCGAAGCTCTATCGTCCCGCCGAGCTGCGCTATCACCGCTATTCGGCGCGTCTGGCCGTCCGGCGCGCCGACCGGATCCTGACCGTTTCGGAATTCTCGAAACGTGAAATCCTCGAACGCTACCATCTGCCGCCCGGGCGCGTGACGGTCACGCCGCTGGCCGTCGATACGCAGCGCTACCGCGCCGACGTTCCGGAGGACCTGAAAGAAGCCGTGCTTCTCAAGTACCGCCTCTCCCGTCCGTTCGTGATGTACGTCGGGCGCGTCGAAGAGAAGAAGAACATCGTCAACCTGGTGCATGCCTTCGCCCTCTTCAAATCCCGGCGCGGCATTGGCGATCCGATCAAACTGCTCCTGGCCGGGGCGCCGGGGTTCGGCATTGAACGCATCCGGAGGGAAATCCGCGATCGCGGGCTTGAAGAGGCGGTCGTGCTGCCGGGCTACGTTCCGGAAGAGGAAACTCCGGCGCTGATGGCTGCCGCGCGGGCGCTGGTGCTGCCGTCCTGGTACGAGGGTTTCGGCCTGCCGATCCTCGAGGCGCAGGCCTGCGGTACGCCCGTGCTCGCCGCGCGGGCCGCTTCGCTGCCGGAAGTCGGCGCCGACGCCGCGCTTTACGCGTCGCCGGACGAGCCGGAAGAGCTGGCGCAGGTCATGAAGACCCTGATCGACGAGTCTTCCGTCTGGGAGCGCTGCCGCGCGGCCGGCTTCGAAAACGTCAGGCGCTTCTCCTGGGACGAAACCGCCCGTTTGACGATGAACGCCTTTCTTGAGGTACTGGGCATCGAACATCAGCTATGAACGACGTTTTTTCACCGATCATCGGTCATGCGCGCGCCGTCGCCCGGCTGCGCCTCATGCTGGCGAACGGCGCATTCCCGCCGGTCGTGCTTTTTTGCGGCCCGCGCCGCGTCGGCAGGCGGACGCTGGCGCTCGCCGTCGCCGCGGCGCTGCTCGGCACGTCGGATCCGCTCGCACATCCCGATTTCCGTCTGGTGGAGCGCCCGCGCGACGAGAAGACCGGCCGGCTGAAAAAGGCGATATCGATCGAAGCCGTCCGCGGTTTGCAGGAACATCTGCGCCTGAGCGCCTTCCTCGGCGGCGCCAAAGCCGTCTTCGTCCGGGAAGCGGACCTGCTCAGCGAGGAAGCCGCCAATGCGTTCCTGAAAATGCTGGAAGAACCGCCACCCCGCACGCACGTGCTGTTTTCCGCCGAACATGCCGACCGCTTGCCGAAGACGATCCTGAGCCGCGCGGCGGTGATCGCGCTCGGCCGGGTTCCGGAGCCGGACATCGTTGCGGCGCTTGTCGCGCGCGGACGTTCCCGGACCGAAGCCGGTCTCGCCGCCGTCCGCTCCGACGGGCGTCCCGGCCTCGCGATCGCCTTCCAGGATGAGAGCGGTATGTTAGACTGGTACGCGACGGAAGAACGACGCTGGCATTCCCTCCGCGAGCAGGCCCTGTACCGCCGGTTTGCAGCCTTGGCCGACTTGGTCCCGCCCCGTGCCGACCGGGAGGAAACGGTCCTGAAGGTGCGCTCTGCGCTCGGTCTCTGGCGCACCTTCCTGCGCCGGGAACTCCGGACAGGGGAGCCCAGGGCCGCTTCCAATCTGCGTCATCTGCAGCGGCTTGAAGCGTCGCTCGAAACCAATACCCAGCCGCGCGCCCTGCTCGAACGTTTCGCGCTAACCCTCGATCGAACGTGATATGCGACTTTCGCGAAAACTCGTCCTCGCGGCCACCGCGCTTCTCTTCGTCGGCCAGGGCTGCATCCAAATCACCACCAACGGTTCCGCCAGCACGGCCGGCGGCGTTTTCCGCTCCGGCGATCGCGGCGCCAGTTGGCAGCAAAAGTCCTCGATCGCCACGGTCGGATCCGCCCGCAGCTTCGGCGGCCTGAACGTGGTCACGCTGGCGCTCGATCCATCCGACCACAAGGCCGTCTACGCCGGCACCGAGCAGGGGCTGCTCTTTTCCTATGACGGTGCCGAATCGTGGCAGGCCGCCTCGGCGCTCGGACAGATCAACGTTACCTCGATCGCCGTCAGCCCGTCCGACAAGTGCACCGTCCTGGTCGGAACCGGCAACAAGGTCATGCGCACCACCGACTGCTCGCGCAGCTGGACCAACGTCTATTTCGATCCGCGGCCCGACGCGCGCGTCACTTCGGTCAAGATCGACCATTTCAATTCCGGCAACGTTTTCGCCGCCACGAACAAGGGCGACTTCCTGAAGAGCGTCGATTCCGGCTCCTCCTGGAGCCCGATCCACCGCTTCGATGCGGCCGTGCGTCAGGTGCTTATGACCTCCGCCGACTCCCGCGTCATGTACGTCGTCACGACCGGCAAGGGAATCTGGAAAACGGCCGACGGCGGCGCGGCCTGGACCGATCTCAGCCCGGGTATGGGCAAGTTCGCCGGCGCGCTCGACAACATGATGGTGGTCGAAGATGTCGCCAAAGGCAACAGCCTGATCGCCGCTTCCAACTACGGATTGCTGCGTACGGCCGACGGCGGCGCTGTTTGGACGCCGATCACGCTGCTCACCCCGCCCGGCTCGACCGTCATCTATGCCCTGGCGATGAGCCCGAAAGATTCCAATTTCATCGTCTACGGCACGGTCAACACGCTCTATCGCAGCGTCGATGGGGGAGCCAAATGGACGACTTCGAAGCTGCCGACCGCCCGTACCGGCACGGCGCTCCTGGTCGATCCGGCCGGCGACGCCACCATCTACATGGGCACGACGCTTCTTAAACAGAATACCGGCTTCTGACCGTATGCATACCGTCATTGACGATTTCCGCTCCGAGTTTGAACAAGTTATCGAATTTTTCCGTTCCGAACTGAACGGCCTGCGCACCGGCCGCGCCAACGCCGCCATCGTCGAGGATCTCCCGGTCGAGGCCTATGGCGGCACGTTGAACGTCAAAGGCGTCGGGTCGATCCTGGTGCCCGACGCGAAAACCATCATGATCGAGCCGTGGGACAAGGCACTCACCAAGGAGATCGAAAAAGCCGTCCGCAACGCCTCGATCGGCGTAAACCCGGTCGTCGACGGCACGCGCATCCGCATCACGCTGCCGCCGCTCACCGAGGAAGGGCGCAAAGAGCTGGTCAAGATCGTCGGCAAGAAAGCCGAAGAGACGCATATCGGCATCCGCAGCGTCCGCGAGCGCGCCAAGGACGAGCTCGGGCGCATGGAAAAGGAGAAGGAGATTTCCGAGGATGAACGCTTCCGCCTCCAGGAAGCGCTCGAGAATGCCGTCAAGTTCTGGAACGACAAAGTCCGCGAGCTGACGGCCGAAAAGGAGAAGGAGATCATGACGATCTGAAGCAAAAAAGCCGCATGCGGAGAACGCCTGAAAGGGCGTTTTTCGTATGCGGCGCGGCGGTGAGGGAAGATTAGGACGACATCGTGCGGCGGAGCGAGAAGCTATAGCCGCCGTTGGTGGAGAGGTCATGCGCGGACAGGATCCCGAACATCGGCGTGTCGGAGAGATGGAGGGCATGCGACCATCGTTCCTGGCCAGGCATATCCAGCAGCAGTCCGGGGATCGCCAGGCTGGGCGTCACGTAGGCATAGCCCTGCATGCCGGGATGGCCCCAGCGGCGGTTGGGATACAGCTTCCGCATCTGAGAGATCCAGTCGCGATCCTGGGCGATGGAGAAGAGCGCGCCGAAAGCGTCGAGCGTTTCCGGCACGGAGCGGCTGCAGATCTCGCGCGTGCAGTGGGTCTGGCCTCTATGCAGGTCGGGATCGTAGCCGTTCAGGTCGGTCGCCTCGACGCGTACACGCCCCGCCTCGAACTCGGGCTGGAACGGACGGCGGGCGGCGTGGGCGGCGAACCGGTCGCGGATCCCCTCCAGGCGGGCTTCCAGCGTCGAGTCGATCTGCCGGCAGGCCACGTCCATCTCCCGGGCGTAGCAGCACTCCGCCTCGCCCATGAGCCGCACGCGGCGGTTGAGCGGGTCCCGGAGGAACGCGAGGTTGGGAGCGATGAACTCCTGACCGTGGACCTCCTCGATCCGCGCCAGAGCGTAGGCCACCGTCTCGGCGACCGTGCCTCGCCGGACGACGCAGGGGAGGTTGATGAACTCCTCGGTGTGGCGCAGCCCGAGGTACCGGGCGACCAGGCCGCTCTGTTCCGCCTCGAGGGCGGCAGCTTCGACCTCCAAGGACATGATGCCCCAGCCCTTGACCTGCTCCACGCGGTCGGGCAGCCGCGCGAAGCGCGTCTTGACCAGGCCGAGCGTGCGGTGGACGGGGCGGAGCATCACGTCGATGAGCCCGGGGTTATCTATGAGGCGCCTGATCTCGTGGACGCCCAGGTCGGTCCCGTGGAGGTGGCCCGACACCTGGTCCCACATCCCTTGGGGGGCCGACAGCCCTGAGGGTTCGGGCTGTCCCTGGTCAGGCGGCACGATCTTGTCGTCCGCGAGGGGCTGACGAAGCTCGACGAGCATGCTCTGCAGCACGTGGTGGACGTGGCGGCCGCTGGCGAGCAGGGTGACCTCTTCGGCCGACAGCCGGTTGAGAAAGAGTTCAGCGAAGCGGTTCCAGGTCTGGACGTCCATCTGTGAGATATGTCGCATGTGGTCCTCTCGATCACCGGCCGTCGTCGAGCCATCCCGCGGCATGCGGGGGTAGGCGTGACGATTGAAGCCGGAGCTCCGGAGCCGCTCTTCGGGCTCAGGAACGCCGCCTTCAATCCGGACAACATAGCGATGATGCACTATGCGTGAAAGGATGCCTTTTGTCAAGATCGCGCCGGTGAGCGCAGGGAGACTCGCCCCTTGAAGAGGCGATTTTCGTATGATAGCCTGCTGCATATGACTGACATGGAGAAACTGGTGTCTCTGGCGAAACGGCGCGGCTTCGTATTTCCCGGTTCCGACATCTACGGCGGCCTGGCCAACAGCTGGGATTACGGCCCGCTCGGCACCGAACTCAAAAGGAATATCATGGACGCCTGGTGGAAGCGTTTCGTGACCCGGCGCGACGATATGGTCGGCATCGACGCGGCCGTCATCATGAATCCCAAAGTCTGGGAAGCCTCCGGCCACGTCACGGGCTTCACCGACCCGCTGGTCGAGTGCAAAAAGTGCCACATGCGCTTCCGGGCCGACCAGATCGACAACGCCAAGGCCTGCGCGCACTGCGGGTCCAAAGACGGTTTCACCGAGCCAAAAAATTTCAATCTCCTGTTCAAAACGTTCCTCGGTTCGACTGAGGACGCCCAGTCCGTCGCTTACCTGCGTGGCGAATTGGCACAAGCGATGTTCGTCGATTTCAAGCTGGTCGTCGACACGATGCGCAAGCGCGTACCGTTCGGCATCGCCCAGCAGGGCAAATGCTTCCGGAACGAAATCACGCCCGGCAACTTCATCTTCCGCACCCGCGAGTTCAACCTGATGGAGTTCGAGTACTTCGTGCATCCCGACGAATGGGAAAAGCATTTTGAATACTGGCTCCAGGAGATGAAGGATTGGCTGGGGTTCTGCGGCGTCAAAAAAGAGAATCTAGTGTTTCAGGAAATTCCCGATGGCGATCGGGCTTTCTACTCCAAACGTACCGTCGACATCGAATACCAGTATCCCTTCGGCCAGAAGGAGCTCTACGGTCTTGCGTACCGGACGGACTATGACCTGAAGCGGCACATCGAGGTCTCGGGCAGCGACCTGTCGTTCATGGATCCCGCGACAAATCAGAAGTACGTTCCTCACGTCGTCGAGCCGACCTTCGGCATCGACCGCACCGTCTTGGTCGTCATGCTCGAAGCCTATGCCGAAGAGGAAGCGCCGACCTCCGAAGAGGGGGAAAGCGCCACGCGCGTCGTCATGCGCTTTCCCAAGGCGCTCGCGCCTTACAAGGTGGCCGTCCTGCCGCTTTCCAAAAAACCGGAACTTTCCGAACCCGCCCGGGCCTTGGCCGCCAGGCTGCGCGCCCGTTGGGCCGTCGATTACGACGAGACGCAGTCGATCGGCAAGCGCTATCGCCGTCAGGACGAGGTCGGCACGCCCTACTGCGTCACTTTCGATTTCGACAGCCTGAACGACCAGGCCGTGACGGTGCGCGACCGCGACAGCATGAAGCAGGAACGCGTGAAGATCGAAGCGCTCGAAGCGCATCTGGCTCAGCAACTCGGTTTTTAAAATGCCGCTCTACCGAAAAGCCGTCCTGAAAAACGGCGCGCGCGTCATTCTCGTGCCGTCCCACGACACCAAGGCCTGCACCGTGCTGGTCTTCTTCGAGGTCGGCAGCCGCTACGAGCCGGAGGCGCTCTCCGGAGCCTCGCATTACGTCGAGCACATGATGTTCAAAGGCACGCGCAAGCGCCCGAGCACCATGGCGATCAGCCGCGATCTCGATTCGGTCGGGGCGGAATACAACGCCTTCACCGGCAAGGACTCTACCGGCTACTACATCAAGCTGAACGCGGAAAAGACGTCGCTGGCCGTCGACATGTTGCACGACATGCTCTTCGGCTCGACCTACCGTCCCGAAGAATGCCGGCGCGAGCGCGAGGTCATCAAGGAGGAGATCAACATGTATGAGGACAATCCGATGATGCTCTCGGAGGAGCTGCTCGAAGGGCTGGTCTACGACGGCACGCTCTCGCGCCCGATCGCCGGCACGCACCGGACGATGGACGGCATCGACCGCGCGGCGCTGCTCCGCTGGCGCGACGCGTACTGCGTTCCGTCCCGCATGGTCATCGCCGTCGCAGGAAAAATCGATGGGCGGATCATGAAGATGCTCGAAGCCGGATTCGGCCGCGTGCCGGAGCCGAAAAAGCGTCCGCCGGCCTTTGCCTCCTCCACGCTGCGCGGCGGCGGTCCGCGCCTGGCGCTGAAACAGAAGGAGACCGAGCAGATCCAGTTTGCGCTCGGCTTTCCCGGCTACCCCTACGGGCATCCGAAGATGGCGGCCTTGTCCGTCCTGTCGGTCATTCTGGGCGGCGGCATGTCTTCGCGGCTTTTCACCCAAATCCGCGAGCGGCGCGGCCTGGCGTACTCGGTGCGCACCGAACTCAGCCCGTATCAGGACACCGGCCACCTCGCGATCCAGGCCGGACTGACCAAGGCAAAAATCGACGAGGGCATCCGCGTGATTTTGGCCGAACTCGCCAAGCTGGCCAAAGCGGGCGTGACGGCCGAGGAACTCACCCGCGCCAAAGAATACATCAAGGGCAAAACGGTCATGGGCCTCGAGGAATCGAGCGCCCTGGCGGACTTCTTCGCCAAGCAGGAGCTGCTGCAGCGCCGGATCGAAACGCCCGAGGAGAAACTGGCCAAGATCGCCGTCGTCAGCCGCGAAGACGTCCGGAAGGTGGCGCGCGAAATCTTCCGCGACGATCACCTGTCGGCCGCGCTCATCGGTCCTTTCAAGGATCAAACGCGCTTCCTGAAAATCCTGCACCTGCCCGCTGCCTGACTATGCGCAGACTTTTCTTCGCCAACTGGAAAATGCTGCTCGCGGACGACGCGGCCGAAGCCTTGGCCCGGACGTATGCCGCGCGTGCCGCCGGCGCATCCGTCGATGTCGCCCTTGCGCCGGGTTTCACGGCCCTTGAGCGGATCGGACGCGTCCTTGCCGGTTCGCCGGTGACGCTTGGGGCGCAGGACGCGTTTTGGGAAAGCGCCGGCGCGTATACCGGCGAAGTTTCCCCGGCGCAGCTGTCGGCCCTCGGCGTCCGGTTCGTGATCGTCGGTCACTCGGAGCGTCGGGCGATGGGGGAGGACGATGCGGTCGTGGCCAGGAAGTCCACCGCCGTCGCGGCCGCGGGCATGACTCCGGTGCTGTGCGTCGGCGAACTTCGGGAGGAACGCGAAACGGGCCGGCAGGAAGAGACCGTGCGCAGGCAGCTGGAGGCCGTCATCGGCGGGACGTGGTCCGGCCCATGGCCGATCGTGGCGTACGAACCGCGCTGGGCGATCGGCACGGGCGTGCCCTGCCGGCCCGAAGACGTCTCCGCCATGCTCGCGGTCATCCGCGCGGCTGCCGGAGCGGACACGCGCATCCTCTACGGCGGCTCGGTCGATCCCAAAAATTTCCGTTCCTATCTCGATCTGGCGGGCATCCACGGTTTGCTGGTCGGCGGGGCTTCGGCCCGGCCGGACGACGTGAATGCGTTTTTCGACGCGCTCTGATATGTGGAACGTCGTCGGTATCGCGCTCATCCTCGCCGGTGCGGCGCTCATCTACAGCGTGCTGGTCAAAAAATTCCCGCAGCTCAAGCTGATCGATCTCTCGACGCTTGCCCGGGAACGCCATGCCGAGGTCAAGTCGCGCATCATGAAGACGCGCTTCGACCGTTCGCTCGGCGCGCTTCGGCAGAAAACGTCCGGCATCGTCGGGCGGGCCTCTTCGGGCGTCTGGGGCGCGTTCGAGCGCGCCTACGGATCGTTGAAGCGCATGGAGTCCAAAGCGGACGGCGGCCCGCGGTCCGAAACGGTCCTGCCGTCGGGACGCGATGCGGCCGAAGCGGCACAGAAAGACGGCCGGTACGAAGAAGCCGAACGGCAGTATATTCTGGCGCTCAAAACCGATCCGCGCGATGTCGAGGCCTACCGCGGCTTGGCCGATCTCTACATCGGGCAGAAGCTCTACGACCAGGCCGCCGAGACGCTGGAATTCCTGCTGCGCCTGACGGGAGACGATGACCGGGCGCTCGGCCGCCTGGGTCAGGTCGAGGCTTCCCGAGGCGATTTCGAACGGGCCGAGGCGCGTTATCTCCGTTCGATCGAGCTCGCGGCCGACGCGACCGCCTATCGCGCTGAGCTCGGCAAGGTCTATCTGGCGGCGGGGGATGCCCGGCGCGCCTATGAGCAGTTCCGCACGGCGCTCCAGTCCGAACCCCACCATCCCAAGTATCTTGATTATTTTCTGGAAGCCAGTATACTCGTAGGCGACCGGGATGCCGCGCGCTCGGCGCTTTCTGCGCTCTCCGGGGTCAATCCCGGCAACGCCAAGCTCGAAGAGTTCCGTGCCCGCATCGAAGCACTGCGCGAAAAAGTTTAAAAATCAGATGAGATGACCCGAGCCATCCCGATTCCGGGCGAGGGTCAAGCCGCGAGCGGCGGTTGCGCGTGAGCGAGGACGGCCTTGGGCCGTTCCGAGCGTAAGCGCCACCGGCAAGCGAGCGAGCCGACGTAGCTCAGTTGGTAGAGCGTGTCCATGGTAAGGACAAGGTCACCGGTTCGATCCCGGTCGTCGGCTCCACGGGCAGTTACTCAAGCGGTCAACGAGGGCAGACTGTAAATCTGCTGGCCTTGTGCCTTCCAAGGTTCGAATCCTTGACTGCCCACCAGGGTTCAGGCCTCCATCCGGATGGAGACCTGAACCCTGCGTCCGTCCGCGTTCAGGAACAGGCAGGGAGCCGTGCCGGCGTAGCTCAGCTGGTAGAGCAGCGCTTTTGTAAAGCGCCGGTCGAGGGTTCAAATCCCCCCGCCGGCTCCACCCCTTGACGGAAAAGCCGCCCGGGCGCATACTGAGTCCACGATTGAATTCTTTTATGTCACAAGACAATCTCATCAAGTTGGAATGCACCGCCTGCAAGCGCGTGAATTACCACTCCAACAAGAACAAGAAGAAACTCAAGGCCCGCCTTGAGATGAAGAAGCACTGCGAGTGGTGTAAAAAGCACACCTTGCACAAGGAGACCAAATGAAGCACCGCCCGCCCGGCGGTGTTTCGTTTTTCCGCGAAAGTTGCTAGAGTCGGCGCATGCCCGCAGATCATCGAAATTCCATCCGACAGTTCCTTGACGGACACGGTGCGCCCCTGATTCGTGCATTCCGGGTATGGATCGGGCGTCACGCCCCGGCCATTATACCGGCTGTGGCAGATCATCTGTGCTACAGGTGCGGCGATTCCGACGACTTCGACGAGATCCGCGGCTGGTTCGAAGCCGTCGATGCCGAAGGGCCCGTCAGCCGGTTCATCTACCAGTCGATCGTTGCCGGCCGGCGCATCGCCGTCATCAGGCTGATCGAGCCGATTCCCACGCCGCTCGGCGATCTGCGCTTCCTTGAATTGGCCGATCCCAAGCCGAAGAGTTCGATGAAAGGCGATTTTCATCATATCGAGATCTATCCGACTTCCGGCACGCCGGAAGAACTGGTCGCTTGCCTGAGCCGCGGCCCCACGGCAGGGATCGTCGATGGCCGTTTCAGGATCCCTTCGTTCCGGAAGGTTATACGGCCGCATCACACGACGTGGGATGCCGAGATGGACGGCGGTTTCATCATCCGGGTGACGGAGGAGCCGCTGATCGACAAGATCAAGCGGACAGAAATGCTTTGAGAGACGCGCCGGCGCGTCTTTTTTTGTTCCTGCCGGCCTTGCCAGACCGTCCCGTTTCGGCTATCATGCCGATGTTCCGGGGGCTTGGTGAAGTGGTATCACAAGGGTCTCCAAAACCCTTGTCGTAGGTTCGATCCCTACAGCCCCTGCCAGGACAAGTAAGTACCGGAGCCAATCCGCCTGCCTCAGGCGTGCGCAACCGATAATTGCGTGTCCCCGACGCAAAACGATCCGAAAGGGTCGTTTTGTCGTAGGGAGATCATCCCGCCGAAAGACAGATGATTTTGTCCATGTACGTTAGCCTGCTCCTATACGTCCGCACGTCGACGGCAGCCATGGCCGAACGCGGGACGCCGATATTGACACCTGCGCCAAATCCTGCTACGTTTATCGGCCGTGTCTTGAATGCGCAGCGGGCTGAACCATGGGCGTGGCGAAAGACGCTTCGGCAACGGAACGTCTTTCGCTGCGACCGTATTTGGTCGACGCCCCCGCCTCGGGGTACGGGGATGTGCCGCAGTATGCGGCCCCGGGCCCGACAGGCCCGGGAACAATGCCGGCTATCGGCCGAAGGAGCATCGACATGGCAAAGGTCGCGGTGACGCGCAACTGGCGCGAGGAAAACGGGGTGATCTCTCTCAGGGTCACCTCGGACGGTACGACCGGTCCCGAATGGATCGGTCGGCTCAGAAGCATGGGGTATCGGGTAAGCGTGTACGCCCAGACGCTGCTCAACTCCAGGGACTTCGTGCCCACACGTGGCATTGTGTATGAGATTGCCGTTCTGAAGGGCGGGCCGTCGCAAGTGCGTGACGATGCAAGGCGACGTGGACTTGCCAAGCCGACTCCGGAGGTTGCCTGTCTTATCCGTGCCGCCTGCACGGATGACGATCTCGAGGCGATGGGTCTCATGTGGCTCGTTGTCATGCATGAGCCCATCAGGGACTCCGTCGGCGAGCGGTTTCTTCTGGGCCCGCGCCGTGTCGGCGAGGGACGCTGGCTCGATGCCGCCTATAGCGAGCCTGAAGGCGGCTGGGGCGTCGAGAATGGGTTCGCATTCGTCGTCTCGGAAGTCAGCGCTTAGCACTCGAACGCGCCGGTCCTCTCGGAAACCTGGCGTTCGCCCGTCTCTCATGTCAGGGAGGCGGGTGTTTCATTTGAGGCCGAAGCACACTCCCAACAGGGGAAGCGGCGAAGAGGCCTTTTTGGCTTGTGGAAGTTGACAGCGCTTTGAGCATGTGGTGCGCATGCCAAGGACCGTCGGGGTCAATCCCGATCATTCCAATGGCCGAATTCTGCACCGCCAACTTGACAAAACGTAAAGTATGGTGATACATAGGAATGCTCCTCGAGATGAAGGCACAGCATTTGCCGCAGCAGAAAGCGTCCAGCGACAGGTCGTTTTCTGGTACGGCAAGCCGGTGTCCATGGTGGATACCGTTCAGGCCGTGTCAGCCGATATGTCCCATGTGAGGGGATGAGTCGGCAGGGAGACAACATGGCAAACGACGATTTCAGGTTGGAGGTGGGAGCGGCACATCGGTTCGAGCTCGTGGCGCGCAGGGTGGGCTGGAGGAACAGCGACCTTACCCGCATGACGCAGGACCGGGTCATGCTCGGGCGCGTTCTCGACGTCATCAGGGGTATTGCGAGCATTGAGCCCGCTGCGCCTCTTGCCGATCGTGAGGCCGATCCATCTGCCTTGGATGGAATGGCCAGCGACGATTTCAGGTTGGGAGTGGGAGCGGCGCATCAGTTCGAGATCGCGGCGCGCGCGGGAGACTGGACGGATGCAGACCTTAGCCCCATGGAGCGTGAGGACACGCTCGCATGCATCCTTGCCTTCGTCCGGGGTGCCGGGAAGATTGTGTATATGCCGCATCTTGTCGACTGTAACGCCGATCCGTTCGTTCCGGACGGTCTATCGGTCGCGGAGTTCCACAGGGACGGCGTCATCGATCTTACCAAGACGGAGATCACGCTCTTCCTTTCGGCAAGGCAGAAACGCCCGCTCCGCGACCTGCCCGGGCACCGGGGCGGCGTCATCGATGGCCACGACCTCCGCAAGGAGATCGCAACCCGGCGGGCCCTGCACGTCAATGTGCTCGACTATCTGCTCGCGCATCCGTCCCGTATCCCGCACGGGTGGAAGGGCGTGTCCGTGTTCTTCTGGAGAACGATTTATCTCGACGGGTTCGGCCATCCGAGCATCCGCTGCCTCTCTTGGGACGGCCGCAAGTGGTGCTCGAGCTACCGCCAGATCGGCCGCGGCTGGGGTCCAATCTATGCGGCTGCCTGCGGGCAAGATCGCGCATGATCCTGGTTACGGTGTACGGGAGATCTCTCCGCTCTGTTTCTGACAAGGTTCCCGCTCCGCGCATGCTGATGGCTGCGCGGAGCGTTTTCATATACACCGCAGGTGATTTTCTGCGCCTCATCCACGGCATGCGCGCCGATCCGGCCGCCTTGAAAAAGATCGCGGACCGCCTGCGGGCACATTTCTATCGCGTGACCCAAGTTTGACGGAACCTCCCGGCACGGGTGTAATGCCGGCAGAGCTATGGAGATCCGTCTTGAGCCGTCCTGGAAAACGCATTTGAGCGGGGAATTCGAAAAGCCCTACTTCGCGCAGCTGGCCGCCTTCGTGCGCGACGAATACGCCGCTCATGCCGTCTACCCGCCGCCGAAACGCATCTTCGCCGCGCTCGATGCCGTGCCGTTCGATAAGGTACGCGTCGTCATTCTCGGCCAGGATCCGTATCACGGACCGGGACAGGCCAACGGTCTGTGCTTCTCGGTGCCGGAAGGCGTGCCGAAGCCACCCTCGCTCCAGAATATTTTCAAAGAAATCCACGATGATCTCGGGTTGCCGATCCCGAAAAGCGGGGATCTCCAGCATTGGGCCGACCAAGGCGTGCTGCTGCTGAACGCGACGCTGACCGTGGCGGCCGGGGAAGCCGGATCGCATCAGAAGCATGGCTGGGAAGAATTCACCGACGCCATCGTCAGGAAATTATCGGAAGAGCGGGAGGGCCTGGTCTTCCTGCTCTGGGGCGCCTATGCGCAAAAAAAGGGCGCGCAGATCGACCGCACCAGGCATTTGGTGCTCACGACGGCACACCCGTCGCCGCTCTCGGCCCACAACGGTTTTTTCGGCTGCCGGCATTTCAGCAAGACCAATGCCTATCTGATTGCGAAAGGCGGGAAGCCGGTCGAATGGGTGAAAGACGCTCCGAAAGAAATCGACGTCCGGGACGTCGAATGGTAAGCGCGAGAATGTCTATGCGCTGCGTTCTGCACGGCAGTTTCCGAAAGCACCTGTCCGAGATCATCCGCGTCAAGCGGGTCTTCGAGGCGGCAGGCATCGAGGTGCTGGCACCGCGTGAAGAAACGGTCGTAAGCATACAGGACGGTTTCGCGAAGTTCACCGGCGAGGAAACGCAGGATCCCCGGCTGGTGGAGCTGCTCTATCTTCATCATCTGAAGCGGCTGGATGTGGACGGCTTCAGTTACTTCGTGAATCCTGAAGGCTATATGGGAACAAGCGCGGCCTACGAACTCGGCATCGCCCAGGTGGCGAACGTCCCTTGTTTCTTTCTCGAACCGCTGCGCGATCATCCCGCCTATCTTCATGGCGGCGCCGTTTTTCCCGCCGAGGATCTGGCGGAACATGTGCGGACGCGCGGATGCCTGCCGGAGCCGGTCGTCCGACCCGACGAAGCGGCCATGCATCGGCTCTGGGAGAATTTGATGGTTCCTGGTTCGGTGATCGCCGTCGGTGGTATCATTGAATACGACGGTGGAAGACGCCGGAACGACAGGGACATCCTGCTGGTGCGGACGCATAAGTGGGGAGGTCGCTGGTCCGTCGTCGGCGGGAAAGTTCGTCGCCACGAACGCCTGCTCGATGCCCTGGCGCGCGAGGCTCACGAGGAAACCGGTCTTCGGGTGCGTCCCGGCGCGCATCTCGCGACGTTCGACCAGATCAAGAATTCCGGTTACTATCAGGCCGGCATGCAGCATGTCTTCGTCGATTACGTGTCGCGCGCCGATTCGAAACGCGTGCGGCTCAACGACGAAGCGCAGGCGCACGTCTGGATGCCGGCCCGCGAGGCGCTTGCTACGCTCGACATCGAACCGAATGCCCGCCATATTGTTGAACTCTATGCCGCCCGGTCGGCTTAACCGCCCCGTATGACTTTGCCATTCACCACATCCGAACTTGAACGCTTGCTGGAGCTTGCTGCACTCGGAGAATGGCTGCTCGACGGTCATCGTCCCGAGGGCCAGGACTCGCCAGCGCACGCGGCCGTCCTTCAGAAATTGTACGCCTTGGCCGATGACGAAGGTCTCGGCTGGCTGATCGGTCTCGACGAAGCGGCCGACCGGCTCAAGCCATCGGAGGCGCTTATGGCCAGGATCGACGGGGAAGTCCAGAATTACGATGAGGCGGTCTTCTGGGACGAACTGGCGATCCGCCTGGCCGAACGCGATCTCAGGGACGAGCTCGGCGCGGCGGCGTTCGACGCCCTGCCGCACGGCGAGCGGCACGAACGCGCCGAGGCGCTGGCCCGGGCCTACGACCGCGAATTCGAACGGCACGGTCTCGGGCGACTGCATCTGGAAACGCCGCGTCGGAACCGCCGCCCGCGCGATCCGCTGACCGAACGTCTTAAAAAAATGTTCGGCGACACGTTTTGACGCCCGATCCGGGCGACGCTCAGCGCGGCATGTCCTTTTCGGTAACCAAGGCCAGGAACATCGGGATCTCGCGGCGGGCGGCATTTTCGGCGCGGGCTTTGGGTCCGGGATCGCTGACGCGGTGCGACGGCCATTCTTCCAGATCGACGAGGACGAACCCGGCCGCCGCCAGCGCTTTCACGTAGATGTGCAGCGGACGGTGAAACGAATGCGTGACCACTTCCGGCGCCGCGCCGGGGTGCGCCTGGATCGGCACGTCGTAGGAACCGAGATATGTGTCGATCCGACGGTATTGCAATTTGCGCGCTTCGTCCCAGCCCCAGCCGCTTTGCCGGGGCTGCCGGAAGGCCGGATGGTTCATGACGATCACGAAGCGGGCGGCCGGTTTCAGGATTTTTGAGGCTTCATGAAAAACCGGGCCGATGTCCTCGATATTTTGAATCGCCAGGATGCAGGCGGCGCCGTCGAAAGAAACGGGCCGATATCCCGCTGCGAATCTCCGGGCGTCCGCGACGGCATAGTCCGTATTCCGCGGCGCGAGTTTCTTGGCGCGGGCGATGAGCGACGGCGAGGCATCGAAACCGGAAACATGCACGCCCGGCCGGCGCGCGATCAAGCGAGAAAAGGCGCCTTCCCCGCAGGCGATGTCCAGATAGCGCCGGCCCGGAGCGGGGGAGAGCAGCCGTTCGGCGCCGGGGAAGATGACCGCATCCTGAAAGGTCCCGTCTTTTTCCAGATGCCGGCCGTACCAGCGCGCCACGCCTTCCCAGCTGGTGCGCGCCGGAGGTCGGCTGCCGTGATGATGAGGCGTCTTGCGGGCTCGCATATGCCAAGAGTGTAATGGATTTCCGTCGGGAAGCGAAACGGATTATTTGTCATGCCTTGTTGACATTTTTACGCTTTCCTGCTAGCATGACGTCTTGATCTTTCTCTCTCCATTCATCACAAACCGATTTCCGGAGGTTTTCGTGCAGAATGCCAACAAGAATTCCTGGCAAGCCGCCCACTATTTCGTGGCCATTGCCACGTTTTCCATCTGCGCCCTCCTCGGACTTCGGCGCTGTCAGCATCGCCCGTCTCCGGAGGCTCCCGTTCAGGCTGCGATCTCTCCTTCCGCAACGGCGAGGGCTGTGCCTCCCAATCGCGTCGTCCTGATCAGCCTCGACGGCGTGTCGAAGGCGGTGGCGCAGACCATGCCCCAGCTTCGCGAGATGTTCTCCGAAGGTTCCGGCACCACTCGGGCACTCGTTCCGCCCGGTCATACGACCTCCATCTCGCACAACGTACTCTTCAGTGGCGCGGATCCTGAGTTCAGCGGGGTGGACTGCGAGCCCGACGAGGAGCGCTGCATGCGGAAATTTCCCTACGTGCACGCGCATTACCACGGCTCCAAGTTCAGCTGGGCGCCGCTCCTGTTTACTCCACCGACGTTCAAGACGCTGGTCATGGCGGTGGAGGAAGCCGGCTACGGGTTCAGAGGCGCCGTCCAGAAGGGCAAGCTTGCCGGTCTGTTCCGCCGCAGCGGCCAAACCCACGGAATCATCAGTACCGAGAACGTCCGCCAGATCGTCGCGACGGCCTGCGAGGCGTTGCGCGATGATAGGATCCGCCTCGTCATCCTGCATTTTAAGGGTGTCGACGGTGCCGGGCACCTGTATCACTGGGGCTCCAAGGAGCAGTATGCGGAAGCCGCTCTCATCGATGCGCAGTTGCGGGAGATCCGCGGATGCATCCGTCAGGCGAACGATCGGGCGAAGGTTCTGCATGGTGTCCAGACGATCCTGATTGTTACGGCCGACCATGGCGGAACGCCCGGCGGCGGCCATTGCGGACGCGCCTTCGATAACGATGCGACCTGGCTCGTGCCCTGGGTCGCCGTCGGTCCCGGCATCAAGCCGGGCTATGAGATCGTCGGGCGCCCAGAACTCATGCCCGCACACGGAGGCGTTCTCAAGCCGAGAATCCTGCTGGCCGACACCGTGCCGACGATCCTCCGGCTGCTCAAGCTGTCCCCGAACGCCATTCCGACGCTTTCGAAACGGGCCCGGACGATCGACGAGATCTTTCTCTGACTTTTCCTCATTCCGGCGACGCAGTGACCATGCGCCGCCGTTTTGTTATACTGAACGCACAACGCATTTCTATGCTGCCGCGCCGCGCCGATCCCGAAGACCGTTTGTTCCTGGCCGAAACGGGCGGCCAGGTGCCCGAGGTCGATCTCCACGGGTTGCGCGCCGACGAAGCGCTGGACGCCGCGGAACGCCTGCTGCAGTCGGCTTTCGTTGCCGGGGCGCCGGCCGTCCGTTTGGTGCATGGGAAGGGCGAGGGCCGTCTGCGGGACGCGCTGGGCCGTTTCCTTCGTGCGCATCCGCTCGTCGCCCGCTTTCGCGAAACGCTCTCGGGCGGAGCGACGCTCGTGGCGCTCGTCGAACGTTGAATCTACGTATGCATGACCAATCGCACCGCAAAGCCTGGGTCGTGACCGTTGACATGGGTTACGGCCACGAGCGCGCCTCCCATGCCATCCGCGATTTGGCGTACGGCGACGTGATCGTGGCCAACAACTATCCCGGCATTCCCGAACGGGACAAGCATCTTTGGCGCCAGAGCCGCAGGCTGTATGAAGCCTTTTCGCGTTTCAAGACCTTTCCGCTCATCGGCGAGGCGGTCTGGGACGTCTTCGACAGTTTCCAGGAGATCAAGCCCTTCTATCCGCGTCGCGACCTGTCCAAGCCGAACCTGCAGCTGCTGCAGCTCTATTACCTGATCGAAAAGAAGGGCTTGGGCCGCGATCTGATCGAGACACTCCGGAACCGCCGGAACATTCCGCTGGTCTGCACCTTCTTCCTGCCGGCCTTCGCGGCGGATTATTTCGATTATCCGGAAGACATTTACCTCGTCACGACCGATGCCGACGTTAGCCGCACCTGGGTCGCCAAGGATCCGAAGCGCAGCCGCATCAAATATTTCGCCTCGAATGGGCGTGTCGTCGAGCGCCTCAAGCTCTACGGCGTGCCGCCCGAGAACATTTTTCTGACCGGTTTCCCGCTTTCCAAGGAACTCATCGGCGGCGCCAGTTACGAGACGATCAAACAGGACCTCGGCGAGCGCCTCTGCCACCTCGATCCGAACGGCATCTTCCATTCCGTCTACGAAGAGATCATCCGAAAGGAGCTTGGCCGCACGTACGGTCGTCGGGAGCCGACGCACCCGCTCACGCTGACCTTCAGCGTCGGTGGCGCCGGTGCGCAGCGCGAGCTCGGCCTCCGCGTCGCCGAGAGCCTGCGCGAGAAAATCCGGCGCGGCAAGATCATTCTGAACCTGGTCGCCGGCACCAAAAAGGAGGTCGCCGCCTTTTTCAAAAAAGGACTGATCGGGATCGGTCTTGGCTCCGATCTGGGCGAAGGTGTGCGCATCCACTACTATCACGACCGTCCCAGCTATTTCCGGAAATTCGACCAGCTGGTGCGCCGTTCGGATATTCTCTGGACCAAGCCGAGCGAGCTCTCCTTTTATACCGGCGTCGGACTGCCGATCATCGTGGCACCGCCGATCGGTTCGCAGGAGAAGTTCAACGAGCTCTGGCTGCGGACCGTCGGCGGCGGCACGCCCCAGAACGATCCGGCCTACACCGACGAATGGCTGTTCGACTGGGTCGAGTCGGGCGGCCTGGCGCGCATGGCCTGGAGCGGCTTCATCGAAGCGCCGACGCACGGGGCCTACCGCATTGAGGAGATCATCACCGGCCGGCCGGTCAAACTTGAAAAACTGCCGCTCATCGTCTGATATGTCCGCTCGTCGCCGCGCGATCACGATCGGCGTGCTCGGACTGGCCGCGCTGGCCGGGCTGTTCTTCTGGTACCGACGCGACGCTTTCCGGACGGAAGGGCGGCCGGACTACGGCGTGACGTTCTCGACGCAGTACGCCAGAAGCCTCGGCCTCGACTGGAAGCAGGCCTTCACCTCCACGCTCGACGACCTGCGCGTCCGCAAGTTCCGCATTCCGGTCTATTGGGACGACGTCGAAGGGCAAAAAGGAAAAGAAGATTGGTCCGACGTCGACTGGATGCTCGAACAGGCCTCCGCCCGCGGCGCCGACGTGATCCTGGCGGTCGGACGCAAGACGCCGCGCTGGCCGGAATGCCACGTGCCGGCCTGGGCGCAGGCCATGTCTGAAGACGCGCAGCGCAGGGAAGTGCTGCGTTTCCTGCAGGAAGAGATCGACCATTTCAGGGGCGCGCCGGCGGTGAAAGTCTGGCAGGTCGAAAACGAGCCGCTTTTCCATTTCGGCAAATGCCCGCCGCCCGACCGCGAATTTCTGAAGCGCGAAATCGCGCTGGTGCGCGGAGCGGATCTCCGTCCGATTATGGTCACGGACAGCGGCGAACTCTCGACCTGGATCCGGACCGGAACGCTCGGCGACATTCTCGGCATCAGCATGTACCGCCTCGTTTGGAACAGCTATCTCGGCGGGCTCTACTGGCCGGTGTCGCCCATCTATTACACCGACCGCATCAACCTGCTCAGCCCGATCATCCGCCGGGTGATCATCAGCGAACTCCAGGCCGAACCGTGGTTCATCAAGGCGCCCGCCGAAACTCCGATCTCCGCCCAACTCGATCAGATGAATCCGGCCCGTCTGCGCGGCAACGCCGAATTCGCCGCTTCGACCGGCGCAGGCGAAATCTACCTGTGGGGCGTCGAATGGTGGTATTGGCTGAAAACGCGCGGTCACGGGGAACTCTGGGAAGCCGCGCGCCCGCTTTATGCGCCCTGACGTTTTTTCCTTTCTGGTTTCCGATCGACCGGCGCCAATCGACCGGCGCCATCTTCCGTTCGCCGTTCGCGCCACGGAGATCATTGGCTGGATGTTGACCGCTGTTCTGGCGGCGATCGCGCTCTGGCTTCCCGAAGCGGGGCTGGCCGCGCATCGCGCCTGGCTTCTGGCGATCGCGGCGATCGGCGCCGGGGCTTGCCTGTGGTGGCGCTCTCGGACGGCGCGAACGTTCGGAGAGCGGGGAGATCAGGCACATGCGGCGCTCGCTGTGAGCGCGGGCATGGTCGCGTTGCTTACGGTTTTTCTCTATCTGCTGCCGGGCGCTCCGGGATTCCTCTACGACCTGTATGCGCTGCCCGTCATCGGCGCGGCCGTCGCATTGGACGCGCGCGCCGTGATCGGCGGAGGCGGCGCGGCCCTGTTCGCGGCGCTCTTCCTGCATATGGCGGAATGGACCTCCGGCCCGTTCTGGTCGGAAGAGATGTTCGTGCGGGGCAGCGCGATCATCTTGGTGACGATCGCGCTCGCGCTTGTGGCTGAGAGTTGGCGCGCGGCGCATGCCGGAACCGAACGCCTGGCCGAAGAAGTCAACGGCAATCTTGCCGAACTTCGGCTTCTCGCTTCGCTCGGCGGACAGGTCGAAGCGCTTTCCGACCTCCGTGCCCTGGCTGGGCGCATCGGACTGATCGCTGCCGAGGCCGCCGGCGCGGAACGGCATGCTTGTTTTTTCAGGGGCGAAGGCGCAGACGCTTTCCGGCCGATGGACAATGCCGGCGGTGCCGATCTGCTCGCGTTCGGACGCATGGACAGCGTGCGTGCCGTCATGGAGACCGGATTCCCGAGGATCTGGCCGAAGCTTGAAGAGCCGGTGCGGAACCTGCTGGCCGTCCCGCTGCAGGTGCGCGGAGCGCGGATCGGCGTCCTCTGCCTCGCGAGCCGTCGGAACGGGCGCCATTTCGATCGGGAAGCCGTACGCTCGGCTGAACGCGTGGCCGCGCTTGCGGGCGGCTTGTTCCGCGGCGCTTTGGACATCGAGCGGGCTCGCCAAGAGCGTCGGGCGGCGGAGCGGCTGGCGGCGCTCGTGGCCGGCCGCGAGGCGACGGGACTTCCGTACGAAGAATTCCCCGAATCGTCACGTCCATGAGGCGGCGCATACGGAGCACATGGCTCGAGATCGCCGCCGGTTTCGAGCTGCTGTTCGCGGCCAAACTGGCCTACGATGTCCGCCCCGTTTTCTCGTCGGGAATCTTCGGTTCTCCGGCGGATCTGTCTTCGCTTGCGCTCCTGCTCGCGGGTTGCGCCGTGTTTTTGCTGCACGCCGTCCGTCAGCTTCCGACCGCCCGGCGGGCATGTTTCGCCGTGGCCGCGCTTACCAGCCTGCCGTCCGCCTGGTGGTTGGTGCGCAACGGTTGGAACGATGTCGCCATCCTGCTGATTCTCCTGGGCGTCTGGTTCGCGGCGGCAGCGGCGTTTCGCGCCTGGGATCCGCCGCCGCAGAAGCCGGAGGAACGGTCGATGCAGGGAATCGCGCTGTATGTCGCCGCGACGCTCGTCGCGGTCGGCATTTCCCGTTTCGCGCACCTTGACGGCAGGGCCGTCGCAGCAGGGCTTGCCTGTGTTGCCGCCGCCGCGATTCTGGTCTATGCAGAGTACGTCGCCAACCGACGCCTGCGGTTGTATGCGGCGGCGGCTGGGGGCGCGGTCGTGCTGTCTTTGGCGCTGCGCGCGCTTTCAGACAGCGGCGCGGCCGCCGCGGGCGCGTTTCTTGCCCTGTTTGGCGCGCTGCTCCTTTCCGTGGCGATCCCGTATCTTCCGGAAGCCGCCGACGAGATGTCGGGCGCGCCGGAACGGCAGCGGGAAATGTGCCTGCACCAGCGCGCCTGCGAAGCGATCCTGTGGGCCGTCATGGCGCTGTCGATCCTGTACATGAACCGGAGGCAGTCGTTCGACGCACACATGTACTTTTTGGCGTTTTTCTCCGCCGCGCTCGTGACGCAATTCGGTTTTCGCGCGCGGCCCGTCCGGGCCCTGACCGAGCGCTCGTATCTTTTCGCGCTTTTCGGCATGATCGGCGTTTCGCTGCTGCTCATGGCCGCCACCGGCGGCGCGGGCGGACCGTTCGTCTATCTCGCCTACCTGTCCGTCTATGCCGGTACGGTGATCGTCGCTCCGTCCTGGTCGATCGTGACGGCCGGCGTCTACGTCGCCTATATCCTGGCGGATGCCATCGGAGCCTGGTGGAGAGGCGGCGCGCCGCACGCCTGGGCCGATCTCGCTCCCGGCCTTTCGCAGGCGTCCTTCCTTGCCGCCTCCGTACTGCTCATCGGCGGCTACACCGCCTGGACCGGACGGCGCCGCGCCAAACATGCCGAGGCGCTCATGGCGGCCAACCGGCGATTGGCCGAATCGCTCCGCTCGGCCGTGCGCGAACGCGAGCAATCCGAGCGGCGCTCGATCGAGCAGAAAAAGCTCAACGACGATCTGCTCGAGATGCGTTCCGCGCTCATGAACGTCCTGGAAGACGTGCAGGAATCCAAGCGGCAGCTCGAACTTGACCGGCGCCGCGAATTCGCCAGCCTGAACGCGCTCGGTGAGGGCGTCATCGCCACCGCCAAAGACGGCGCGATCTTCCTGTGCAATCCGGCCGGCGCCGCGCTGCTCGGCCTCGACGCCAAGACCGTCGTCGGTCAGCCTCTCGAACGGACCGTTCGGCTGTTCGAGGAAAACGGCAGCGTCCTGCAGACCGGGGCATTCGAAACTGCCTTTGCCGGAAAAGCGACGCCGCTGTCCGCCCGGTTGGTGCTGCTGCGGGAGGATGGCAGGCGCGTTCCGGTCTCCGGCAGCGTCGCTCCGTATTTCGACGAGGAGAACCGTCTGGCCGGCGTCGTGCTGGCTTTCCGAGACGTGACGGTCGAACGGGAGATCGACCGTCAGAAGTCGGATTTCATCTCGATCGCCTCACATCAGCTCCGCACGCCGCTTTCGGCGCTCCGTTGGTTCCTTGATCTGCTTCTGGCGGGCGATGCCGGCGCGCTCAAGCCCCGGCAGAAGGAATATCTGGAAGACATGTCGGTTTCGACGGTGCGCATGATCAAACTGGTCGGCGACCTGCTCAACATCACACGCATCGAGTCCGGCCGCATCACGCCCAGGCCGCAGCGCGTCGACGTGGCGGCTTTCGCCGGCGATCTTGCGCGCGAGCACGCGCCGCTCTTCAAGAGCCGCGAAATCCATTTTGCCGTTCAGGTTGACGCGCGGGCGCGCACGATTTACGTCGATCCGGCGCTGGCGCATCAGGCCGTCGCCAATGTACTCTCGAACGCCGTCAAATATACGCCCAGCGGCGGAAGGGTCGATTTCAGCGTGGGCGTCGACGGGCGCATGGTCGTCTTCAGCGTCAGGGACACCGGCGTCGGCATTCCTCAGGCGCAGCAATACCGTGTCTACGACAAGTTCTTCCGGGGCGAAAACGTCGTGGCGCAGGAGACGGGAGGCAGCGGCCTTGGATTGTACGTGACGAAGCTGATCATCGAACTGTCCGGCGGTCAGATCTGGTTCGAATCGAAGGAAGGCCGCGGCACGACCTTTTCGATGGCCTTGCCCACCGCGGTTCCCGAAGGTACAATGCCCGCATAAGTCCCAGTTTTCTCCCATGGCCAAAACCATCCTGATCGTCGAGGACGAGCAGAGCATGCAGCGGGCGCTGAAAAGCAAGCTGGAACACGCCGGGTATCAGGTGCGGACGGCGAGCGACGGCGAAGAGGCTATGTCCGTGCTCAAAGATTCCTCTCTTCCGGATCTCGTCCTGCTCGACCTGATCATGCCCAGGATGGACGGCATCACCGTGCTCCGCCAGATGAAAGCCGACGAGCGGCTGCGCGCGGTGCCGGTCGTGATCCTGACGAATCTGAGCGCGGGCGACAAGGTCGCCGAAGCCATGCAGCTCGGCACCTTCGATTTCCTGGTGAAGGCCAATTACTCGCTCGACGACGTGCTGAAAAAGGTCGCCGATCGTCTGGGCCCGCCTTAGGATCGCGCAGGCTATGGCAAAATCTTCCAAAAAAATTCTGGTCGTCGAAGACGAGACGTTTCTCGTCAAGATTTATGCCGTCAAGCTGAAGAAAGAAGGCTTCGACGTCAGCATTGCGAGCGACGGGGAAGCGGCCATCCGCATGGCGGCGGCGCTCAGGCCCGACCTGATCCTGCTCGACCTGATCCTGCCGAAACTGAACGGCTTCGAAGCGCTCGAGAAAATCCGCGCCAACCCCGACAACCGGAAGACGCCCGTGATCGTCCTCTCCAATCTCGGTCAGGAAGAGGACGTCAAACGGGCTGAGGCGCTCGGAGCCGACGCCTATCTCGTCAAATCCAATTTTTCGATCCAGGACATCGTCGCCAAGATCCGGGAAACGCTCGGGGAAGCTTAAGTCCGCGGCCGGCCACAGAAGGAGGAACTGTGTCGATACCCAACGAAACACTCAAAAAGGCGCTGGCCGAGTTGGACGTGCTTCCGGCCGACCGGTTGGAAGCCGCTTTTCAGGGCGCGCAGGAACGCGGCGAGGATCTCGCCGAATATCTGGTCGAACGCAACGCGGTTTCCGACGAAAACATGGGGCGCGTCATGGCGGACGTCTACGGGGTGCCGTTCGTGAATCTGCGCAACGAGACGGTCGGGGAGGACGTGCTCGGGCTCCTGCCGGTCGAAATGGTCAAGCGCTCGCGGGTGTTCCCGTTCCGGAAAGCCGACGGCGCCGTCTGGCTGGCGGTCAACGATCCGGGCGATCTCGAGGCGATCGCGGCCGTGCGGAAAAAAATCGCCGGTCCGGTCCGTACCTATTTCGCCACCCGCGACGATATCGGCCTGGCCGCCGCCCGCTATCGCCGCGACATCAAAGAAGTCTTCCAGGGGATCATCGCCGCCGCCGAAAAGCGCCTGAACGAGAAGCCAGACCTGTCGCCCGAAGACGCACTGCGGGAGCTGCCGATCGTCGAGATCGTCGATACCCTGCTGCTCTACGCCTTCCAGGCCGAAGCCTCCGACCTGCACATCGAGCCGCGCGAAAAAGAAGCCTACGTGCGTTTTCGGATCGACGGCATCATGCACGACATCGTGCGCTACCCGCGCTACATGCACGAGTTCATCGTCATGCGCCTGAAGATCATGGCGCGTCTGCGCACCGACGAGCATTTCGCCGCGCAGGACGGCAAGATCCGCGAGATCTTCGAAGGCGATCTGGTCGACCTGCGCGTCAGCATCGTGCCGGTCATCGAAGGCGAAAAGGTCGTGCTGCGTCTTCTGACCGAGCGCGGCCGGCACTTTTATCTCGAATCGATCGGCCTCGGCGAAGAAGACGTCGCCAAAATCCGCGCCGCCGTCAAGAAGCCGTACGGCATGCTCCTGGCCGTCGGTCCGACCGGCTCGGGGAAAACAACGACGCTCTACGCCGTCCTGAAAGTGCTGAACACCAGCGAGGTCAACATCACCACCATCGAGGATCCGATCGAGTACGATATTCCCGGCGTCAGCCAGATCCAGGTCAACCCGCGGACGGGCATCACCTTCGCGGCCGGGCTCCGCGCGCTGCTCCGGCAGAATCCCGATATCATCATGGTCGGAGAGGTCCGCGATGAGGAAACCGCCGGCGTGGTCGTCAACTCGGCCATGACTGGCCACTTGGTGCTTTCGACGCTGCACACCAACGACGCCGCCACGACCCTGCCCCGCCTCCTCGACCTGAAGATCGAGCCGTTCCTGATCGCGTCGTCCGTCAACCTGATCGTCGCTCAGCGCCTGGTGCGCAGGATCTGCCCGCGCTGCGTGCGCAGTTCGGACGTGGCCGTCGCGGACCTGGAGCGCTACGTTCTGCCGGCCGGCGCCGTCGAACGGCTGCTCGGAAAAAAGAAGCGCGCGACCGTCTACGCCGGCGCCAAATGCGCGCTCTGCCGCCATACCGGCTACCTCGGGCGCGTCGGCATCTTCGAACTGCTGGAAGTCGGCGATGCCGTCCGCAAGCTGATCATGGCCCGCGCCAATGCTGACGAGATCGCCCAGGAAGCCGTCCGGCAGGGGATGGTGCCGATGCTGGAAGACGGCATCCGCAAAGTGCTGAACGGCCTCACGACGCTCGATGAACTCCAGCGCGTCCTGCGCGATTGATTGTTATGCGTTATCGCTATACCGCCACGACCGCCAAAGGCCGGATGGAATCGGGTTCGATCGAAGCGCCGTCAGCCGAGGCGGCGGCCGACCAGATTCGCGCTTCGGGGCTGTTGATCGTCTCGCTCCGCCGTGAAGGCGGAGGACTCGGCGGACTCTTTGCGCGCTTCGAATGGGTCACGCCCGAAACCAAAGTCGCCTTCGCCAAGCACCTGTCGCTCATGATCCGGGCCGGCTTGCCGGTCGACGAAGCCTTGCGCGCGCTGGTCGACCAGGCGCAGGGACGCTTCCGGCGCGACTTGACCGCGGTGCACAATGCGGTCGAATCCGGCCGTCCGCTTTGGGAAGGCTTCGCCGGGCGGCCCGGCACATTTTCCGAACTGACCGTGGCCGCCGTGCGCGCGGGCGAGGCGAGCGGCACACTCGGGGAGAACCTCGACGGCCTGGCTCTACAGATGACGAAAAATTACGAACTCGTCCGAAAGATCCGCGGCGCCATGCTCTATCCGATCGTGGTGCTGACGGCGGCGCTGGGCGTCGGCATTGGCCTTTCGACGTTCGTATTGCCGAGAATCATCGAACTGTTCAAATCGATCACCGTCCAGCTGCCGCTCATGACGCGCATCCTGCTGGCTTTCTCGAATTTCATGGTGACCTATGGGACGCAGGCGCTGCTGTGTGCCCTGGCGGCGGTCGCAGGCCTCATCGTGCTCCTGCGCTCGAAGCCGGTCCGGCCGCTGGCCGACGCGGCGCTTCTCCGGTTTCCGGTGTTCGGGACGCTCGCCCGAAATTACAGCCTGGCGATGTGCGCCCGGACGATGGCCACGCTTTTGGCCTCCGGCATGCCGATCGGCGACGCGCTCCAGGTCGCGGCCGATGGCCTGCAGAACCGCTCCTTCCGGACCGCCCTGCTGCGCGTGAAAGCCGGAACCGAACGCGGCATGCCGGCCTCGACGCTGCTTGAAGACGAGCCGCGGCTTTTCCCCTCGGTGGCTTCCCGGATGATCGCCGTCGGCGAGCGCACCGGCAAGCTTGAAGAGACCTTCGGCTATCTGGCGGAGTTTTACGAAGACGAGGTCGATGTCATGACCAAGAACCTCTCGACGCTGCTCGAGCCGCTTCTGCTGCTCGTCATCGGCCTGGTCGTCGCCTTCATCGCCGTTTCGATCATCTCGCCGATCTACAACTTTATCGGCAATATCCAGCGCCTCTGAACGCATGCGCCGCGGCTTCACCATCCTCGAACTGCTGCTGACCGTCGGCCTGCTGTCGCTCACCGCCGCGGCCGTTTTCCTTCCGCTCTCGGCGCTCCAGGGCCGGAGCGGGCTGCAGAGTGGAACGGCCGGACTGCTGAACGTCTTCCGCCGGGCGCAAGCGCAGGCGCTTGCGGGTTACTTCGCCGATTCGTGGGGCATCCATCTTTCGGACGCGGACGGTTGCGCGCTGCCGGCCTCGCAGTACCATCTGTTCCGGGGTAGCGCGTTCACCAGCGCGACCGACACGATCGAGACGTTCAGCCTGCCGAATGCCGTAGCGGTGACGGCGCTCGCGATCGGTGGCGGCTGCGACGTGAAGTTCAGCCGCTACGGAGGATCGACGACGTCGACCGGCACGGTCACGCTGACCGGACCGTACGGCGCGACCACGCTCACCATCAACGGCTATGGTCGGATCACGCAACCATAAGCCGGCAGGCGGCCAATCGACGATCGAAGTGCTGATCGCCGTCGGCACTTTCGCGCTGCTCGCGGCCGGACTGCTTCAGCTGGTTGCCAGCCCCCTGACGCTCGCCGGAGATTCGGCCAACCGTTTCAAAGCGTCAACCTTCGCCGACCAGGGCGTCGAGGCGGCGCGCGCCGTGAAGGAATCCGGCTGGACCCACCTCTCGACCGGCACGCACGGGCTGGCACGCTCCGGCGGCACCTGGTCGTTCAGCGGCTTTTCGGACGTGCCCGATACCGGCTTCGTGCGGTCGGTCGTCGTGGCGGACGTGGCGCGCGACGTGGGCGGCGCGATCGTGACGGGCGGCGGCACCGTCGATCCGCGCACGAAGAGCGTCACCGTCACCGTCAGCTGGACCTTCGGCGTGGTCGCTTTGCCGCGCAGCGTCACCCGCTCCGTCTATCTCACCGACTGGAACGTCTACGATTGGACGCAGACGACCGACGCCGACTTCTCGGCCGGCAGCAGGAGCGGCCTGACGATTTCCGGCACCGGGAGCGCTGCTCAGGTCGAACTCTCGCCGGCCAATAAAAGCTGGACATCCGGCGGCGGAACGCTCGTGGTGCATACGACCGACGCCGACTGGAACGGCGGCTCCTACGGCACCAACACGCAGGAAACCGGGACCGGCAGCACCGCTTCGGTGACCGAGCTCGGCGCATCGGCCTGGAGCGGCGTCAGCCAGGCCAAAACCTGGAACGAAACGACCGACACGGATTTCTCCGACGGCACCTTTTCGCAGACGGCGGTCGTGGATACCGGCGACCTGGCCGGCGTCGGGTTGAACACGCAAATCGACTGGGCACCGCAGACCAGCCCCACCACCAATGACATGTACACGCTCGGAGCCGTGAGCGCCAACGACGTCTGGGCGGTCGGCAGCGCCGGAACGATCGCACATTGGAACGGCTCCGCCTGGAGCGCCGTCAGCAGTCCGACATCCCAGGGGTTGCACGACGTCGACTGCCTGACCGCGGCCAACTGCTGGGCGGTGGCCGATGCCGGACAGATCATCCGCTGGAATGGCACGAGCTGGACGAATTTCGTCGACACGGGCGCCGAAGTCTACAACGGCGTGACGATGACGTCGACAACGGACGGCTGGGCAGTGGCCGGCGGCACGAGCGGCACGGCCCGCGGCCGCATTTTCCGTTGGAACGGCACGGCTTGGTCGCAATTCGTCGACCTCGGCAGCCAGAATCTCAGTTCGATCGACTGCACCGGCACGTCGGACTGCTGGGCTTCGGCCGATTCCGGGCAGATCTTCCATTGGAACGGCACGGCCTGGTCGCAATTCGTCGACACCGGATCGGAGACCTGGAATGACCTGAATATGGTTTCGCCGACCGATGGCTGGATCGTCGGCGAAGGCGGCGCCATGCGGCGTTTCAATGGCACCAGCTGGAACACCGTCTCAAGCGGAGTCACCGGTTCCCTGGGCGATGTCGAATGCGTTTCTTCCACCTACTGCCTGGTCGTCAGCGACGGCACGCCCCGGGTCTGGAACGGCACGGGCTGGTCGGCGATGAGCTTCGTGTCGGGCGTGACGCTCTACGGCCTGGCGGTCATTTCGTCGGGGAGTTCCTTCGGCATCGGCGCCGGCGGTGCCTTCGTCAATTACGGTACGCATTATTTCCCGAACGGAACGTACCTCTCCGGCATTTTCGATGCGGGCTCCGCGCAAACCTGGGGCACCGCCAGTTGGGACGCGGTGCTGGTTTCGGCGACGGGAGTGACGATCGCCACCCGGAGCGCTTCGACGCCGGCCGGTATCGGCTCGGCGGCCTGGAGCGCGGAGATGGCCGTTTCCGGTTCGGCGATCACGAGCGCCGCCAATCGTTATCTCCAATACCGCATCACCCTGGCGACCCCGAATCGGAGCGCGACGCCGCGCCTGAACGCGATCACGATCAGCTACGCGGCGCCGGCGGTCGCCGATTACGAAGATCTCTACATGGCGGCCGACAACGACGGCTGGAGCTTCGGCAGCGGCGGCGCGATCGCGCGCTGGGACGGGACGGGCTGGAGCAAATTTTCTTCGCCGACGGTGAATCTGCTCGAGGCGGCGGCCGGGACGGCCTCGACCGACGTCTGGGCGATGGGCGCATCCGGGACGATCGTGCACTGGAACGGGACGGCTTGGTCGGTGATCGTGAGCGGCACCGCGCAGGCGCTGCACGGCGCGGCTTGTCTGACCTCGGGCAATTGCCGGACCGTCGGCGCTTCGGGAACGATCCTGCGCTGGAATGGCACGGCCTGGTCGGCCGAGGCCGATCCTTCAACGCAGGGTCTTGAAGCCGTCGGCTATACGGCGGCCAACGACGTTTGGGCCGTCGGCGGTACCGACATCGTCCGTTTCAATGGCGCTTCATGGTCGGTCCATACGACGGTGGCCGGCGCCGCCTTTCACGGTCTTTGGATGGTCTCGGCCACTGACGGCTGGACCGTCGGAGGCGGCGGTGCGATCCGGCGGTGGAACGGCACGGCTTGGTCAACGGTGACCAGCCCGACGACGAATGCGCTTCGGGATGTCCACTGCGCGAGCGCGTCGGACTGCTGGGCGGTCGGCGACGCCGGGACGATCATCCATTGGAACGGCACGGCTTGGTCGACGGCGGCCAGTCCGACCGGGCAGGCGATCGAAGCGGTCTTCATGAGTGGCGGGACGCACGGCTGGGCGGTCGCTCACGCCACGACCTTCCTGGAATACCGTACGGTCTATCCGGGCGGGGCGGCCTGGACCAGCCCGATCATCGACGGCGGCGCTGCCGGCACGACCTGGAACAGCGTGGCCTGGGATCAATCGCTGCCGCTCGGCACCGGCATCACGATCGCCAGCCGCTCGGGGCCGAATCCAACCTGCTGTACCGGCTGGTCTTCGTACAGCGCGGAGTACGCGTCGCCGGGCGGCTCTCCGGTCACGAGCCCGGCCAACCGTTATTTCCAGTATCGGACCACATTTACGACCGCCAACACCGTCTCGACCGGCGTTCTGCAGGAAGTGCGGATCCTGCGCGGCGCCGCAACCGCTCAGCCGCTCTACGGCATTCAGGGCACGGCGGCGAGCGACGTCTGGGCCGTCGGCGAAGCCGGCACGATCCTGCGGTATGACGGTGCATCGTGGTCGGCGACCAACAGTCCGGTCACGACCGTGCTGCACGGCCTGGATGCGCTGACGTCGGCAAACGCGATCGCCGTCGGATACGGAGGCGTGATCCTGAAGATGAATGGTTCCGCCTGGAGCGCGATGAGCAGTCCGACCAACGAAGAGCTGTATGCGGTCGATCTGTTGGACGCGACGCATGGTTGGGCGGTCGGCACGGGCGGAGCGATCGTCAGTTATAACGGGACGACGTGGTCGACGATCGCCAGCGGCACGGGCAGTCCGCTCTACGGCGTCTCGATGGTTTCCGCTTCGAACGGGTTCGCCGTCGGCGGCGGCGGCACCATCCGCAGATGGAACGGCACGAGCTGGTCGACGTCGGCGAGTCCGACTATCGACAATCTGAACGACGTATTCTGCCTGAATGCGTCGCTCTGCTGGGCGGTGGGGGACAACGGGCGCATCCTCAGTTGGAACGGCACGGTCTGGTCAGTGACGACGAGTCCGGTCGCGTCGCGGCTCAATGCCGTCGAAGCGCGCTCCGGCGGCGAAGTCTGGGCGGTCGGCGACTTCGGCACGATCCTGAAGTACGATGGCGTCTCCTGGGCCAGCTACGTTTCGCCGACGACGCGCGATCTGTATTCCGTGGCCGTGTCGGCTCCGACCGACGGCTGGATCAGCGGGAATGCGGGGGAGTTGATCAAAGATCCGATCGCCTACGTCGGAACGGGCACGCTCTTCTCTTCGGTGCTCGACACCGACAGCGCCACTTCCACGTTTCAGACGGCCTTTTGGAATGCGATCACTCCGGCCAACACGGCGCTGCGCGTCTCGGCCCGGAACGGCAATACGTCTTCGCCCGACGGCAGCTGGTCGGGCTGGGGGCCGTATTTTTCCTCCGCCACCGGTTCGCCGATCGCCCTGCCGTCGGCGCGCTACCTTCAGTATCAGCTGACGCTTTCGACCAGCGACACGTCGATGACGCCATCCGTGCAGGACCTCACCATGACCTATGAATGATCCGCACCGAACGCGACCCGGTTTCACGCTCGTCGACTTCATCCTGTATTTCGGGCTGATCGGTCTCTTTCTGACGGGCGTCATCGCCTTCGCGGTCGACTACACCAAGAGCTACAATAAGGCGCTCATCATTTCCCGCGTCGGGCAGGAGAGCCGTTTCGGGCTTCAGCGCATTCTGCGGACGGTTCGGCAGGCGGCCAAAATCAACGCCGCCTCGGTCTTTGACGATGATATGGGCACGCTCGCGCTCGACACGGTTGCAACCTCGACCACGCCGACCGTTTTCGACGTGTCCGGAGGCGCGCTGCGGATCAGGGAAGGCTCCGCCACCGCGACGCCGCTTACCTCCGGCGAGGTGGTCGTGCAGAAATTGCGCTTCAGCAAAGACGCGCCGATCGGCAACACGACCGCCGTCACGGTCGAGCTGACGGTGTCCTATGTGGGTCCTTTTGCCGACAAGCTGCTCTCTTACAGCCTTTCCGCCAGCGGCACGGCCGTGGTGCGCCGGGATTGATATGCGCCATCCCCCCAAGGGTTTCATCGCGATGGTCACGGTCCTGGTGCTGATGGCGGTGCTCCTGGCCGCCGGATTGGTCGGGGCGGCGATCGGACGCGACGAGCTGCTGCTCTCCGGTATCGTGGAAGACGGCAACCAGGCGTTTTCCGTCGCCGATGGCTGCCTCGAAGACGCCGTCAATCGCTTCAAACAAAACGGCGGCTACGCCGGCGGCAGTTATGCGCTCTCCGGCGGAAGCTGCGTGGTGACGGTCGTCAATCCCGGCGGCAACACCCGGCTGGTGTCGGCCACGGCGACCTACGCCAACAACAGCCGCGCCATCGATGCCAACGTCACGCTGAAATTCAACGCGGCGGGCAACGCCAAAACCGTCATCGTCAATTCGTGGCTGGAATCCAATTGAGGCTCTGGTGTACGATGGACGCACATTGTGCGTTCCATGAATCTGCTTCGTAAGCCAGCGTTGGGCCTCGACATCTCCGACCGCTCGGTCGAGGCGGTTGCCGTCCTTCGGGTCGGCACGCGCGCCACCCTGGTTTCGTATGGCGAGTCGCCACTCCCGCCGGGAATGGTCCAGAACGGCGAGATCGTCGACGCCGAAGGCCTGGCGATGACCGTGCGGAAGCTGTTACGGGACCGGATGACGCCTCCGCTTCCGAAGGGAACCGTGAAGGTCGCCCTCGCCCTGCCGGAGTCGCAGGTTTACATGCACGTTTTCGAGGTGCCGCGCCTGGCGGACGACCGTGAGCTCGGCGCGTCGTTGGCACGCGAAGCCGACGGCTACTTCCCGTACCCGCACGACGAGCTGGCCGCCAGCCATGCCGTCATCGCTCAGCGGCCCGACACGAAGGACGTCTACTATGCCGCCGTGCGGAAAACCGTCCTCGAGGCGTATCTCCACCTGTGCCGTTCGATCGGTCTCGTTCCTGTCGCGCTGGAAGCCGAATCCTCCGCCATCGCCCGTGCCGTTCTCGACAAAGCCTCGCCTTCTCCGGTGGCGCTGATCGACATCGGCGCGCGCGGCACGGACATTTCCGTCTATGACCGCGATGGCATCCATTTTTCTGAAACGCTGCCGGAAGCGGGGGAGGCATTCACGGCCGCGGTCGCCGGGGCCGGAGGCCTGTCATCGGAACAGGCGGAGACGATGAAGAAGGAGCACGGGCTTTCAGGCGGCACCGGCGGCAAGGAGGAGCGCGCCCTGCGGTCGGCCGTCGACGCGATCTGCGCCGGCGTGCGCGAAGCGATCGCCTACTACGAGGAAAAAAGCGGAAGGAAGATCGGCAACGTGCTGGTCTGCGGCGGCGGCGCGCGGCTGCCCGGTCTGCTCGCCCGCGCGGCGGAATCGTTCGGATCCGGGCGGATCGTAGAAGCCGCCGATCCCTGGAAATCCCTCCAGCCCAGCCCTGAACTGGAGCAGGCGGGACTGCGGACGCGCGGCGTGCTGCTGACGATGGCGCTCGGTCTGGGTCTGCGCGCCGCGAATGTCCGGAAATTTCAGGAGCTGAATTTCCTGTCCGCCGCTTCGAAGATCGCCGTCTCCGGGGCCAAAGGCGCTTCCCGATCCGGCATAAGGCGCGGAGTGCTGATCGCGCTTGCGGCGGCGGTCATCGCGGGCGGCGGGTTTCTCGGTTGGAAACGTTTCGGCGCCCGCCGCGCTTCGCCGTCGGTTGGCGGGGTCATGCAGGTTTCGCCGGTTGACGTGGCAGTCGCGGTCACGATGGGATCCGTTTTCTCGGCGGAAAACGGCGTGCTGGCAGGTCGGCCTCTTGACGTCAGCTATGCGGTGGCAAAAACGGTGCCGCATGCCGCGCATGCCGTCGACGGTCAGGCGAAGGGGACGCTCGATATCGTGAACGACACCGGCACGGCACGCGCGCTCGTCGCTTCGACCCGGCTGCTTTCTCCGGATGGCGTGCAGTTCCGCCTCGATCGGGCCGCGAAGGTTCCGGCCCATGGACGGGTGCAGGCCACGGTTACGGCCGATCAGGCCGGAGCGGCGGGGGACGTTGCGGCCGGACGCTTCACCATCCCTGGACTCGCACCGGCTCTCCAAAAGAGCCTGTATGGCGAATCGACGCAACCCATGCGGGGAGGCGAAACGTTCGCGGGCGATCCGTACACCGAAGAAGAACGCCTGCATGATGAAAACGGGCTGCGCCAAGCCGCGCTCGACGAGGCGTTGCAGAACGCCCTCTCGGCCGCCGGGACGAATGCGGTCGCTCTCGGCGATCTCATCGATCTCCCGGACTTTCGGGCGGAAGGATTGCCGCCGGTCGGCGTGCCGACCGGCGAATTCGAATCCAGGGCGCGCGGCAAGGCAAAAGCTTATGTTTTGGAGCATTCCCAAGTCCAGCAGCTCTTGACCGAAGCGTTGGCGGCGAAACTCGGCCCCGCAGAAGATGCCTCCGGATATCGCTTTGAAAATCGATCTTTTCAGGTCGCGGATTTCGATGCCGGAACGGGAATGGCCCGCCTGACGATCCGGGCCACCGCCGTCCGGAGCGGGTCATGACACGCTGTGCTATACTAAGGGGGAGTTTTCACTTTAATTATCCACACGCTCAGCGTTAAACGTATGAACGAGCACGACGCCGTCACGAACGGTCGGAAGGCATTCACCCTGATCGAGCTCCTGATCGTCATCGGCATTCTCGGCATCCTGGCGGCGGTCGTTCTGGTGGCCGTCGATCCTGCCAGGCGGCTGAGGCAAGCCCGCAACGCGCGGCGCTACGCTGAAGTCAACGCGCTCCTGAACGCCATCCTGAACTACACGGTCGACAACAAGGGGACGCTGCCGGCCGGCATCAGTTCTTCGACCAGCACGGGCGCCAACATCATTCAAATCCTCGGCAACTCCGGCACCAACACGACCGCGACGATGGCATCGGCCTGCCCGGCCGCCGGCATCGGCCAAACCAGCCCGGTCTACCGCATGTCCGACATCGGCAGCGATCCGGCTTTCGTCGATACCTACATCGCGTCGATGCCGATCGATCCGTCCGGCAGCAACGGCACCGTCACCTATAACAATGGATTGACCGGCTACTACGTCCAGCGCAGCGTCAACGGCCGCGTCCAGGTCGGCGCCTGCAATCCCGAAGACGAAGGTTCCGGCGTCGTGCCGATCGGCGTGAAGCGCTGAGCTCCCAGGCCTCCCAGGTATGCGCTTTGAACGGAAAGGCTTCACCCTGATCGAGCTCCTGATCGTCATCGGCATTCTGGGAGTCTTGGCGGCCATCACGCTGGTGGCGGTCGATCCTGCCAAGCGTCTGCGCCAGTCCCGCAACGCGCGGCGCTCCTCCGAGGTCAACGCCATCCTGAACGCCATCCTGAACTACACCGCCGACGCCAAAGGCGCGTTGCCGGCCGCGATCGGCGCCGCCACCGCGGTCGATCAGACGCTCGTCATCGGCACGGCCGGCACCATCCCGACCGTGACGGACTGTCCGGACAGCCTGACCGGCGCCGGCACTTCGACCGGCTATGCCAACCTGCAGGCCGACCCGGCTCTGGTCGACACCTATATCGCCGAAATGCCGGTCGACCCGCGCGGCACCAATACGGTCGACCGCTATGACCGCAGCAACACCGGTTATTACGTGAAACGCAGCGCCAACGGACGCGTGGAGGTCGGCTCCTGTTATCCGGAAGACGACGGCGGCGTCACGAATCCGATCAAAGCCAAACGCTGATCCGCGTCTGCTCCGGCGCCTTGGAGGAAGGCCTTACTTTTCTTGTCGCCAGCCTATGTCCAGGGAAGTCGTGCTCGATATCGAAACGCAGAACAGCTTCGCCGACGTCGGCGGAGCCAATCATGACAAGCTCAAGATCTCGCTGATTGGCGTCTATTATTACGAGACCGGCGAATACGCCAGTTATCTCGAGCACGAGCTGCCGAATCTCTGGCCGCGCCTCGAGCGCGCCGACCGCATCATCGGCTACAACACCAAGGGATTCGATTATCTGGTCATGAACGCCTACTATCCGGGAGACGTGGCGCGCTTTCCGAGCCTCGATCTTCTGGAAGAGATCTCGAAGACGCTCGGTTTCCGGGTCAAGCTCGACGATGTCGCTTCGGCCACGCTCGGCTACGGCAAGTCCGGGCACGGCCTCCAGGCGATCGAATTCTTCCGGAAGGGCGAACTCGACAAGCTGCGCGACTACTGCCTGATGGATGTCAAAGTGACGAAGGAAGTCTACGAGTACGGGCGTGAACACGGCGAAGTCTTTTATCACGATCGCAGCGGCGCCCGGAAAGCGATCCGGGTCGACCTGAAGATGCCGGCGGCGAAACCAGATCCGATCAACCTGACGATGCCGTTCTGAATGCGCCGTCAAAACCCCGGGAATACCGGGGTTTTTGGCCGTTTGCCGGACAGACGCGTGCGGGGGTCTTGCGTGACGATGGGCAGGTATGGGCAGACTACAGCCACGATTCTCATTCACGCTTCAGCCACCGTATGCCACTGCGCACCTCCCGGCGCTCCGTTCCGTACCTGCTCTGGTCGATAATGGTAATTTTCTTCGCAGCCCGGGCCTCGTTCGCGGCCGTATCGGAACCCGCAGCGGATCAAACCGGGGTCGATCATACGGTGGCGGAGGCTTCTCAAGCCGGTGGTGCGAGCGCTGCATCGGATGGCGATCGTACCGCTGCACAGCCGGTTACACAGCCCGCGTCCGCCTCATCGGGCAATGCTCCACCGGATGCGCTGACGACCTACCGGAACGGGCCCGCACGGACCGTCGAACCGAACGTCGAAGAGTCGACCGGCGCGTTGCGCTATACGGTTCCGATTTCCGTCCCGCCCGGCCGGAATGGCCTGCAGCCGGATCTGAAGCTCGAATACAACAGCCAGCGGAACGATCAGAACAATCTGGTCGGATACGGCTGGGCGCTGAACATTCCCACGGTCGGTCGCCTCAATCGATACGGCGTCGAGAAGCTGTACACCAATCCTGTCTTCAGCTCCGACATGGACGGAGAGTTGGTCCAGACCGCGACCGGCACCTACGCCGCCAAGGTCGAGCAGGGCAGCTTCAACGCATACGCCTATTCCTCCGCCAGCAATTCCTGGATCGTGACCGACAAGCTCGGCAAGATCTACAAGTTCGGCACGACGGCCGCTTCGCGCCTGGACAACGCCACCACCACGGCGGCGTTCCGCTGGTATCTCGACGAGATCCGGGACACGAACGACAACTACGTCAAATACGAGTATGCGAAGTCCCAAGGTCAGGTCTATCCATACCGCATCACGTATACCGGACACGCAGCGACGGACGGACCTTTTACGGTCACCTTCGCGCTCGCTTCCAGATCCGATGTTTCAACGACCTATGAGGCGGGTTTCGGCGTGACAACGGCTTCGCGCATTTCGGAAATCGACGTGGCGATCGGCGGCGTCCTGACGCGCAAATATGTTCCTGGATACACGGCTGGTACGAACGGTTCGCGTTCGCTTCTCGCCTCCGTCACCGAAACCGGATATGACGAATCCTCGAACCCGACGACGCTTCCCGCGATGCAGTTCGGTTACCAGTCCGCCACGAATTCGCCCGGCTGGACTAAAACGACCGATCCCGGTTTCAACACGGTGGCGAACGGTTTCGATTGGGGGAAGGTCCTGATCGATATCAACGGCGACGGCTTGGTCGACGAGGTCAGCGGCCTGTGCATTTATTGCAGCGCCACGACGAGCGACGTCTTCCTCAACTCCGGACAGAACACCTGGGTCCTGAATCCCTCATGGCAGATTCCGCTGCCGACGGCCTACTATACCTGCAACTGCGCTCCGCCTGCCGATTCTGGCCTCAGATTCGTGGACGTGAACGGCGACGGTCTGGTCGACCTGCTGCTCAGCACGCTCTCCGAGAACCAAGACGGTACGGAGACGTACACGCAGATCGCGTATCTCAACACGGGCTTCGGCTGGGCCCAATCAACGGTCTGGGCGCCGGGCGTACCGTTTCTGATCTGGGACGCGAACGGCGACCCTCACGACAACTCGGTCCGCTTCGCCGACCTGAACGGCGACGGTCTGGTCGACATGAGCGTGAGCGGTACCGGCTATGACCTTCAACGCAACGCCGGGAATTACTACAACAATGGCGCGGGCTGGACGAAAAACGGCACTGCACCGTTCAGCTACTCGGACGGCAGATACGACAAAGGCACCCGGATCGTCGACGTGAACGGCGACGGCCTGGTCGACATGGTCACGGGCTGTGCGAGCAGCGGCTACACGGGCACGAGCAGCGTGTACCTCAACGACGGAGCGGGTCACTGGCTTCGCGATGCCGGCTGGGATTTGCCGGTATCGACGTGCACCAATGACGGCCAAATCGGCATGTCTCAGGATGCGGGCACGCGCTTCATGGACGTGAATAACGATGGCTTGGTCGACGCCGTTCAATACATGCTTCAGGATGACCAGAATCAGACGCCGCATGTGTACACTGCCTACAAGGACGCCTACATCAACACCGGTCACGGTTGGGCTGAGGCGAGCGGCTGGTCGCCGCCCGGTTCCTTCATATTTTATTCTTATGCTACTCCCGTGGCCAAATATTACGATGTCGGTACCAGGATCGCCGACTTCGACGGCGACGGCAAGGATGACATCCTGAGAGACAGCGAAGCATACGATTATCCCTACGCAGATCAGGGCATCTATCACAGCCGCTCCGCCCCCGAGCTCCTCACCTCCGCCACCACCACGCAGGGCGGCGCGTACCGATGGTCATATCAGGCCACGCCGACGTACCGGGACGGTTCAGGCCTCCTGAACTCCGTGCTACCCTCCGCGCTCCAAGTCGTCGCGACCGAGGCGAGAGACAACGGCTTCGGCGCGGTCGAAACGTCGACCTTCTCGTACCAGGGCGGCAAGTATCGCTATGCCAGCGCGTATGACCGCACATTCTCCGGCTTTGCCAAGTCTGTGGCGACCGACGCGACCGGAGCAAGCATTACGACCTACTATCACCAAGGCGACGCCTCGGCGACCGGGACGGGCGAGTACCTTGACTCCTTCCACAAGATCGGCAGGCGCTACCGTGAAGAAACCCGGGATGCCTCCGGAAATCTCTTCAGCGTGGCGATCAACAAGTGGGACCAGACAGATTTGGGCAACGGCCGTGCCTTCGTGCAACTCGCCCGTGAGACGCGAAAGGATTATGACGGTAGCGGCACGCACCGCGACGCGGCCGTCGAATACGGGTACGATAGCCGCGGCAATCTGACAAGCGCCACGAACAGCGGGGAAGTGACGGCCGGCGATGACGGTGCGTTCACGGACATCGGCTCCGACAAGACCGTCACGGCCAGCAGTTATGCCGCCTCCGGTCCGGCGGGCCTCAAGACCCGCGAGCTCGTGACCGACCAGAGCGGCGCAACCGTGAGCGACACCAAGCAGTACTACGACACCCTCTCCTTCGGCAGCGCCACCAAAGGCAATCTCACCAAGACGGAGCGCTGGAAGTCCGGATCGCTCTACGTGAATGCGCAAAAGGCTTACGACAGTTACGGGCTGGTTACTTCCGACACCGACCCGCGCGGCAAGGTCACCTCGTATGGCTACGACGCCGCCAAGCTTTACCCGGCGACCGTCACGAGTCCGCTGAGTCTCGTTAGCCAGTATCAGTACGACTATTCGGCCGGCAAGCCGAAACAGGCCACCGATCCGAATCTGCTCGTCACGCAGACCGTCTTCGACGGACTCGACCGCGTGACGGCCGAGAAGCAGCCCGACCAGTCGACAAGCTCGACCCTCGTTACGAGAGCGGCCTTCGCGTACACCGATGCGCTCCTCGGGAGTGTCGTGCGGGAGACCGACTACCTGAACAGCGCCAGTTCCGTCGACGCCTACACCTACTTCGACGGCTTCGGCCGTCCGGTGCAGAGCCGGAAAGCGGTCGAGGCCGCGAACACGTACGCCACGAGCGACACCGCCTACGACGCCCGCGAGCTCGTCGCTAAGACGTCCTTACCGTATTTCTCGACGGGATCGGCGCGCACCTCGCCGACGACCGATGCCACGCTTTACACGACCTACGTTTACGATGCTCTGAAGCGTCCCATCTCCGTCGCCAACGCCGTGGGCACGACCTCGTCCGCGTATGACAAATGGAAGACGACCGTCACCGACCCGCGCGGGAGCGTCAAGAGCCTGTTTCATGACGCCTACGGCCGCTTGAACCGCGTCGAGGAAGTCCTGAACGCCACCAACACCTTCGTGACGGCCTATGCCTACGACGGTGGCGGAAACCTGACCGGCATCACGGACGCCTCGGGCAACGTCCGCAGCTTCACGTACGATGGCCTCGGCCGCCGGCTCACGGCCCAGGATCTCCACGCGCCCGCCGACGGCACGTTCGGTACCTGGACGTACACGTATGATGACGCCGGCAACCGCACGAGCGTGCTGAGTCCCAAGAACCTGACGGTCAACTACGTCTTCGACGATCTGAACCGTCCGATCAGCGAAGACTACACCTCCACGAGCGGCACCGACGCGACCTATGCGTACGACAGCTGCCAATACGGCAAAGGCCATGTCTGTTCGGCCGTGAACGCGGGCGGAGCCGTCAGCTTCCTGTATGGCCCGACCGGGCAGCCGACGCGTGAAACGAAGACGATCCTGGGAACTGCCTTCCAGACCGACAAAACCTACGACCGCCAGGGGAACGTCGTCACCATGACCTACCCGGATGCTTCCCAGGTCCAGTACCTGCGCGGTGCCGGCGGCCGGATCGACAAGGTCCAGCGCAAGGAGTCCGGCGGCGCTTGGGCCGATGTGGTTTCGAACCTCGATTATTCCTCGGTCGACAAGCCGACGCTCTTGGCATTCGGAAACGGTACGACCGCGACCAACACCTACGACGCCGCCAAGCTCTACCACCTGACGAATCGGCAGACCACGATTCCCGGCGGTGCGAAGCTGCAAGACATCGCATATACCTACGATCCCGGCGGCAACCTGACGAGGATCACCGATGCCGGAGTCACAACGAACGCCCACGCCAGCGACTACGCCTATGACGCCCTGAACCGCCTGACCTCGGCCAGTACGACTGCCGCGACCGGCGGAGGACTGCAAACCTTCGCCTATGACCCGATCGGCAACCTGACCTTCCGGACCGGTGCCGGTAGCTATGCCTACTCCGGCGCCGGCAACGCCAACCCGCATGCCGCCACCTCCATCGGCAGCCTCCTGCTCTCGTACGACTCGAACGGCGACTTGAAGACAAAAGGAACTTCCAATTTCACCTGGAACTACCTTGACCAACTGGCTTCCGCCTTCGTGAACGGCGCCACCTCCACCTTCGCCTACGACTGGAACGGCGTCCGCACCCGCATGACTGCTGGTACGGTCGTCACCCTGTATGCCGGCGACCACTATTCGCTGTCCGGCGGCAAGGCCACCAAGCATCTTTTCGCCGACGGAACGCTCCTCGCCACCGTCGAGGGTTCCACCTCCACGGCCGTCGTCCGCTACGAACATACCGACCATCTGACCGGCGCCTCGGTCGTCACCTCCGCGACCGGTACGCTCGTCGAGAACCTCGACTACCAGCCTTGGGGCAACCTGCGCGTCGACAATCAACCGGCAGGCTTCTCCGAAGTGAGGAAGTTTGCGGGGCAGGAGTATGACGTGGGGACAGGATTGTCCTATATGGGTGCGAGGTACTATGACGCCGGGGTCGGAAGGTTCCTTAGCCAAGACCCAGCATTTTTGGCTGTAGGCGACCCCAATGCTCTCAAGAACAAGACTGGTGTCACCGTGGAGAAATATCTGTCTGACCCACAAGGCCTCAATAGCTATAGCTACGCACGGAACAATCCAATCGTTAATATTGATCCGGACGGCAACTTCTGGTGGTATGGATTCTACAATTGGCAAGGTTACTCAGGTCTACATGGCTTAATAATGAAAGCGGGCGAGGTTTTGGGTGGCCACGAAAGAGGCATGAACGCAATCCAACGGAATCAATCGACAGTCAGTTCTGCTACCAGTAAATATGGTGTGAGTCCACAGTTAGTCAATTCGATTATCTATGAAGAGCAGTCACACCTTCTGCCTACAGAAACGGCTAAGGACTACCTTTTCCCTGATAGTCGATTGGGAGGGTATGATGGAGGCGTTGGCATGATGCAGGTCAGTGGAGGTGTAGGCAAGGAATTCGGCGACTACACCAAAACTGATCTAGCAAGGGATCCAGCCAAGAACATCGATGCCGGCACGCAATACTTGTCCAGTATCATGGGCAAGGAAAATACGAATGACCCCGCTATAGTTGGCACGAAGTACAACGGGTCATCTGAATACGGACAACGTATTAACGCTCAGATTCAGAACCCCAACTACAACACAAACGTCTTTGTTGACGGGGCTCAGAAAATGAGCGATGCATTCCACAAAATTCTTAACAAGAAATAGTATGGAAATCAGTCGCTCAACGAAGAAGCTGTCATTGTGGACCGTGCTTCTCGGTGTATTGCCATTTGTGATTTATGCCGTTGAACGTGCCCTTGGGAAACTGCCGTCTGCAACTGATTGGTACAAGGGCGGTACCAATCATGGTCCTTGGCGATGGGAGCTCGAAGGTTTCACGATACTTTATCCAGTTATGATTCTGGCGGTGATAACTGCTATCAAGTCGATTGCCGAAGGGCAGGAAAGAAAAAAGTGGCAACCAGTTCTGATCGGTGGGGGGCTGATCGTGCTTCAAGCCGTCATCCTGTATGCCCAGTTAGTGGTACTTAATTGGACGGTGAATTGAATCACCAACGAGCCTACCTATGAACACGGCTTCAAATGAAGAACTGGTGAAGACTGTGGGTGCGGTCGTTATTGGTACGCCTAGCGGCCTTAAGGCGCAGGAGGCGCAAGCGGAATTAAATAGGAGGTTGATTGAGAAAATGGAGGCGCTCGTGACCAGTCTCGACAAGAATAATGAGACTACAGAACGGTTCAATCGCCGAACGCTTCAATTGACTTGGGCGATGGCGGTACTTGCTGTCGTGCAAATTGTGATTCCGTTCCTGCGCAATTGATGCGCGTGGATCCGCGACTATCGCGTGGTTCTTCTTCCATGCTCCGACGTAGGGGTTTAGGAAAGGCATCGTAGGCTGATTGGTTAAAGCAAAGAAGAGAGTATGCTGGACAAGCGACTAGAAGATGTTGCGGTCGGGGACATTCAAGCGTTGGTGGAGAACAGTGTCCTCGAAAGAAAGACATTAGAGTACAAGTCAGAACTTCCCGAGAAAATAGACGACAGTAAAAGGGAGTTTTTGAAGGATGTTTCTTCCTTCGCGAACACTCTCGGAGGCGACTTGATATACGGTGTTCGAGAAGATGAGGGAATTTTAGATCCTAAAATCGGCTTGGTCGCGATAGACGCCGACGCGGAGATAGCGAGGTTGGAAAACATTATCCGCGACGGGATCTCCCCGAGAATTTCTGTGGAGATACGACCGATTCAATGGGAAGACAAAACTGTGTTGGTGCTGCGGATACGGGCCAGCCTGCAAGCGCCACATCGGGTCGTCTTTGGCGGGCACGACAAGTTTTACAAGCGGAACAGCAACGGAAAGTATCCAATGGATGTGGGCGAGCTGCGGGTCGCCTTCTTGCAGTCAGGCGAGATTGTGGAACGTATCCGGCGGTTCCGGGAAGTACGGATTTCGGATATACAAGCGGATGAGGCACCGCTACCCGTGATGTCGACAGATAGGTTTATCGGGATTCACATCATTCCTCTGTCCGCATTCAATGCCACGCAACGCTTGTCGCCACGAGTCATCGAGGATATGAACGATGGCAAGGAGAGTCTGTTCACGCCGTTTCCGAATGTTCGCGGCTACAGCCACCACATCAATCTGGAGGGTGTAGTCCTCTACACACCCAATCAGGAAAAAGGGTCGTGGCACTATACGCAGCTGTATCGTGACGGAAAAATCGAAGTATATGACAGTGTGAAGCTGACTGGGGCGGCGGGGTCACAAAACAAGACGATTGCTATGTATGATTTGGAGGTATCGACGCTGGCTTATGTAGATAAGATGCGAAAGATGCTCGATAAGCTTGGCTTTGACCCGCCCTATTATGTGTTTGTTTCCTTGGTTGGAGTGCACGGCCTGACGGTGCATGTGCCATTTGGCACATTCGAACGCCCCGTGCCGATCAGGCAGAAGGACTTGCTGTTGCCAGAAGTGCTGTTGGAAAAATCCGAGGATGATCTCGCTCAGAAATTGAAGCCTGTGTTCGATATGGTTTGGAACGCGGCCGGTATCAGCGAGTCGCCAAATTTCACAGAGCAAGCTCCTTCGGTAGAACAAGTTGCTGGTTAGGGTGGGCTCGCGGATTACTTGTTGGATTTTCTTCCGTGCCCGCGCTGGGGTTTAGGAAAGGTGTCGTTACAACCGTCTATCCGCCGTTCTGCTTCATTACCCTACCTAGAGCGCCTGTTGGTAACCAAAAAGCGTCGATTAACTCCCGCTGTACGCCCAAGCCCCATGCTCACCAGTCAAGCTCGGCGTGTCGTCCTGGATACGAGCGTCGTCATCTCCGGGATCCACGCCAAGGAGAACGACCATGAGGAATCGAACTTGCTGCTGATCCTGCGGTGGTTCGAGGCCGGACATTTCTTGCTTGAATCCAACGCCAAGATACTCGATGAGTACCGCCGCAAGATGCGCGAGAAGCTGCAAGATGGTTTCCTGAAAAAGCCGGAGGTGGTCGGGATCTATTTCAATATGTTTCAGGACAAGGCGCTGTTCGATCGGCTTCTCGTTACTCCTCCGATTTACATTCCGGCTGATCCCACCGACAACATCTACTTCGCCAGCAACAACTGCCTCACCGCAGACTACTTGGTTACGTCGAACACCAAACACTTCACTTCGGAGATCCAGCAGGATCTAGTACAGCTTGGGAGCAAACTGAGAATCGTCACGCCGGCAGAGTTCGTGGCAGCAGTCAGGCAGGAGAATTGATGGCTGGCATCATGGGACGCAGCTCGAGCTTTAAGATGACGTGATGCCTATGCGGCGTCCAGGCGAACTGTCGACAACTCACTGGAAGCCGGAGCGGGTGTCGGCCAGCGCACTTTTGCGGGGCATGAGTATGACGTGGGCACGAATCTCAGCTACATGGGAGCCCGCTATTACGACCCGGCGATCGGAAGGTTCCTATCGGAAGACCCGATGTTCTTGGCTGTCGGTACCGGATGCTGACTCTTGCCAACCCGCTTTTCGTCATGTAGGATGGCCACGTTCCGGAATGTAGCTCAGCGGTAGAGCGCTCGCTTCGGGTGCGAGAGGTCGCAGGTTCAATCCCTGTCATTCCGACCATGGAAGGTCCCCGTTACGCGCGGGGATTTTCCTTTTCCGGGCCGTCCACCCCTTGGCTTGACCCGTTCGCCTTACGTTCGTGTAGGATGGAAGCATGGACCTCTTTGCCCATCAATCCGAAAAAACCAAGCAGACGCACGCGCCGTTGGCCGAACTGATGCGGCCGGCGACGCTCGACGATTTCGTCGGTCAGGAAGCGCTGGTCGGGCCCGGTTCCGCCTTCCGGACGCTGCTCGAGCTGGACGCCATCCCGTCCATGATCTTCTGGGGTCCGCCCGGCGTCGGCAAAACCACCCTGGCGCGCATCATCGCCGGCATGACCGCATCGCGCTTCGTGCCGCTTTCGGCCACCACCTCCGGCATCGCGGAGCTGAAGAAATCCGTCGGGGAAGCCCGCGAGTGCCGGCTGCTGCGCGCCGAGCGCACGATCGTTTTCGTCGACGAGATCCACCGCTGGAACAAGGCCCAGCAGGACGCCTTCCTGCCGCACGTCGAAGACGGCACCGTCACGTTGATCGGCGCCACCACCGAGAACCCCTCGTTCGAAATCAACGGCGCGCTCCTTTCGCGCAGCCGGGTGTTCGTGCTGCAGCCGCTCTCGACCGGGGCGATCGAAACGCTGCTCGCCCGCGCTCTCACGCTCGTCCGGGAGCGTGCGGTCTATCCCTACAGGATCCGGCCCGGAAAAGGCGCGCTGCATTATCTGGCGGCCGTGGCGAACGGCGACGGGCGCTCGGCCCTGAACGGCCTCGAACTCGGATTGCGCAGCGTTCGGCCGGACGCCAGGGGCGTGGTACACTTGAAAAAGGAAGCGCTCTCCAGGACGCTTCAAAAGAACCATCTTCTGTACGACCGGCAGGGCGAGGAGCATTACAACGTCATTTCGGCGCTGCACAAGTCGATGCGCGGATCGGACGTCAACGCCGCGCTCTATTGGCTCGGCCGCATGCTCGAGGCGGGGGAGGACCCGCTCTACGTCGCCCGGCGCGTCACACGTTTCGCCTCCGAAGACATCGGCTTGGCCGATCCGCAGGCGCTTGTGCAGTGCGTGGCGGCGACCCAGGCCTGCCACCAGATCGGCCTGCCGGAATGCAACGTCATCCTCGCCCAAGCCGTGGCCTACTGCGCCCGCGCCCCGAAATCCAACGCGCTCTATGCCGCCTACGGCAGAGTGCAGTCCGACATCCGCGAGTTCCCGAACGAAGGCGTGCCGCTGCATCTGCGCAGCGCGCCCACCAAGCTGATGAAGGATCTCGGCTACGGGAAAGGCTACAAATACAATCCGGATTTTTCGGAACCGGTCGATCAGGACTACCTGCCGCCTTCGCTCAAAGGGCGCATCTATCTCGATGAGAAAAAAGATTAACATCGCCATCGCAGCCGTCCTGCTGGCCGCTTTCGCGGGGCTGTTCTTGTGGCTCCGCCATCCCGCGCCGCAGGCCGTTCTGCGCCGCGCGCAGGGTCTTCTGGCTTCGGAAAAAACCATGCACGTCGAAGCGATCGGCAGCCTGCTCGGCGCTTCGGCGGCGGCCGGACCGCTGGCGTCCGACGCGACCGGTGTCGACATGACCGTGCACGCCGATCTCGACCGGACCGATCCTCTCAAGCCCGCCTCCGCGCTGACCTTCGAATTCCGCCAGCAGGCCGACGGCAGGCTCTCGAAGCTTTCCGGCGAAACGCGCCGCAAAGACGGCGCCCATTACCTTCGCCTGGATGCCGCCGACAATCTCGACAGCCCCGACGTCCGCAAGTTGATCGGCCTCTGGGTCAGGCATGACCGGCCGTTCTCCGAATTTCTCGTTCCGCCCGGCGAAGCCGCCTTGTCCGCGCGGCCGCTGGATACCGCCGGTCTCGAAGCGCTGCGGAAAGCGGTCGCGACGCTCGATCTCTTCAAAGTCCGGAAAACGCTTCCAGCCGAAACCATCGGCGGCCAGGAGGCCGATCATTTCGTCGTCGAAGCCGACATGCAGGCGCTTTCCGCGCTGCTCATGAAATACCGACAGCTGCGCTCGTCCGCCGAACTGGCTCCGGCCGACGTGCTGGCGGTCACCGATCAGATCATCCGTTGGGGCCAGCCCTACGGCGAAGTCTGGATCGGGCGGCGCGACGGACGCTTCCTGCGCCTGCAGCTCCAGACGCAGCTTTCGGCCGCCGACGGATCGACGGCCGGCGGGGCCATTCTCCGCCTCGATTTCAGCAATTACGGCCTGCCGGTCGCGGTGCAGGCGCCCGACGCGCGTGACGTGCAGGACGTGCTGGGACCGTCGTTCCTGAAGCGCCTGAACCTGGCCGGGGATCGCGCGGTCTCGGCTGCGGTCGGGAGCGGCACCGGCACTCTCGGACTGCCGAACGGCCAGTCCTTCGCGGTCGCCGCGACCGATAGCGACCGGGACGGCTTGTCCGACAGTCAGGAAGCGTTTTATGGCAGCGATCCGTGGAATCCCGACACCGACGGCGACGGGTGGACGGACGGCCTGGAAGTCGAAAAGGGGATGAATCCGAACGGTCCCGGCACGCTCTTCGGTTTCGGCTTATGACGCGCCTGCGCTTCGTCCGGCTGGGATTTTTGGTCGTGAGCCTGGTGATCGTCGCGCAGCTTTTCCGGGTACAGGTGCTGGCGCACGATTTTTATTCGGCGTTGGCCGAAGGTCAGCACGACCTGTTCCGACATCTCTTCCCGGAGCGCGGCCGCATTTATGCGCATGACGGCGGCGCGGGCGATCAGATGTTCCTTCTGGCCACCAACCGCAAGTTGAACCTGCTGTACGCCGAACCGAATCATCTGAAGGACCCGGCCGCCGCCGCCCGGGCGATTGCGCCGATCCTCGGCATGGAACCCGCCGATATCGCGGCGAAAATTTCCGATCCGAAGGAGCGTTATCGCGTCGTCGCCCGCAAGCTCGACGACAATGCGCGCGCCAAAGTCGAGGCGCTCAAGATCGACGGCCTCGGTTTCAGCGAGGAAGACGCCCGTTTCTACCCGGAGGGCCGCTTCGGCGCGCAGGCGGTCGGCTTCGTGGGCGAAAGCGCCCAAGGCCGGAGCGGGCACTACGGCATCGAAGGCTGGTACGACGCTGAGCTCTCCGGCAGCCAGGGCTATCTCGAATCGCAGAAAGATTCGGTCGGACGCCTGATCGCCGTCGGCAATCACACGCTCAAGCCGGCCAAGGACGGCGACGATATCGTGCTGACGATCGACCGCACCGTCCAATACGTGGCCTGCCAGAAGCTGGAGGAAGCCGTGCAAAAACACCAGGCCGAACGGGGCAGCCTGGTCATTCTGGATCCGAAAACCGGCGCGATCGTCGCCATGTGCAACGCGCCGGTTTTCGATCCCAACGACTACGGCAACGTCGGGAATCCCGACGTCTACAACAATGCCGCAATTTTCAGCGCCTATGAACCCGGTTCGGTCTTCAAGACGGTCACGATGGCCGGCGCCGTCGACGCCGGCCGGGTCACGCCGGACACGGTTTTCGACGATCCGGGCGAGGTGAAGATCGGGCCGTTCACCATCCGCAACTCGGATCTCAAGGCGCATGGGCGCGTCACGATGACCGACGTGCTGGCCGAATCGCTCAACACCGGGCTGGTCGAAGTCGCCCACCGCCTGGGCGCGCCAAGTTTTTTGAAGTACGCGCGTGATTTCGGATTCGGCGAGAAAAGCGGAGTGACGCTCCAGTCCGAAGTGCCGGGCAACCTGAGCGCGCTCACCCGGAACGGCGACATCTGGTCGGCCACCGCCTCGTTCGGCCAGGGCATCACGACGACCGTCCTTCAGCTGGCTGCCGCCTACGGGGCGATCGCCAACAAGGGCCTGCTGATGAAGCCGTACGTCGTCGACGAGATCCGTTCGGTCGACGGCCAGGTTCGCAGGACCAAGCCGCAGTCGGTCCGTCAGGTCGTGAGCGCGCATACCGCCGATCTCGTGACCGGCATGCTGGTGGCCGTGGTCGAGCGCGGGCACGGAAAGCGCGCCGGCGTGCCGGGCTATTGGATCGGCGGCAAGACGGGCACGGCGCAGATCCCAAACGCCAACGGTCCGGGCTACGAAGCCGGGCCGACCATCGGTACCTTCGCCGGCTTCGGGCCGATCGACGATCCGAAGTTCGTGATGGTCGTCCGGCTCGACCGGCCCAAAGACGTGCAGTTCGCCGAATCGTCAGCCGCGCCGCTCTTCGGCGAGATCGCCAAATTCCTCCTCGATTATTATCGCATCGCGCCCACGCGCGCCTGATATGCGGCATGCTCTGCAGGCGCTTCTGGCCTTCCTCGCCCGGGCCGTTCTGGCCCGTTATCGTCCGCGCATCGTGGCGGTGGCCGGTTCGGTCGGGAAAACTTCGACCACCCGCGCCGTGACGGCCGTGCTGGCGCGATCCTTTTCCGTCCGCGGCAGCGCCGGGAATCACAACAACGAGATCGGCGTGCCGCTCACCGTTCTCGGGGAGGCCAGGTCCGGCGGACGCTCGCCGTTCGTCTGGACCGGCATCCTCGCGCGCGGATTCCTGCTGGCCTTCGGTCCGGCGCGCGCCTATCCGAAGGTGCTGGTGCTCGAGATGGCCACCGATCATCCCGGCGATCTGGCCTATCTCACGTCGATCGCGTCGCCGGACGTGGCGGTGCTGACGGCCATCGCCGAAGAACACACCGAATTTCTCGGCGATCTCGACGGCGTGGCGCGGGAAGAGGGAGCGGTCGTGCATGCGCTTGGGCCGGAAGGGATCGCGGTCCTGAACGCGGACGATCCGCGGGTCGCCGCGCTGGCGGAAGGCTTGGGTGACCGCGCCGTCACGTTCGGATTCGGGGAATCCGCCCAGGTCCGTGCCGAACGTGTGGGTGCCGAACTCGCGCTCGGAACGGTCTTCACCCGGTTCGGTTTGCGAATCGGCGAACGATCGCTGCCGGTGAATCTCCCCGGCGCGCTTGGCGAGGGCAACGTCTATGCGGCGCTGGCGGCCGCTTCGGTCGCGCTGGCGCTTCGGATCGATCCGGCGCTCATCCCGTACGGCCTGGCCGAGTATCAGCCGCCGCCCGGGCGCCTGCGCGTTTTGCCCGGCATCAAAGGCGTGACGCTGCTCGACGACACCTACAACGCTTCGCCCCGGGCGGTCGAACTGGCGCTCAAAACTTTCCGCGCATTGCCGGCCGCCGGACGCAAGATCGCCGCGCTGGGCGACATGCTCGAGCTCGGCGCACTGACGGAAGAAGCGCATCGGCAGGTGGGCGCCGCGGCGGCCTCATCCGGGATCGATGTCCTGATCGGCGTCGGGCCGGCCTCGGTTTTCCTGTGCGAGGCGGCGCGGCGCTCCGGCTTGTCGGAAGATCGCGTTTTCCATTTCCCGAATGCCGGGGAGGCCGGCCGCTTCCTGCAGGAACGATTGCATCCCGGCGACGCGCTGCTCATCAAGGGTTCGCAGGGCATCCGGATGGAAAAGATCGTCAGGGAATTGATGGCCGAGCCCGGGCGCGCGGCCGAACTGCTCGTGCGCCAGTCCAAGGATTGGCTTGATTGAGCTTAAAAATCGGGGTAAACGTAAAAAACCGGTTGACAGAATCCGGTTTTTAGGGTACGTTGAGGCGTTTCCGGGGAATGATTTCCGGAAACGCGTTCATCGACAATACGCAACCCAGCCCGTTCGGCAGGAGGTTTCGATGTCCAAGATTCACATCAAGAGTTCGCTGCTGAACAATGTCACAGGCGACATGGATGCCACGAAGGTGCGGGTGCTTGGGCGGTATCTGATCGAAGGCGAAATTGGCAAAGGAGGCATGGGCATGGTGTTTCGGGCCTATGACCGGACGCTTGAACGCCACGTGGCGATCAAGCTCATCCAGGCTCCAGGACCGTCGGGGCTCTCGGTAAGATTGGATCCAGATCATCAGAAGGCCCTGCAACGGTTTCAACAGGAGGCCCGGGCCGCGGCCAACGTTCGGCATCCGAACGTTGTCCAGGTCTACGAACTGCAGACAGACCCCCAGGGATTCTGCTATCTCGTGATGGAATACGTGCGTGGCGAGACGCTCTCCAAATTGCTCGCGCGCCGATTGAGTACGTCCCGGAAACCGTTCGAGCCGCGCGAGGCGATTCACCTCGTGGACCAAGTGCTCCAAGGTTTGGGGGCGGTGCATCAGGCCGGTTTCGTCCATCGCGATATTAAGCCGAGCAATGTGATGGTCACGGCTGGGGGAGGCGTCGTCGTCGTCGATTTCGGCGTGGTCAAAGATGTCCAACGGGATGGAGACTTGACCCGGACCAGTATTGTTCCGGGATCGGTGTCGTACATGGCGCCGGAGCAGATCAACCGGGAGCCGATCGATGCGCGGACCGATATCTACGCCGTCGGCGTCCTGCTCTACAGCCTGTTGGTGGGCACCTTACCTTTCGAAGGCGACAACGATGTGGAGGTCCTGCAGCAACACCTGCGCGCCACCGTGCCGTCCCTGGGCCACCGGTGCGGTCGCTTGAGCGGCGGTCTGGACGCCATCATCGCACGGGCGATGGCGAAAGTTCCGCAAGAACGCTTCCAGAGCGCGCAAGAAATGCGGCGGGCCCTGCAAAATCTGCTCAGCCCGCCGGCACCGAAGAAATCGAGAGGGTATCTCGCACCCGTTCTGGCGAGTCTGGCGGCCATCGTTGCCGCCGCCGCGCTCCTCTATGAGCGTTGGCCGTCGGATGATGAACCGATTGTGATCGGCGAGCAGGCCGAGATTTCAGGATCATCCCCGAAATCCGTGCCGATCGGCCCCGATCTCTCGAAGTTCGCGGTCCCGCCGCCCAGCCAGCAGGATTGCAGGAGCGGCACTCAGGCCGAACAGTCCTACTGTCTCTGCGGCCTGTATGCCATTGGGCAACAGCTCGGGCAGCACTCCGATGCTTGCCGCGACGCGCTCAACCGCCTTCCGAGAGGCGACGCGCGCAAAGAACGCGTTTGGGGATGGTTGCGCGCCGCATCGGTTCATTAGCACGATTCTCTGGGAGCAGGCATTGCGATGCCGCTCCTTTTTCTTATCTGTGCAAAATGCACGCGTCGTGAAGGTTCATTGCGGTCATGGTACAATGGCTCGTACACAAAATTATTCATCTGTTTTTCAATCCATGACCCTGAACGCGCGTTTTTCTCTTCTTATCTGCAGCAGCCTTCTTTTTGCGGGCGCCGGCTGCGCTTCGATTTCTCCGGCCTCGCCTCCGTACGTGCCGGTAACGGCCCCGTCGCCGGTCCCGCCGCCCGAGCCCGCGCCGACTCCTGCATCCGGCACGCTTGAAGTGGGCGAGAAGGATAAGAATGCGACGTTGCCTGCGACGGTCGGGGAAATCGTCGATCTCGTTCTGCACAGCACGTATTGGACGATTCAGCGTCCCGATGCGGCGATCCTGAAGCCACTGATGCCGGAGCCGAAGGTCACCCCCGATTTCAGGGGCGTGCCCGGTTCCGGTTCGGGAACCGTTGAGATGCGTTATCAGGTCATCGGAGCCGGGACGGCGCAGCTGAGCGCCACGCGCACCTCATGCGGCGAAGCGATGCTCTGTACGGGTGAAAACGGGAAATTCCGGGTGTCAATCACCGCGACGCGGCCGGAGTAAGCCGTCGCACCGCGAAAATTCCCTGCAATCCCGGTTGCGAAAAATCCCCTCCGACACGGAAGGGGATTTTTCTGGTACACGCATCCTATTCTCAAATCGCAAAACGCTCCCGTTCGGGGGAGCGTTCGGCATGGTACCGCGTAGGGGATTCGAACCCCTGATCTTCTGGCTGAGAACCAGACGTCCTAACCGGGCTAGACGAACGCGGCAGGCTCGTTCACATTCGCATTGGGGCCCTCGGAACATTCGACAGGCTAGCACGCCGGTGCGGGTTTGTCCAGGGAAGTGGTATCAATCGGAAGATTGACGGAAAACCTTTTTACCGTTACGCTGGGCCGCACGCCCGGCGTATATGTTTTCCTGGAAAGACGCCAAAAAACCGATCGTCGCGCTGTCGCCGATGGCCGACATGACCGACTCCGAGTTTTGCCTGATCGCCAAGCGTTTCGGGGCCAGGATTGTGTTCCGTGAAATGGTCGCCTCCGAAGCGCTCGTGCGGCAGAACGACAAGACGCTCGGGATGGCCGCCTTCGACGAGCGCGAGCGCCCGATCATCCAGCAGATCTTCGGCGCCGATCCGGACGTCATGGCCGAAGCGGCCCGCGTCGTCGAGGAACGCTTCCATCCGGACGGCATCGACGTCAACATGGGCTGCCCGGTCTATAAGATCACCTCGAATTTCAACGGTGCCGCGCTCATGAAGGAACCGGAACGTGCCGCCGCCATCGTCCGGAAAATGAAGGCCGCCGTTTCGGTCCCGGTGTCGGTCAAGATCCGCCTCGGCTGGGGCGATCCGCGCGAATGCCTCGACTTCGCCCCGATCCTGGAACAATCCGGCGCCGATCTGCTGACCGTCCACGGGCGCACCAAAGCGCAGGGCTATTCCGGCAGCGCCGACTGGACGATGGTCGGCGGCGTCAAAAAGCGCGTCTCGATCCCGGTGCTCGTGAACGGCGACGTGCATACGCCCGAGGCGGCCGTGCCGGCCATGGCCCAGTCCGGCGCCGACGGCACGCTGGTGGCCCGCGGCGCGCTCGGCAATCCCTGGATCCTGAAACAGATCGAAGAGATGCTGGAAGACGGAAAGGTTTCGACCGTCGTCGATGACGCGACGCGCGCCCGGACGGCGCTTGAGCATCTTGAGCTGATGATCGCGCGGCACGGCGAGGAGCGCGGCGTCGTGCTGATGCGCAAGCACTTCGCCTGGTATTTCAAGGGCGGCCGCGACTCCAAAGAAGTCCGTCAGGCCCTGAATCGGGCCGGAACGCGTGCGGAAGTCGGAACGGCATTGGAGCATTTCCGGATGCTGGCCTGAGGTTTCGGTCGGCTGGAACCGCCCGGTCCGAGCTGCTATAGTGCGCCTAGCTTCAATGCCAAGCCCGTTATGGCCGAATTCTGGCGTCAGGTTTTCGTCTATCCGTTGCTCGATGTCCTGATCCTGTTTTATAACACCATCGCCTTCCAGAACCTGGGCGTGGCCGTGATCGAAATGACGGTGCTGCTGCGCCTCGTTTTGCTGCCGATCAACGTCCTGGCCGAGAAGGACACCGCCCGCTACGAACGCCTCGAACAGGAAGTCGCCGGTATCCAGAAGGCCTTCAAAGCCGATGAGGTCATGGCCAACGACCATATCCGCGCGCTGCTCAAAAAGCGCAGGATCAGCCCGTGGGCCAAGACGCTCATCCTGTTCGTGCAGCTGCTTGTGCTGCTCGTGCTCTATCAGGTTTTCCTGCGCGGCATCAACGCGCACCTCGACCATCTGGCGGACTGGGCCGGCCGGCCGCTCATGCCGATCAACACCACCTTTTTCGGCTTCGAGCTCGGCCGGCGCAATATTCTCTGGGCCTTGGCGGTCGGCTTCTACCTGTTTCTCGAAATCCTGTACGCGCAGCGCAAGGTCGCGCGCCTCCTGGGCCGGCAGGATGCCGTTTACCGTTACGCTTTTCCGCTCTTCAGCATCGTGGTACTGTCGCTGCTGCCGATGGCCAAAAGCCTGTTCGTGCTGACCTCGATGACCTTCTCCCTCGCCGTTTCATCCTTCCGCCGCCTGCTATGGCCGACCGCCTCGACCAAATGATGTATTCGTTCGTGATGGAAGACGTCCTGAAAGGGCTCTTCATTCACGTCCCGCCCGGTTATGTTGCCTGTGTCTACGACCTGGGCCGCGGCGTTTTGAAAAAAGTGATGATGCCGGGGCTGCACCTCAAGATCCCGTTCTGGCAGAAAGCCAAGCTCTTCAACACCCAGACGCTCGAGTATTCGATCTCGCACGATTTCCAGCCCGAGCAGATCAAGGCCATGGGGGATACGCCCATCAACGCGCAGACGGCCGACGGCCGGCGCATCCTGATCGAAGGCACCATCCTGCTGCGCCTCGACATCGAGCAGATCCCGATGATCTGGCAGAACATCGGCGACGACTTCGTGCAGAAGATCGTCCGCCCGACCATCCGCAGCCGCCTGCGCATGCTGGCCGCCCGCTACCCGTTTTCCGACGTCGTCTCGGTCCGGCGTGACCAGGTCGAGATCGAAACCAAGCAGGAACTTGAGCGCATTTTCTTCCCGCGCGGCATCCGCGTCGAAAACGTGCTGCTTTCCGAAATCAGCGAGCCGCAGGCATCCGAGGATTGAAAAGAAAAAAACCGCGCGCGTCAGGAAGACAGGCGCGGCAGAACCGAACGCTGTAGGCGTTCGAGCGCGAACCCGAAGGTGAACCAGAGCGGCACGAAGGCGGGATTGATATAGCGTTCCCAGGCGACCGGCGAATTCACGTAGCGCCACGGGCAGGCCCCGAGGATGCTTTCGAGCAGCCAGCCCCAGCCGTATTCGCAGATGAAGATGAACGCGACGTAGCCGAGCCCGCGGAGATACCACGGCAGGGAAAAGAATCTCGGCCAGCGCCGCTCAAGCAGGTGGAATCCGAATGTGGCGGAGAGCGCATAGACCGGAATGCTCCAAAGGCTGGTGCGGCAGGGCAGCGCCGGATCGATCGCCGATCCGTCCAGCGCCCGCTGCAGCGCGTCCCTGATGCCCGTCGAAAGCGCTTCGGCCGAAAGACCGATGGCGACATAGACCGCGAAGGCGACGAGCAGGCGGTGCATCTCGGGCGTTCTGGCCCGCGGCCACGTCCGTGACAGGCAGTCAGAGAGCGCCGCGCCAGGCACGACGGGTTTTTGGGCCGTGCCGCAGGTCTTGCACCCGAGGCGTCCTCCGTCGCTGGAACGCGTAAAAGGAGTCAGCGGGCCGTGTTTCGGATCGAGCCTGCAAAGCAACCTGTCGGGATCGGGCAGTCTCTTGCGCATCATCCACCTCCGTGGCGCTCCATCCAGAGTATGGTGATGGGACGCGGGGCGTCAAGCAGGTGATCTTGACGGCCGCGGGCATTCGGGGTAGGAAGGTGGACAGGAGGTTGAACGTGAAACTGCCCGCCGACATGCTCGGGGAAACCACCGTTGCCATTCTCGATTTCTTGGTGTTCGACTGCCTATTGCCGGCCGTCGATGCCTTCGACCGTCTCATGGAGTCATGGGTATGGCTGTGGGTGACCACATTGCTCTACGGCAGTGAAATGTGACCGGCCGCTTGCCTACGCCGAGCTTGGTTCTGCTGGTGCTGTCCCTGCCGGATGGCCATGGCGATGAACTACGCTACCGGCCGAAGACGTTCGTGACGCCTGACCGCATGCGGGAATCAGGCGCGCAAGAAGCGTAAATCGCTCCGTCTCTCCCGACGCGCTTCGACGGATCGTCTCCTGTCCCGCCGCTGGCGCTAGTCCGTTCTCAGCCCTGACACGTTCAGGGTTTTCTTTTATCCGCGCAAAAAGAAAGACGGACTCGGAGGTGAGAGTCCGTCCAGAGAGGCGCTTCCTTGCATAAGCGCCCCATCCCGGTGCCGAAGGCTCGTCGGCCTGGCAAAGAGCGGTTCTCACCTCAAGGGGAGATCACGCTCAATGGCACGTTGGATAGGCAAGGGAACTCCGCGGGTGGGACGGAGCGCTCGAATTGCCTATCTCAACTTGGGATGATCGCCTGGTCTCGTGCATGTCCTGTGAACGAGACCTTTTCTCGACGTCCACGCGGCCGCGGGTTGGGACCGCGGCTGGGGTCGTCGAAGGCCTAAACCTACCACCAACGTTCCAAATTCGTCAAGTGGCGGCGGCCTCGCGACGCTTCATGGCGCGGACCGTTCCGATCCCCAGGATCACGCCGAAGAGCGAGAGGATAAAGCAGGCGAACACGGGGAGCCAGACGACTGTCAATGAATCGATCTCTGCATGGCGCGGATTCGCCGGGTCGTAACGGACGTTGACGGTCTCGCCGACCACGGGCTGCGCGCCACCGCCCATCGAAGACGTGAACTGGTAGGAAACGTGTCCGGGCGTCGAAAACTCGACGACCGGCGCATACGTCGGGACCCTTTTTCTGGTTGTACTGGAAACGGGTGCCCGGCCGACGACTTTTCCGATGGCCGGCGCTCCGCCTAAGATTTGGGTGGCACGCACCAGGAAAATGACCGTTCCGATCGTGCAGAGCGCCGCTCCGCCGAAACCGACGATGATCCCGTTTTTCAGGGGATTTTTCCGAAGGGTCTCGCCGGAGGTTTCCATGGGTAAAAGTTTGGATTACGTCTCTATCGTAGCAGAGAATGGCTCTTGACGTCTTCTTAGCACTCCATTAAAGTGAGTGCCAGTTATGGAAGCCTTGGATGCCCGCAAGGAAACGCTGCTGAAACTGACGGTTCGGCGCTACATCGAAAGCGCGGAACCGGTCGGTTCGGCTTGGCTGGCCGACGAATCCGGTCTGGACGTTTCTTCGGCGACGATTCGCAATGAGCTGGCCGATTTGGAAGAGATGGGCTACCTGATGCAGCCGCATACCTCGGCTGGCCGCGCCCCGTCTGAAACAGGGTATCGTTACTACGTCGACCGCTTTCTGGAAAAGAAAAAGCCCGGCGTCTCCGTTCAGGAAGCATTGGCAGAGGCGATCGGTGAGGCTGACGATGGCGCGGATCGCCTGCGTCGCGCGGCCAAGACGCTGGCCGGGCTTTCCGGGGAATCGGTCCTGGCCGCCTTCCGCCCGCGCGACGTCTACTACACCGGACTTTCCAACCTGTTCGCCAAGCCGGAGTTCCGGCAGATCGCCCTGGTCGCCTCGATGTCGCGCATGCTCGACCACCTCGATGAGGTCATGGAACAGGTCTTTCCGAAAGTCGAGAGCGGTCTCAGCGTCTGGATCGGAAGCGAGAATCCGTTCGGCGCCGAATGTGGACTGCTCATCGCCCGCGCGCCGATCGGAAATGCCCACGGCATCCTCGGAGTGCTCGGCCCGATGCGCATGGACTACGACGTCGGCGCGGGCCTGCTCGAGACGGCGATCGAGAGACTGCAAGTCTAATGCGCCCGCGCTCCAAACAAATTTCAAAGCGTGTCCGCGATGGACGGGTGGCACCGCAGGCGATATCTCCTGAGGCGCGCGACAGCGCCGAACGGGGATGTCGCCGAGAGGTGACAGGACCCGTCCGTCGCGAACATCAAGATTTCTATGCCTGACGAAGAAAAGAAAACCGAAGAACACCAAGGCTGCGGGGACGGCGTCTGCAGGATGCCGCAGAAGCCAGCCGATCTCGAGAAGAAGCTGGAAGAGGCCGTCAGCCAGTCGTTGCGCGCGCTGGCCGATTACCAGAATCTCCAGAAGGAAGTCGCCCGCGAGCGCGCCGAGATGGGTTCCTACGCCGTTCTGCGCGTGGTCGAGCGCTTCCTGCCCGTCTTCGACAACTTCAACACCGCCATGAGCCACATGCCCACGTCCGACGACAAGGCGGTGGTCAACTGGGCGGTCGGCGTCGGCTTCATTCAGAAGCAGCTGGAAGAAGCGCTGCGCTCCCTGGGCCTCACGCCCATCAAGACCGTCGGCGAGCCGTTCGACGCCGCCAGGCATGAAGCCGTCGGCGAGGAAGCATCCGACAGGGAACACGGCATCATCCTGAAGGAAGTCCAATCCGGCTACGAGATCCTCGGCAAAGTCGTCCGCCCCGCCAAAGTCATCATCGCTCAATAAACCAAACCCAACCCAACGCCCATGGCACCTCTCGTCTTCCAAAGCGAACGCGAATGGCACTCCTTCTACGAGAGCCACCGGTTTTCGTTCAAGGAATGGGAAAACTTCCTGATGTTCTTCCAGCTGGACGGCAACATGCTGATCACCATCCCGTCGCGCCGCGTAAGCGACGACGGCACGCCGGAGCGCCAGCAGAAGATCAAGCTGCGCGACCTGCCCAAGCACAAGGGCGGCATTTCCAATCTGAAGTTCAGCGTCCAGACCGAAAACAAGCTGGTCACCTTCGACACCAGCGGCCCGGTCTTCAAGGCGGGATATGAAATGCCGAAGGGGGAGAGGGCGTCGGCGTGAGTGATATGGATACGTCCGTTAAGTTGCACCCCGAACAATTCCGCTCAGCACTTGAAAAGCTGTCTGAGGATAAGGTTGCGGATCTTGTTGATGGGTTCGTGGCAAGCGGGCTCAATCTCTCCAAAGAAGAAAAGCAGGCGGTCGAATTCGTTTTCTGGCTGAGTGCCCGGATTGAATCATTTCTGGGACGCGCCATTCAGGAAGTCTTGGGTACAGATGCTCGGGTTGGAAAGTATGTTGCTTCTCATTTGCGCGAAGTGCGGCAAGAAGTGTTGAAACAAACGACTGATGATCTGTATCTGGGCGGCAAAGTGCAATTAATGAGCAGGATTATTTCTGCTATTAAGGGCAAAAAATTCAAACTGGCTGAAGAGTTCCTCGGAACCATCAATCGATTGAGAAATGATATCTCGCATAACCGTTTCAAGTATCTAGAGTATAAGGGCCAGCTTGTTACCGAACTAGCAACCAAGAAAAGAATTATCGGTGATTTCAAGGATATTTTTCAAGACATCGGCAAGAAAGAATAACTATGTCCCTCCTCCCAAAAAATATTTCTCCTTTCGATGAGGAACGCGGTCTGGCCGATCTCTCGAAAGGCTTCATCCCGGCGGTCGACGTCTACGAGAACGGCAGCGACGTGATCGTGGAGACGCCGCTCGCGGGCGTCGATCCGAAGGACGTCGAGGTCACGGTCGAGGGCGGCGTGCTGACGGTGCGCGGCAAAACCGAGCACCGCAAGGAAGTCGACGAGAAGGATTATCTCTATAAGGAAGTCCGCTACGGTGCCTTCCAGCGTAAGATCGCCCTGCCCGCCCTCGTCGTCGGCGAGAAAGCCCAGGCGACATCGGAACACGGCATGCTGCGCATCACGATTCCGAAGGCCGAAGGCGATAAGAAGCAGCCGGTGAAGGTGGAAATCAAGAAGAGATGACGGCCGGGGAGGTCGCCTGCGGCGCCACCCGCTGATTCGTGCATCAATTACATCAACTCTCTATGCCAAAAATCCTCGGAATCGACCTCGGAACGACGAACTCGTGCATGGCCGTCATCGAAGGCGGCCAGCCGAAGGTGCTCGAAAACAAGGAAGGCGCGCGCACCACGCCGTCGATGGTGGCCGTTTCGAAAACCGGCGAGCGTTTGGTCGGCCAGCTCGCCAAGCGCCAGGCCGTCGTGAACCCGACCAACACGCTCTATTCGATCAAGCGCCTGATCGGTCGCCGCTGGGAAGACGCGGAAGTCCAGCGCGACGCCAAGCTCTTTCCTTTCAAGATCGTGAAGGCGGGGGAGGGCGCCAAGGTCGCCATGAGCGACAAGGAATATTCGCCGCAGGAAATCTCGGCCATGATCCTGCAGAAGCTCAAGGCCGACGCGGAAGAAAAACTGGGCGAGAAGATCGAGGAAGCCGTCATCACCGTGCCGGCCTACTTCGACGACGCGCAGAGACAGGCCACCAAGGACGCCGGCGAGATTGCCGGCTTGAAAGTGCGCCGCATCATCAACGAGCCGACGGCCGCCGCGCTGGCCTACGGCTTCGACAAGAAGAAAGACGAAAAGATCGTGGTCTACGACCTGGGCGGCGGCACCTTCGACGTCTCGGTGCTGGAAGTCTCGGCCGACACGGTCGAAGTCAAAGCCACCAACGGAGACACGCACCTGGGCGGTGACGACTTCGACCAGATCCTGATCAACTGGATCGTCGGCGAGTTCAGGAAGTCCGACGGCATCGATCTCTCGAAAGATCCGCTGGCGCTCCAGCGCATCAAGGAAGCGGCCGAAAAGGCCAAGATCGAGCTCTCGACCGCGGCCACGACCGAAATTAACCAGCCGTTCATCGCCTCCGATCCGGCCACCGGTCCTAAACATTTGGTGCTGACGCTCTCGCGCTCCAAGCTCGAAGAGCTGGTCGGTGCGCTGGTCGAGAAAACGCTCGAACCGACCAAGAAGGCGCTCTCCGACGCCAAGCTGTCTGCTTCCGACATCAACGAAGTCGTCATGGTCGGCGGCATGACGCGCATGCCCCTCGTGCTCCAGACGGTCGAGAAGTTCTTCGGCAAGAAGCCGAACGTCAGCGTCAATCCGGACGAAGTCGTTGCGATCGGTGCGGCCGTTCAGGGCGGCGTCTTCCAGGGCGACGTCAAGGACGTGCTGCTGCTCGACGTCACGCCGCTCTCGCTCGGCCTCGAAACGCTCGGCGGCGTCTCCACCAAGCTGATCGAGCGCAACACCACCATTCCGACCAGCAAAACGCAGGTCTTCTCGACCGCGGCCGACAACCAGCCCGGCGTTGAAATCCACGTGCTCCAGGGCGAGCGCGAAATGGCTTCCGACAACAAGTCGCTCGGGCGCTTCATGCTCGACGGCATTCCGCCGGCGCCGCGCGGAGTTCCCCAGGTCGAAGTCACCTTCGATATCGACGCCAACGGCATCCTGAACGTCAAGGCCAGGGACAAGGCTTCCGGCAAGGAGCAGAAGATCACCATTACCGCTTCGACCGGCCTCTCGAAGGATGAAGTCGAGCGCATGAAGAAGGACGCCGAGGCGCACGCCGCCGAGGACAAGGCCAAGCGCGAGGCGATCGATCTCAAGAACAATGCCGAGACGATGATCTACACCACCGAAAAGATGGTGAAGGAGATGGGCGACAAGATGAAGCCGGAAGACAAAACGACGCTCGAAGAAAAAATCGAAGCGCTCAAGAAGGTCAAGGACTCCGCCGTGCCGGCCGATATCAAGAAAGCCGCCGAGGAACTCACCAATCTGGCGCAGCGGATCGGCGGCGAGATGTACAAGGACCAGCCCGCCGGCGGAGAGGCCAAGCCCGACGACAAGTCCGCCGAAGGCGGATCCGCTTCTGGTGGAAAGGACGGCCCGATCGAGGGGGAAGTGGTCGACAAGAAATAAAAAAGAGTCAGTTACCCGACTCCTCGGAAGATGGCGCGGTCGGGACGCACGAGACGCAACGGCCCTTCTCGGCGGCGCAGAAGTGACACCAGATCATGTTCGCTCCGGCGGTCCAATGTCCGCAGTCGCGTGCTTTCGAAAGTACGGGCGTGTGGCGGGGCGGCGGACGGCAGTCCCTGCATCGAATACCGGCGACGCCACTGTGGCGATGCAACCCGAAAATGGCTCGTAATCGCTCGCGTTTCGGGATGCGGTGATCCAACTCAGAAGCTGACATGGCCAGGACGATCTGTGCGTGGTCTCCCATGAGCGGCGCATGCGCCGTCAAAAGCGCGTGCGCGTCAACGTAACCGTAGATCTTAAACAGGATCGTGAACAGGTCGATATCGGCCTCAACGACTTCGGCGGCGGCTTTCGCGATTTCCCGCTCCGCTTCCGAGATCGTCGGCTTGGTGCAGTGTTGGCAGAGCCGATCCTTGTAGGCGCAACGCTCGCAGAGGCGAATACGCAGGTCCGATGGCAGCGCCTGCCCTTCGCACCACCGCCCTGGGCACGGACGACGCTGGGCGAGCCGTCGTTCGCGCGCGTCACGTCGATGAGGATCGCATGAGCCGGTCCAAGGCATCGGCTGGACCGGCGGTACCGGGGGCGGATTTTCAAACTCGGGCAAGCAAGGCTGGCAGAGATGCATGGCGGTCTCCTGGCATGAGGTCTCCCCCTACCGCTGCTCTCACCTAAACGTATTTGCCGCCTCCTGTCAAACACTTATGGCCAAAGACTACTACAAGATCCTGGGTATCGAACGGAACGCTTCCGACGAGGAAATCAAGAAAGCCTTCCGGTCTTTGGCGCACAAATACCATCCCGACAAGGAAGGCGGCAACGAGGCCAAGTTCAAGGAGATCAACGAGGCCTATCAGGTGCTGGGCGACCCCAAGAAAAAATCGCAGTACGACCAGTTCGGCCAGACCTTCGACCAAGGCGGGGGCGGATTCGGCGGGCAGGGATTCGGCGGCTTCCAGGGCGCCAACTTCGACATGGGCGATCTTTCCGAGATGTTCGGCGACATGTTCGGGATGGGCGGCGGCCGCGCGCGGCGCAGGGCGCAGGGCGGCGATATCGAAGTCAACGCAACGATCGGCTTCGCCGAAGCGGCCTTCGGCGTTGAGAAGACGATCGAACTTTACAAGCCCGTCCGGTGCGCGGCCTGTTCCGGCACCGGCATCCCGTCCGGCGCCAAAATGCACACGTGCAAAACCTGCGGGGGTCAGGGGCGCGTGCGCCAGATGCAGCGGTCGATCCTCGGCAGCTTCGAGGCGGTTGTGGCCTGCGGCGCGTGCCACGGCACCGGCAACGTGCCGGAAAAGGAATGCAAAGAATGCGGCGGCGCCGGCGTCAGGCGCGAGAAGGTTTCGCTGCAGGTCAGGATCCCGGCCGGCATCGATCACGGCGAAACGATCCGCATCCCGGGCCAGGGCGAAGCTGCCGGACACGGGGGAGCGCCCGGCGATCTGTACCTGCACGTCCGCGTCCAGTCCGATCCGCGTTTCGAGCGCGACGGGTCCGACGTCTACTCGAATCTGCGTATTCGATTCTCCGAGGCGGCACTGGGCGCGGAGCGGGAAATCGAAACGCTCGATGGGCCGGTCACGCTCAGGGTTCCGGCCGGCACGCAGTCCGGCGCGGAGATTCGCCTCAAAGGCCGTGGCGTCGTCAAACTGCGCGCGAGCGGCCGTGGCGACCATTTCGTGCGGGTGACGGTCGAAACGCCCTCCCATCTTTCACGGAAAACCCGACAGTTGATGGAGGAGCTGGGAAAAGAAGGTCTTTGAATCGAGCCAAAAAGGATCAGTTATCCCCACGGCCAAAAATACGCAAAAAAGGTATACTGCAGACACTTTCACTTTGCCTCAACCTATGCAGATCGACCCTGCCGTTCGGAAGTTGGCCGCCGCCCTGAGCGCCGCGGCGCTCTTCTCGTTCGCCTATGCCGCGCAGGCCCAGTTCACGGCGCCGACCTGCACGCCGCCGAACTGCAGCCCGGCCGTCATTCAGAACATTCCGCTGACCGGATCGACCCAGAACGCCGGGATCAACATCAGCGGCGACATCAAGGCGGGCGCCACCTTCCAAGCCGCTCAGACGCTGCTTCCACTCGGTACGGTCGCCGCGCCAACCTATACGTTCGTCGGCGACACCAACACCGGTTTCTATTCGCCGGCCGTCGATCAAATCGGCATCACGACCGGCGGCGCCCAGCGCTTCCTCGTGAACGGCAGCGGCGCGACGGTCGCGACCGGCCAGCTGACCCTGCCGGTCGGCAGTGCGGCCGTTCCTGCCATGACTTTCGCCGGCGATACCAACACCGGCATCTTCCATAACGCGGCCGATACCCTCAACCTCGCCACTAACGGTGTTTCGCGCCTCGCCGTCGATTCTGCCGGCGCCGTGACGGTCCCTGGCAACCTGACGGTCAGCGGTTCGCTGACGGCCACGTTCGCGGGCGACGGCAGCCTGCTCACCAACCTGAACGCCGGCAATATCGCAACCGGCACGCTGAACGACGCACGCCTGTCGTCCAACATCCCCAGGCTGAACGCCGCCAACGCCTTTACCGGCAACAATACCCTGAGCGGCATGTCTTCTTTTGGAAGTTCCGCGCTGGTTCTTGCCGCCGGCCAGAATCTGGTCTACGGCAATATCGCGACCGGCTCGACGGGCAACCTCCTGCTGCTGCAGAAAAACAGCGCCGATCAATTCCGCGTCGATCCGTCCGGTAACATTGTTGCGGCCGGCGGCCTGACGGCCACCACCGGCACCTTCAGCGGTAACGTCAGCGTGGCCGGACAGAGCGTCTGCCGGGCCGACGGCACCAACTGCCCACCAACGATCAACGGAAGCGGTACCACCAATTTCGTCCTGAAATTCACTCCTTCCGGTAATGTCGTCGGCAACTCCCAGCTTCAGGATGACGGGACGGGCGTCGGCGTCGGCGGCGTTCCGGTCGCCGGCATCAAGCTTTCGGTCGCCGGCAATATCGGGATGTCGTCCGGTTCATACCTATCCGCCATCAATAACGGAACCGGCGCGGTATTAAGGACGAGCCGGTCCGACAACACCCAGGTTGGCCAGATCAAGACCAACGGCTGGGGCAACTTTTCGACCAGCAGCGGCCTGGCCGTCGGCTATGATTGGCCGAACAGCCCGCAATCCGGCCTGATCGTCAACGGTAACCTCGGCATCGGTATAGCTGCGCCGCTCGGAAAAGTACAGATCGCGACGAATGACGACACGAATCCCACCAGTGTGAGCGCCTGGGATGCGCGGCATTTCGTGGTCGGCCAGCCTGCCAACGCGGGCGCCGTCGGCATTTCATACAACAATACGGGAGGATACGGCATCATCGATGCGCTCTCTCCCGGCGTGGCCTGGAAGAATCTCATCCTTCAGAGCGGCGGCGGCAACGTCGGCATCGGCACGCTGGCCCCTTCCCAACGGCTGGAAGTGAACGGAACGGCCGCCGCTTCGAAAATCATCGCCGGCGGCGGAGCGTCAAGCAATTGGGCCGACGTCAACGCTCCGGTATTGATGGCCGGTTCGGTAATCTACTCCTACGGATCGATCTGCGCCGGTGAAAGCAACGGCAACTGCACCGGCAACGGCGGCGTGGTTATCGGCGGCAGCGACCCCAATGCCTGGACCAATCTTACGAGTAGCGGTAATTCGTTCTTCACCGGCAGGCTCGGCATCGGGACGAAGACGCCGACGGCGCCATTGGCGGTTGAGACTTGGGGAGACGACTACGCCGGCACCTTCTTCAACGGCAGTGCGGGATTTGGCGGTGCTTCCCGTGCCATTTTTGCACAGGCGGGGAACTTTGCGGTCGGTGCTGGCACGGAGTATGCCATCCAAGCGGATGCTTATAGTAACGGTGCATCGGCCTATGCCCTTTATGCCACGGCAAGCTGCTTGAGCTGCGGAGGGGCCGCTTGGGGTGTGTATATCGGATCCGGCGGAGCGGCTAAACCGGGTGGAGGTCCGTGGAGCGCGACGTCCGATCGGCGCGTGAAAAAGGACATCACTCCGTTTAAGGAGGGTTTGAATGTTCTGCGCCAAATCAACCCGATCAACTACACCTATAACGGTCTTGGCGAAATGCCGGAAGGTTTTAAGGCGGTCGGCGTGATCGCTCAGGATGTCAAGAAGATCGCGCCTTACATGGTCACGACTGATTATCGCAAGCTACGCCCGACCGATACCGAAAAAACGCCGATCTATATGGTGGATCCGAATGACTTCACGTACATGACCATCAACGCCATCAAGGAACTCGATCTGCGGATCGACGGGCTCGAAGCCAGGGTCGCCGGGCGGCAGGACGACCAGGACCGGCGTATCCAAGCGCTGGAAGCCGAAGTCTCCGCGCTCCAGGCCGAAGTGAAGGCGTTAAAACCTTAGCCTGAAAAAAGACCGCCGGGCGAGGCGGTCTTTCGTTTCAGCGGATTCGCACTTCCGTGGCGTCGAAAACGGATTCTTTCAGGATGTTATGATCGGCGCTGATCTGGGCGAAACTCCCGGCAGTCACTTCCGAAAGCGGAATGGGGATTTCTTTGGAAGGATTAACGGGATGGTATTTGGTGAGATCGCCGCCGGCCGCCGTCAGGGCATCTTGCTGCTCTTTCTGCAGCTCTTCTCCCGATTTCTGCGCGATCCGATAGAACTTGGTGGTTGGGGTGATCCGTACGGTCCTTTTGGCGGGTCCGGGCAGCTGCTCAAGCGGATTCGCCACCGTCAGATCGACTTCAAACTCGAGCGAATCCCTGCCGACGGAAACGATCCTGCCCATCAGGATCGAAGTTTCATTCGGCACCGACGGGAAGAAATGCAGCTTCTCCAATTTTTCCCGCGCGGCGTCGTATCCTTCCTGATACGTCGGGGCGAGCGGAATCGAGAAGCGCCCGATGCCGTAGCCGGTCAGGAGTCCGGCCGTGAGTCCGATCAGGGCGCTGGTCGGGATCTTCCGGCCGACGCGGGTCGGCCGGGGCCGGGTTGCCGGCGCGGGCGTCGGCGGCTTGGGAAGCGGCGTGCTGATTGGCATATTGAAAAGTTTATGGAACAATGCTTCCGCAAGTATAGCATATGCCGATGCGCCTCCACGACACGCTCAGCCGGGACTTGAAGGATTTTCCGTCCGACCACGACGGTCCGGTCACGATCTACGCCTGCGGGCCGACGGTGTATCACTACGCCCATATCGGCAATTTGAGGACGTTTTTGACCGTCGATCTGCTGCGGCGCTATTTGGAATACAGGGGGAAAAAGGTGAAGCTGGTCATGAACATCACCGACGTCGGGCACATGCTGAACGACGCCGAGAAGGGCGAGGACAAAATCGAAGCGGCGGCCAAAAAGGAAGGCAAAACCCAGGAAGAGATCGCCGCATTCTACACGAAGGCGTTTTTCTCCGATCTGAAAGCGCTCAACTTCAAGATAGAGCCCGGCGTTATGCAGGCGGCTTTGGAAGGCAAGCCGTATCTCGACGGCTTTCCGCGCGCCACTGAAAATGTCGAAGGGGAGAGCGGCATGATCGAACTGGTCAAGAGGCTGCTCGACAAGGGTCTGGCCTATCCGACCGAACAAGGCGACGTCTATTACGACGTGGCGAAGTTTGGGAACTATGGCCAGCTTTCCGGCAACGCTGTCGAGGCGCTCAGGGCCGGTGCGCGCGTTGAAGTGCAGGACGACAAGCGTCATCCGGCCGATTTCGCGCTTTGGATCCATAACGAGGCTCATCAGATGCAGTGGGCATTCGATTGGAAAAATCCGGCAACCGGTGAAATCTTGGGTTTCAAGGGCTATCCCGGCTGGCATCTGGAATGTTCGGCCATGGCCCAGAAGTATCTTGGCAAGACCATCGACCTGCATTGCGGCGGCGAAGATCTGAAGTTCCCGCATCACGAATGCGAAATCGCCCAGTCCGAAGGCGCGACCGGAGAAACGTTCGCCAGGCACTGGCTGCACGTGACCTATCTCCTGGTCGACGGCGAGAAGATGTCGAAGTCGAAAGGGAATTTCTATACGCTGCAGGATTTGCTGGACAAGGGCTATTCGGCGGAGGCGATCCGTATGTTACTGCTCTCCACACACTACCGTTCGCAGCTCAATTTCACCTTGGCTGGGCTCGACGCGACCAAGAAAGCAATCCGACGTTTTCAGGCAACGACAGTTGCCTTCAAAAAAGTGCCGGCCGATGTGAAGAATACCGGCCGAGTCCACGAACATATCGATAGGGCACGCGACAGCATTGCAAAAGCTTTGGACGAGGATTTGAATGTCTCGCATGCCATCGCCGAAATGTATGCCTTCCAAGGCGGGGTCAACAAATTGAGAGATTTCGGGAACGTCGGTCCCAAAGACGCGGCAGCAGTGCTCGATTTCATGCAGAGTCTCGACAATATTTTTGGCTTTGGATTCACCAAAGAACTCATCGAAGAGGCTCATGAGGAAGTAAGTCGCTTGCTTGAGGAACGTGGGACTGCCCGCGCCGAAAAGCGCTGGACCGACTCCGACCGCCTGCGCGACGAGATCGCCGCCAAAGGCTGGATCGTGGAGGACACGCCGCAGGGGCAGAAGCTCCGGAAAGCCTGAATCATCGACAAAAAGGCGCATCCGAAAGGGCTTCGTGCTATACTGAAACCGATACGCGCCTATGCCACAGGAAGGGGAAACGCCCGCATTCGAACAATCCCCGCGGCTGCCGGAAGGCTCTGCCGAAACTCCCGAACGCGGAGCTTCTTTCGAAACGCCCGCTCCCGGCACCGAGCAGCCTTCCGCTCCCGTTCCTTCGCCGGCGACAACCTCTGCGGCGCCTGCACCCGCACAACCGGCCAAAGACCCGACCCTGCGGCAGGTGGAAGATGTCCTTGAAGAGGGCTTGGCCGAGGTCTATAAAAAAATGGATCCGGCCCATCAGGCCAGGTTCAGCAAGGAAGGGGACCGGGTGGCCGGCCGGGTGACCGAGATGATCCGCCAGGCCCGGGTGCGCGCCCGCGAAGTGCTCTCGCTCATCTCCAACTGGCTGAAGATCATTCCCGGCGTGAACCGCTTTTTCCTCGACCAGGAAGCCAAGATCAAGACCGACCGCATCATCGCGCTGGCCGGGGAAGAAAAAAAGCGACGTGGCGTATGACGATCCCGCTTGACATCCCGGACGTGCTTCAGCCGTACCTGCTTCCGGTCGCGGCCGGCGTGGGGGGGCTTTTCGTTTTTCTGATCGCCCTGCGCATCCTGCGCCGCGTCCTGACGGCGCGCGCGCGGGTGGCGCGGGCCTTCGACAACGTCGTGCTTTCGATCATGGTTCCCAAAGAATCGGGCGACAAGGATGCCGGCACGCGCGAAAAATCTCTACAGGAAATCCAGGCCGCCATCGCGCTGGCCGAAGGCGTCTTCAAGAGCATCGGCGGCTTGCATGCCGAGCGCGGCTTCAAGGCCTGGCTGACCGGCCGCAGCGACGTGATCGGCTTCGAGATCGTGGCGCAGGGCGGCTTGGTGTCGTTCTACATCGCCGTGCCGCGTGAATCGAAGAGCTTCATCGAGCAGCAGGTCCATGCCCAGTATCCGCTGGCGCAGATCGAGGAGGCGGCCGACTACGACATCTTCCAGCCGACCGCCCAGGTCGCCAGCGCGCATCTCATCTTCAACCGCGAGCATTTCTTCCCGCTCAAATCCTACAAGAAGCTCGAAACCGATCCGCTCAACGCCCTGACGAACGCGCTTGCCAAGGTCGAATCCGGCGACGGCGCGGCCATCCAGCTGCTCGTCCGCTCGGCCCGCAAAGAATGGCGGGAGAAAGGCATCAAGATCGCCTCGCTCATGCAGCAGGGGCGTTCGTACGATCAGGCGCGCAAAAAGATCGGCCCGTTCGGTTTTCTGGCCGGCGGCGACAAAAAGCACGAGGAAAAGACCGGTGAAAAAGCCAGGGAATACCGCCTCTCGCCGCTCGAAGAGGAGATGATCAAGTCGATCGAGGAAAAAGTCGGCCAGCTCGGGTTGGAGGTCAACATCAACCTGGTGGCGTCTTCGCCCGTGCCCGGACGGGCGCAGCTCTATCTCAACAATCTCACTGGCGCGTTCAATCAGTTCAGCAGCCCGCATTATGGCAACGCTTTCGGACGCGTCAACGAAGGCAAGACGCGCATCGTCGGCGATTTCATCCTGCGTCTTTTCCACGACCGGCGGCGATTGGTGCTGACCGGCGACGAGCTGGCCGGCCTCTGGCACCTTCCGCTGCCCTCGACCGAAACGCCCAATATCCGCTGGCTGATGGCCCGCAAGGCGCCGCCGCCTTCGAACCTGCCGGCCGAGGGGCTCCTGCTCGGCCACATCAAATACCGTGGACAGGATCATCCGGTGCGCATCAGGCAGGCCGACCGCCGGCGGCACATGTACATCATCGGAAAATCCGGTTCGGGAAAATCCGAGTTCATCAAGGCGATGGTCAAGCAGGACATCGAGGCCGGCCGGGGCGTTTGCGTGATCGATCCGCACGGCGACCTGGCGCAGGACTGCCTGGCTTTTGTGCCGAAGACGCGCGCCGACGACGTCATCTACTTCTCGCCGGCCGATTCCGACCGCCCGATGGGCCTGAACCTGCTCGAATACGACGAGCGCTATCCCGAGCAGAAAACCTTCGTCGTCAACGAGATGCTCAAAATTTTCGACAAGCTCTACGACCTGAAGTCGACGGGCGGGCCGATGTTCGAGCAGTACATGCGCAACGCCATGATTTTGGTGATGGACGATCCGCCTTCCGGCTCGACGCTCATGGAAATTCCGCGCGTGCTCGCCGACGAGAAGTTCCGCGCCTACAAGCTTTCGAAATGCAAGACGCAGGTCGTCCGCGATTTCTGGCTGAAGGAAGCGTCCAAGGCGGGCGGTGAAGCCTCGCTGGCCAACATGGTGCCGTACATCACCTCGAAGCTGACGCCTTTCATTACCAACGACATCGTCCGGCCGATCATCGGCCAGCAGAAGAGCGCCATCAACGTCCGGCAGGCGATGGACGGGCAGAAAATCCTGCTGCTCGATCTCTCCAAAGGCCGGCTGGGCGATCTGAATGCCCACCTGATCGGCATGGTGCTGGTCGGAAAGATTTTGATGGCGGCGCTTTCGCGCACCGACCTGCCGTCCGAGGCCCGGAAGGATTTCTATCTCTATATCGACGAGTTCCAGAACTTCATCACCGATTCGATCGCGACCATCCTTTCCGAGGCGCGCAAGTATGGCCTCGACCTGACGATCGCGCACCAGTATATCGGCCAGATCTCGCAGAAAGGGGACACCGCCATCCGCGACGCGGTCTTCGGCAACATCGGCACGATGGCGGCTTTCCGCATCGGACCGGAAGACGCCGAGTTCCTGGCCAAAGAGTTCGCACCGGTCTTCACTCCTCTCGATCTGGTCAACGTCGAAGCCTACACCGCCAACTGCAAGCTGCTGATCGATAATACCGCCAGCCGACCGTTCAACATGAGCATGTATCCGCCGGCCGCCGGAGACCCCCGCTTCACTTCCGCCATCCGGCAGCTCTCCCGCCTCAAGTACGGGCGCGACCGCGAGATCGTCGAGGCGGAAATTCAGGAACGCCTGCGGATCTCCTGATCGTCCACAGCGCCTTCCGGTTGCCCGGCCTGTGCACGCGTGGTATAGAGTGGGGGAAGATTCAAACAAAATTTCGCATCTCCTATGGAATGGCATCCCGAAGCGCTCGAACTCGACATGACCGCGGCGCCCGCCGCACCGGCGGTCACAACCATTCAGCCTCCGCCCATCGCCGCGGCCGAGGCCTCGGACGAACTGGACGCGCTGACGGCCGCCATCGCACGCACCAGCGAGATCCCGCCGGCCAAAGCCGCGACGCTTCGCGCCATCCTTCGTCAGATGCGGATGTCGATTGACGGCGCCCTCAGGCTGCTCGAAGACGTCTTGCCCGCCCCGCTGGCGCCTGAAGACCCGTTCCTGCCGGAGCCGCGCATGCATTTCGTTCCGGCTTCAGCCGAAGCATTGGATTCGGACGACCGCGTGGTCGAAGGCGTTTTCGACGGCCATGAGATGATCGGCGGAGACGGCAAAAGCTACGCCGTGCCGCCCAACTACGCTTCCAAGTCCAAACTGGTGGAGGGCGACATGCTCAAGCTGACGATCGGGTCACGCGGCAACTTCATCTATAAGCAGATCGGGCCGATCGAGCGCCAACGCCTGATCGGGACGCTGGCGTACGATCAGGAAACCGGCCAGTACCTGGTCGTGGCCGGCGGCCGATCCTGGAAAATCCTCAAAGCATCGATCACCTATTACAAGGCCGAAGCCGGCGACGAAGCCGTGGTGCTCGTCCCGAAGAGCGCGCCCAGCAAATGGGCCGCGGTTGAGAACATCATCCGCAAGCAGGCGCTGGTGTCTTCACTGTCCTGAGCCGCGGTCATGAGCGTGCTGTACCGCAAATACCGACCCCGGACTTTCGCCGAGGTCGCGGGGCAGGAACCGATCAAGGCGGCGCTGGCGCATGAGGCGGCCACCGGCCGCGTGGCGCACAGCTACCTGTTTTCCGGTCCGCGCGGCGTGGGCAAAACGAGCCTTGCGCGCATTTTCGCCAAAGCCATCAATTGCGCCTCCAGGAACGCGCAGGGCGATCCCTGCGGAACCTGCGCGACCTGCACCGAAATCGCGGAGGGCCGCTCGCTCGACGTCATCGAGATCGATGCCGCTTCCCACACCGGCGTCGATAACGTCCGCGAGGAGATCATCGAGCGGGCGCGTTTCGCGCCGGCCGCGCTGCCGTACAAGGTGTTCATCATCGACGAGGTGCACATGCTTTCGACCTCGGCTTTCAACGCCCTCCTGAAAACCCTCGAAGAGCCGCCGGCGCGCGTCGTTTTCATCCTTGCCACGACCGAGCTGCACAAGCTGCCCGCCACGGTCGTCTCGCGCTGCCAGCGTTTCGATTTTCGGAAAATCGCCCCGGCGACGCTCGAGGAACGGTTGGGACGTTTAGCCAGGGATGAAGGCGCCGCGGTCGACGCGGACGTGCTGCAGGCGATCGCGCGTCTGAGCGAGGGCTGTCTGCGCGATGCCGAAAGCCTGCTCGGTCAGCTTTTGGCGCTCGGCGAGAAAACCATCACCGCCGAAACGGCCGCGCTGGTCCTGCCGGTCGTTTCGTCCCAGGCGTCCTCCGAGCTTCTGGAATCGCTTTTAGCCCGCGATGCGGCTGCCGCGCTCGGACAATGGGAGCGCCTTCTGGCCGCCGGCGCCGATCCGCTGCGGCTGGTTTCGGTCCTGACCGAGGGCTGCCGCGAGACGATGCTCCGGCTGGTGAAAGGCGAAGACACCGGCAAACTTGCCGTGCCGGAGATCGCCGAGCTGCTCAACCGTTTGATCAAAGCCGGCGCCGAAATGAAACGCGTGGATCCGCCGGAGCTCGCGTTTGAACTGCTCTTGGCGGAATGGTCTGTGTCCAAAGCGGAGGTCCGCGTGCCGCCACAGGAACCGCCGCAGAGCACCGTCAAGCCGTCCGCTCCCGCCGCTCCTCCTGCTGAGGCGATTTCTTTGGCGCAGGTTACCGCGCCGGAGTCGGTCCCCACTCCCGGGGAACGGAGCCTGGCAAGCGCGACCGTTCAAAGCGGCGAGCTTGGGAGCGTCAAAGAGCAATGGAGCGCGGTTTTGGCGGCGGCCCAGAAACGGAATCACGGGCTGCCGTACATGCTCGGCGTGGCCGAATTGCTGGAATGTAAAGATGGCCATTTGACGATCGGTTTCCAATACGCCATGTATCGGGATCGTCTCAATGAACGCCGGCATCGCGAGGTGCTTGAAGAAGCGTTGGCCGAAGTCGTGGGCACGCCGCTCAGAATCAAGGCGGTATTGGTCGCCCAGCGCACGGACGGGCTGGTCGAGCCGGCCCCGCAGGTGCGCGTCGATGCTTCGGCCGCTTTGCCGGACGGTTTCGCCGAGCTGGTTAAGGAATTCGGAGGCACCGTCGCATGAAAGCCTACGACAAGCTCGTCCGCGACCGCATCCCGGAAATCATCGCCGCCGACGGCGGCAAGCGCGCCGTGATCCGTGCCTGCGTTGATGACGTGGAATATCTCGCGCGCCTGCTGGACAAACTGCGCGAAGAGTCGGCGGAGCTTGTCGCCGCTTCTGGCGATCGAGAGGGCATCGCCAAGGAAATCGCCGACGTGCTGGAAGTCCTGAGAGCCATTCAGGCGTGCGCGGGCCTCGATTCCGCCGAGGTCGAAGCCGTGCGGGAAAGGCGGCTGAAGGAACGCGGCGGTTTCGAAAAACGGCTGATTTTGGTCGAGGCCGACGAGCCCTGAAGGCATTGGAGATCCGTTAATTTTCATCCTATGGCAAAACATATCGTGGCCGTGACGGCGCTCATCAAGAATCCCGTCGGTGATAAATTCCTGGTCCTGCAGCGCGGAGCCCATGAGGTCGCCTTTCCCGATAGGTGGGCTTTCCCGGGCGGGAAAGCCGAAGACCAAGACGCGAACTTGGCCGAAGTCCTGAGGCGCGAAGTGCGCGAAGAAACCGGTTTGGAGATCGAAGGCGGCAAAACGTACCTGAAGGATTACGCCTTCACCCGGCCGGATGGCCAGCACGTCATCGGCATCTGTTTCGGAGTCCAGGCGACTTCCGATGCCGTGAGGTTGGCTGGTGATTTCCAGGCGTTTCGCTGGATCACGCCCGGGGAACTTTCCGGACTCGACCATATCGCCGGCATGGAAGAGGAGGTGAGCGCGGCTTTCGATACCCATGGGATTCGGTGAAAAAGTAGCCCGCTGGTTTTCCGGGCCGCCGCGCTGCCTGCATGGTGTGAAAGTCGATGCCAAATCCGCCGACGCATGAACGTAAAGACCGCCCGAAGGCGGTCTTTATCAGACGGCGTAGTAGAATTTTTTCGGAGGCATCTTGCGCTTGCCGCCCTTCTTGGCGCCACCGTAGCCGCCGGAGCGTCCTTGAGAAGCGGCGCCGTGCGAGAAGCCTTGGCTCGATCCCTGCTGGCCGGTGCCGGCGGAAGAGCCTTGGGCTTGACCTCCGTAGGAGGTGCCAGATGAGCCGGAACGGCCTTGGTAACCGCCGCCAGAACGGCCCTGATAGCCACCGGAACCGCCGCGACTCTGGTAACCGCCGCGGCCTTGTTGAGCCTGCATGCGGTAGCGGGCACTGCGGTCGCCGAGGTCCGGACTCTCGACTTCATGGTGCATCGGGCGGTCGGCGGGCAGTTCGGGCAATCTGGAGATTGGCAGGAGCTTGCGCGTCAGTCGTTCGATCTGTCGGACTTCGTCGCCCTGGTCCGGCTGGGCAAAAGTGATGGCCTTTCCGAGACGTCCGGCGCGGCCGGTCCGGCCGATGCGGTGGACGTAGTCATCGGGATTTTCCGGCACGTCGAAGTTGATGACCAGTTCGATGCCGGTCACGTCGATGCCGCGGGCGGCGATATCGGTGGCGACCAGCACGCGGTGTTTGCCGGTCTTGAAACCTTCAAGCGCGGCCTTGCGCTGGTTCAGGCTGCGGTTGGAGTGTATCTCGTCGGCGGTCTGACCCATGCCGCGGACGGCCCGGGCGACTTTTTTGGCGGCGAACTTGGTGCGGGTGAAGACCAGCACGGAACCCTTGTTCTCCTCGAGGATCTTGTCGAGCAGCCGCAGCTTCTGGTCCTTGCGGACGACGAAGAGTTCCTGGGTGACGGTGTCCGCCGTCGTGCCCTGACGGGCGATTTCGACGCGCACCGGCGTCTTCATGTGGTTGGCGGCGATCGAAACAATATCCTCCGGCATGGTGGCGGAGAAGAGCATCGTCTGGCGGTCCTTGGGGACGGCGTGCAGGATCCGGTTGATCTGCGGCAGGAAGCCCATGTCGAGCATGCGGTCGGCTTCGTCGAGCACCAGGATCTTCACCTCGGACAGGCTGATGGTCTTCTGTTGGAGGTGGTCGATCAGCCGGCCGGGCGTGGCGACGATGACGTGCGGGTTCTTGCGGAGATGCTCGATCTGCATGCGCATGGAAGCGCCGCCGATCAGCACGGCCGTGCGGATGCCGAGGTCCCTGCCGACCTTATGCATGGTTTCGTCGACCTGCAGCGCGAGCTCACGGGTCGGCAGCAGGATCAGGCCGCGGCCCTTGTGGATGGCGAGGCGCTGGAGCATCGGCACGCCGAAAGCCAGCGTCTTGCCGGTACCGGTCTGCGCGATGCCGATCATGTCTTTCCCGTCGATCGAGACGGGGATGGATTTTTGCTGGATCGGGGTCGGAACGGAGTACTTGTGCTTTCCCAGGATTTCCAGAAGTTTCGGCGCGATGCCGAGTCCGTGAAAAGAGGAGGGAACGGTCGCCTGCGGTTGTGACATAAAAAGAGATGCCAGTGACCCGTTTCCCCATGGTCACGACAGGGCAACCGCTGCGAGGCTCGAGTCTTGCCCAGCCGAAGCCGGGCACTGATTAAGGATCAAGCGTATCAAAAAGCCCGGAAGCTGTCAAGCCCGTCCCGTTCGGGCTTCGGCGGGATCAGCCGCGCAGCGCCCGGAGGATCGCGATGAAGACGACGGCGCCGAGAACGGCCACCAGCAGGCTGTACAGGTTGAATCCCGTCACCCCGGTTTGCCCGAAAAAAGACATCAGGAACCCTCCGATCATCGCGCCGACGATGCCGACGGCGATGTTGGCCCAGCCGCCTTGCTGGGCGTCGGTCTTCATGATGATCGACGCGATCCACCCCGCCAGCGCGCCGAAGACGATCCATAAAATGATTCCCATAGGAGATGCTTAAGGATAAACGCGCTTTCTTTACGCCCTCGACGCCGGAAACGGACGATTCTTACCGGATGGGCGAAATAAAAGGGTAAGTACTAACTCTGCCACCAACCAAGTGGCAGTTTTTGTTTTCGTACAGCG
>CAZHHN010000002.1:0-82421 GCA_964532415.1 uncultured Gammaproteobacteria bacterium
TCATTATTCAAACAGAAACAGCGACCCGAGTGAGCCGCTGTCCTAGTCTTGAACCGTCTCAAAAAGCTCTAACACATACGGGTCCTGACAGGAACGTCGAGCCCTGCCACGTGCCTTTCGCGACCCGGGAGGTCCGGCGCCAAAAAGAAATCCCGCCCAAGAGCGGGATTTCTTTTTCCCAAGATGAAGCCGCTGCATCACTTTCTCGTATGGGGATCCTGATTATTGCGGGTCCGGGTGCGAGCGCGTCCGGCCAGCATGTCAGAATAACGCCGAGCGCCGCGCTGCTTGGCTTCCTTGACGAGAGAGATGAATTCCGGCGAATCCAAGACGTCTTCAATTCCGCAGAGTTCGGCAAGTTCTATGCTGTCGGGACCGATGAACGCTGTCGCGACGCCTGTCGCAGACTGCTCCCTTCTCACGCGCTGGAAAATCAGTTCTTTCGCCGCAGCTTGAATATCCGGTGCGTGCAGGATTCCCTCGGAAAGCTTGAAAATATGCGGCACATACGGAATGAAACTTCCCGTTTCCAGCTGCCGGAGAAAGGCCTTGTGCGCCCGTGCCTGTATTTCCGGGAAAAGCAGGGTCGAATCAGAAACCTCGAAATCACGGACGGCGAAGGAGACTTGAGCGGTCCAGCTTTCGATATCCTCGGCAGGGAGCGCGATCAACGCCTCCCTGACGCTGGATTGGACTTCCGGAGTACGGATGAACCGGTCCGGGAGCTTGTACTGCTGCACGATGGCTCCAGCTTCCTTCAAGTCGCCGGCTTGCAATGCGACCAGTACTCTCTGCTCTGCGACCTCGATTTCCCTCCGCCGCGCAGCTTCTTCCTCTCCTTGCTTGTTGTTGGCGACTGGATCGATCGCGACCTCGGCAGGATCCTCCGGACGCTCTGCTTGCAACCGTACCTGGAATTCCGCTAAGGTCTCTTTTCGTTTTGAAGGCGGTTTCTCGAAAGGCATAGAGAGGTGTTTATGGCGAGGGCGGCTGGGATCGCGGGGGGCCGGATCATGGAACCATGGCTGTATGCCGTTCTATCATACAACAACATCAAGAGCCAGCCAAGTTACAGGGACTGCAGTCTCGGGCCCCGAGAAAACGCCTCCCGGCGCGCGGGCGCCTTTTTACTTCGTGTGGATAACTATTCTTGCGTTTTAAAAAACGAGTCCGTATTACTGTATATATGATACACGCTACGGTGGGTTCTACGTGTAGTTTGTCCTGGTATGACGTTTGAATACCTGCATGTCTCTGAGCGTCGAATTTTCCAAATGATGGTTTCGTTCATAAAGATGGAGAAAGCGCGGGCGGGTTGTCCGCGTATTTTATTTTGCAGATCGGAGGAAAAGAACCCGCCCTGTGTCCGCGAGACGGCGATTGGCCGTTTGCCATGATCCGACTCGTTGACACAGCCCGGATTCTGGAAATCCACGGGCAGGTTCTTTGACAATTGGCATCGGGGTGACAAGGAGGCACCCCCCGATTCAAAACCAACGACTGGCTTGATTCGTCTGGCATTGTGGGCGTTTGGCGTTCGGAGTTACAAAAATACTTCAGGTCTCGATTCGCACCGCCACTGCATAACCCAATACATCCCCTGATCTCAGCCCGCTCTCGGCACAGGCCGAAAGGCGGCGGACTCTGATTCACACGCCCGCAAGGAGTACGCGTCATGGCGAATCATGTCACAAAAAAGGGGGAGGCAAAGAATGTCGCCCGACTTCTCGCTTTTTCCAAAATCTGGAACGACATTAAGTCGTATCCCACCAACTACGATCTCGAGCGCAAGCTGGAAAAAAAGATCGGCAACATCCGGGCGCAGGCCCGCCGGTATCAAGCCTGTCGTCTGGCCCACCCCGGGCGGCATCTGCCGGAGCTGGTGCTGCGACGACTGACGTCGGGCAGCATCATTGCCGTCCCGCCCGGAGTGCTTAGTCAGCTTGACCCTTTCCGGATCAATATCGACAAGCTTCGGAAGGCCAAAACGATCGTCGTCACTTCGCACCAATTCGGCGCCAATCTGAATCCCTGGCACTGGGCCTCGCTCAACCACTACGCGGAGGCGCGCGGCGCGATGCTTGTCGTCATGCCGATCAAGTACGGTCCGATCAAGACCGTCTATCAGCAGGAAACACACGCACGGATGCTCACGAGCACCTTCCCCGACGAGTTGCGTAGACGGATGCTCTTCGAAGACCTTGAGCTCTGCGGCGGCGAGCTGATGCTCAACGTCACGCGGCTCCGCCCGACGCTCGAGCGGTTCCTGACCGATCCGATCTGCGAGATGGGAGGTATGGCCTCGCAAATCTTCGCGGCACCGGTGATCGAGCTCGAACACCGGCCCCGGATCGGGCGCGACTATCCAAAAGCGATCATGACGACCGGCGCCTGCCACTACCCGAACTACATGGTCGACAATCTCGGCCAGCAGGATCGGGCGGCCGAAGTGGCGACGGAGGCGCATACCTTCGCGGCTGTCGTCGTTGAGATGGACGGAAACACCTTCCACTTCCGCCACCTGCATGCCGACAAACGGGGCCGTTTCTACGACATCAATCCAAAAAAAGGCGGCGCCGACTATTTCACTCCGGAAGGAGTCGAACACCGTCCCGACGACGTCGAAGGCCTGGTGTGCGGCGACTGGCACACGGGCAAAACGGATCCTCCGGTCCGTCGCAGCACCTTCGGTCCCGGCAGCATGACGGCGCTGCTCAAGCCGAACCATGTCGTGCTGCACGACTTCATCGACTGCGACTCCGTCTCGCCGTACGAAAAGCGCCAAGGTTCGCGGCGCGGCTATAAGGGTCCGCTCCAGCAGGATTCCCTCGAAGGAGAGCTGAACGGCGGGATTGTGGAACTCAAATGGATGCGCCGGCGCACGGATGCGCAACTGCATGTGGTCGCTTCCAACCACAACGAGTACGTAACCGAATACATCGAGGGAATGTATTGGAAGTACGATGACGCCAACCTGGCGATCGGTTCGCGCCTCTTCAACGTCATGGTCGAGGACCTCAACCGGCGTCGGCCCAAAAAGGCCGATGCCAAGGCCATCGATCCGGTCGTCTGGTGGCTGCGTACCCACGCACCCTTCGTCCACGCGCACGAACGGCAAGACGAGCTCCTTCTGCCTAAAGGGGCGAAAAACCCGATCCTGTGTTCCATGCACGGGGACAAGGGACCGCGGGGTTCCGAAACGCGCAGCACCAAAGCGTTCCGGAAGATGAACATGCGGGTGATTCTCGGCCACAACCACTCGGCGTTGATCTTCGGGCCCGTCTGTCGGGTCGGGACCTCGACTCCCCGCAGGCAGTTCTACGTCACGGCTCCGGCGACCGATTGGACGAATACGCACGCGCTCATCTTCAGGAATGGCCAGCGCATGCTGATCCACTTCATCCGCGGCCGCTGGTACGGCCGGCGGCAGTGGAGCGGGCGCCGATAAGCGACATCGATCCAGCCCGGTGAAAACGGGCGGCGGCTCAATCTGAGCCGCTGTTATTTTTCCGAGGCCGATGAACCTCAGGCGCGGGGTCTCTGCCTCATCCTGTTCCTTATTTGAAGCAGAATCGTATAATGAAGAAGAGAGCTTATTCTTAGCCCTATCTTATGAAACGTTTCGTTATTTCGATGGCGATGCTGCTGCTTGTCGGAGCGGGCTGTGCCGCTCCGAATCCGGCGACTCCGACCGCGCCTTCCGGCGAAATGCCGGGCACCGCCGGAAACGGCAGCACCGCACCGAATGGTACGGACTTGACCTACAGCGGCAAGGTCGTGTCCGTGAACCTGGATCAGATCGCCGCCGACGGGCCGGCCGTCGTCACGCTCCAGACTTCCACCGGAGTCAGCGTACAGATTCACGTCCCATCGTTCGGCATCAACCTGTGCAAAGCGCGTACCTCGATTGCCGACGTATCGACCCTGAAAGTCGGCGACGCCGTCGAGGTGCACGGAGCAGCCGGTGCGGACGGCGCAATCGTTCCCTGCGATTCGGAAGCGCACTATCTGCGCGTGGTGAAGAAGTGAAAGCACGGATGAAAAACGCCCGGCACCTGCCGGGCGTTTTTTGGTTGGGAACTATCTCCCCCTGAGCGCAATCAGTTGCGAGACCCAAAGCGAAGCGTCATGCGTGCCGGTCAGCGCGTACGCGCCGGCGGCCGGTGCCGTGCGGTCTTCGATCATGTTGCCGAAGGTCGAATTGCGCGCCGTGAACCCTGAACCGGCGCCGGTCACGTTCATCTCGGAACCGGCCGCGCCGAAGAGCAGGTCGTTGGCCGCCGTTGTCGTGAGATTGCCGCTGCTGAACGACGATCCGCTCCCCTGCGCCGCGACGGCGCCGTCGAGCGGATTCACCGGATCGACTCCGTCATAGTCCTGGATGTAGATGAGACCGAAACTCGTGACCGGCGCGGCAAAGGTTGCCGTGACGGTGTCCGCTCCACCAACGACGTTGGCCGCATAGAAGACCTGCGCGCCCCAGGCGTTATTCGCCCACGGGGTGCTGAGCGCGCGCTGATACACATTGCCCTGCGAGTCGGTGACGGTTGCCGGAATGGGCGTGTCGCTCTGGACGTAGACGACGACGGCGTGGCCGGCTCCGATCGGGCTGCTGAACGCCAGGGCGTTCGACGTTCCGCCCGTGACCGATTTCGATCGCGACTGGACGAAGGTCGGCGCGCTGACGCCCTGCACGAAGGTCGTGACGTTCACCGCCGTCGAACGCGCCGAACGGTTGCCGGCGGCATCGAAGGCATCGACCGCGTAGCTATGGGTCGTATTGGCCGCCAGGCCGGTGTCCTGATAGGTCGCCGCAGTGGAAGTGGCGACTTGGACGTTGTCGCGGTAGATGCCGTAACCGGCGACGCCGACGTTATCGGTCGAGGCCGTCCAGGCAAGATTGATCTGGCTCGATGAGACGGCCGTTCCGGACAGGTTGGTCGGCACCGAAGGCACCTGCGTGTCGGGAGGAGGAGGCGGCGTCCCGTTCAAGACGGCGATCAAATAGCAGGCGCATTTCTGCACCGGCGTCGACGTCCAGTGCACGGTATACGTTCCGGGCGCGCTCACTTGCTTGACGGCGACCGCAGCCTGGACTCCCGTCTCGCCGTTGGTGCCGAAGCTCAGGTAGGAATCGATCACCGAGAAGCCGTTGTCGGGCACGGCCGTGTGGTTCAGCTCGGCCGAATCGCCGGCCCAGACCGCGATCAGCGTGGCCGGACCGTCGACAGTGATGCTGCCCGGCGTCTGGTTCGATCCCGGCGCCAGGGCGTAGACCTGGCTGACCTGCCCGCCGTTCTTCACCTCGATGAGCGGCATGCTGATTTCTCCGGCGGGATACGATGTCTTGGCGAAGGTCAGGCGATGGCCCGTTCCGCCGGCGGCCGAAGTCGACGCCCAGAGCGCGGTGTAGAAGTCGGGGCTGAAGTAGATGTTCGGTCCGCTCAGCTGCGTCCAGACATTATTGTACGTGTCGGTCGGCGTCGAGAGGTTCCTGAGCCATCCGAGACTCATCGCCAGGAGCGTGCTGCCGGAAGCCTGGGTCGTGATCGGCGGCGTCACGGCCGGGTCCGTTCCGAAGGTATCGTTCTGGGCATAGAGCACGTGGGCGCCGAGCTGGGGCTGCGAGACGCCGGCGGACGTGGTCCCCGTCGCGCTCGCGCTAAGCGCGCTCGCGTTCCCGGCCGCATCAAAGGCGGAAACGGAATAGGCATAGGACGTGCTGGGTGCGAGACCGCTGTCCTGATACGTCGTCGCGGTCGAAGTGGCGACTTGCGTTCCGCCGCGGAAGACCCTGTATCCCGCCACGCCGACGTTGTCGGTCGAGGCGGACCAGGACAGGTTGATTTGCGTGGAGGAGGCGGGTGCCGCAGTCAGGTTGGCCGGCACGCTCGGTGCGCTCGTGTCAGGTCCCGTCACTTCGAGGACCAGGACCCAGTCCCCCGCCCCGCTGGCATTGTTGCCGGTCGGAACGAACTGGCGGCTGCCGCTGTTCGAGAATGGCGAACCGGAAATCGTCGCAGAGTTACCGTTGGTCGGATCATACCAACGGGCGGTGACGGGACCGGAGAATTTGGACATGTTCACGGTAACAGTGCGGCGCGTCGGCATGTACGTCAGCGACAGCCGGCCGTCGGGCGTGCTGGCCGTGGTGGCGTAATTGTTGCCGACCGTCGATTCCTCCGTGATGTAGGTTCCAAAACCGGCCGTCACGACGGAATGGTTCTGATCCGGCACGAGATGCGTCCAGTCGCGTCCCGCGAAAAGCGCCGTAACGCGCACCATGTCGCGCGAGCCTTGCGCGTCCATCCCGACCTGCCAAGTGTACGGCGGCGTCGAAAGCGGCGGGCCGTTGAAGACCCAGATCGGATTGTTCCCGAAGGTTTGGCCCTGGGAACCGCTCAGGACCGAACGATACGCCTCCGCGCGCACCTCGGTCGGATTGGTCTGGCCTTCGTTTTCGTAGACAGCCTCGATCAGGAAGGTCGGCTTGAAAGACGCACGGTTATAGTCGCGCAGGACATGGTCGTAGGTGACGTAATCCGTGTAGCTCGTGTTGACGCTGAGCCACGATGAGGACGGGTAGCAATCGAGCGAGGAGGTTTTCCGCTCGCAATGCGCGGTGTGCAGATGGTTCGGATCGGTTTCGGCGATGCCCTGGGCGACGGCCTCGACGACCGAGTGATCCGACGGGTTGAAGTCCCCGCCTTCGACCCACAGGATGTTCGGGAAGTTTTTGTACCGATTGCCGATGTAACGCCCGTAGTCGCGCATCTTGGCCGGGCCGTTGGCGGTCATCTCCTGGAACCAGCCTTCATCTTCGCCGCGGAAGCCGAGGTAGGCGGGCGCAAGCATGATCATGACGCCTTTCGAAGCGGCGTCCTGGATGACGCGATCGGCGTGCGCAAAGTAGGCTTCGTTCGGCGTCGAGAAGTCGCCGGGGACGAGGAACGGTCCGTCACCCGCCGCGTCATTCGGCGCGTTGGTCGTGAACTTGTGTTCGAGCAGGTTGACGATCGTGGCGTTAAAGCCCTTTTGGCGACGGTTTTCCAGATATTGGTCGGCTTCCGCTTCCGTCGGCGACGCGATCAGGCTCCAGGCCGAATCGCCCTGCACCAGGAACGGCACGTCGTTTTGATCGACCAAATGCCGCCCGTCGGCGCCGATCTTCAGAGGATAGGCCGGGCCGGTCACAACGGGGGTGGTTGCTGTTGCCGTCGCGCTCTGTGCGCTGCCGTTGCCGGCCGCGTCAAAGGCGGAAACCGTATAGAGGTAGGACGTGCCTGCGTTCAATCCGGTATCCTGATAGGTTGTCGTCGAAGGCGCGGCGATTTGAGTGCCGTTCCGGAAGACGTGATAGCCCGTCACCGCGACGTTGTCGGTCGAGGCGTTCCATGAAAGGTTGATTTGGGAAGATGAAGCGGGCGCAGCCGCAAGGCCCGTCGGCACGCTCGGTGCCTGGGTGTCGGCCGTCTTTTTCAGGTAGAGCGCGCCATCGCCCGCGAATGGCGGCGTGAAAGTCTGTGTCCCCGTCACCGAGACCGTGCCGGTCTGAGCGACCGTACCGGCCGCGGCATTGAACCATTCGTAGGCATATAGGCCGGGAGCGGGGCTCGCCGTGAACGCTCCGGAACCCGGCTGGTAGACGAGATACTCCGTGCCGGCATGCGTCAGGCAGAACCCGGTCGAGCTGCAGGACGGCGTCGGAGCCATCGCCGCGAGATCGACCCGGTTCGCGTACGAAGCGGTGTCGCGCATCGCGTCGCGGATGACGTTCCAATAGGGATCGGGCGTCATACCGATGCCGGGGTCCGAAGTCGAGCCGCCGGGCGCATTGCGGCCGCTCCAGACGACGAGATACGGATCCATGAAGGCGGTGCCGTTCCCGTTCATGAAATTCTTCCAGACCCATTTCCTCTGGGCGGACAGGCCATCGCTCTTCATGGCGGCCCAGCCGTAGGCATGGTCGGTATCGGTCACGATGACTTTGGCGCCGGTGCCGGCCGGAAGCTGCGCGCCGGTCGAGATCCAGTCGGCCGGACCGTTGTAGAGCGGCGCGTCGCCGGAACCGCCGTTCAGATACTGATAGGTCATGCCGACCGGATGCGGGACGCTCCTCGAGGCCTCATCCTGTTTCATCTCGTTGATGACGTTGTACTGCCAGGCGGTCGAATAGGCGTCGCCGGCTTCATTGGCGACTTCGTAGATGACGTTATCCAGATCGCCGAGCGTATCTGAGACCTTGCGAATGTAGGCCCGTTCGACGGCCCAAGCCGCGGGCGTGATCCGCGAGGCATCCTGCGAACAGGTGCCGGCGCAGTCGATGGCGTTCACGTTATTGGAGAGACCGAACGGATTGCCGTCGGCCGGACTGTCGCCGAATTCCGGATTGTAGCCGTCGAAAAGCTGCACGGCGACATACACGCCGTTCTTTCCGGCCTTGATCGCGCGGTCCCGCAGCCGGTCGAAATAGACCTGATCGAACCTGTTAAGATCGAACTTCGGCCTGCCGTCGTTCGCCGTGCCGGGCCCGGTCCGCCCCCACGGCAGCGATCCGTCCACGATCTGAATGTTGGGATCGGCGTTGCCGACGTTGGTCATGCCGGCCGTCCAGAGACGCATGAAGTTGAAGCCGTGCGCGGCCATGAACGCCATGTACCCGTCGTAATCGAACGGCGGCGGCGAGGCGATCGTCCCGCGATCGAGCAGGTTCGACCACGTATGCGAACCGTTCAGATAGACGGCCTTGCCCGTCCCGTCAGTGAAGTAGCGCGGATTGGAGACCAGCACGCGCAGCGGCCCCGGCGTGGCGAGCTGCGGCGCCTGAAAGGTTACGGCGATGATGGACGTGCCGGTCGCGCTGACGTTGCCGGCCGCATCGAAGGCGGAAACGGCGTAGGTATACGAAGTCGCCGGGGTCAGGCCGTCGTCCTGATACGCCGTCGTTCCCGACGTGGCGACCTGCGCGCCATTCCGGAAAATCCTGTATCCGGCAACGCCCACGTTGTCGGTTGAAGCGTTCCAGGACAGATCGACGTGCACCGAAGAAACCGGCGCAGCCGCGAGCCCCGAAGGTACGGAGGGAGGCGCCGTATCGACCGTCGTCGGCGTCGTGAAGACGGCATCGGAACCGAGGCGCTCGTTGCCCAACGCGTCCGCGCTGCGGACGCGATAATGGTAGGTGGTGCCAGCGGCGAGATTCGAAAGGCCGACGGTGTGCGACGTCACCAAAGAGGCGTCGAGCGGGGTGAGGGTGCCGTAGGCCGCCGTCGTCCCATATTCCACCTGCGACGTGGCCGGCTCGTTCGTCGTCCAGCTGACGCTGCGCGAGTCGGTTGCCGTTCCGGCCGTCGAAACGTTCGAGATGACCGGCGCGGTCGTATCCAACGTGATGGTATCGCTGACCGATGCCGACCAGTTTCCGGCGGCGTCCTTGAACTGCGCGAAGACGGTCTTCAGGCCGTCGCCGGCGGAAAGGACCCAGGTTTTGGACGTCGCATACGTTTCGGGTGCGCTGAAATTCGCGCCGTCGTTTGAGAAGCGCATCTGCGCCACGGAGCCGCCAGGATCGGTCGCGTTCAGGGTCAGGGCCGCAGAGGTCGAAGCCGCGGCTGCAGCTCCCCCATTCACGACAACCGAACCCGTCGGGGCTTGCGTATCGACCGTCACGCCGACCGTCGCGCTCGAGGTCGCGTTCCCGGCCGCATCGCGCGCCCTTGCCGACAGGGTATGCGCTCCGTTCGCGACGCCGGCGGTGTTCCACGAGACCGCGTACGGGCTGGTCGTGTCTTCGGCTCCCAAATTCGCTCCATCAAGCAGGAACTGCACGCCGGCCACGGCCACGTTGTCCGAGGCGCTGGCGGTCACGGACACGGTCGTGTTCGGCAGCAATTGTCCGGCCGTCGGCGCGGTCAGCGCGACGACCGGGGCGGTCGTATCGACCACCGGGTTGCCGACCGGCGCGTTCATGTCGGACTGGATTTCCGCCTGGCTGAGGGCGCGGTTATAGACGCGCACTTCGTCGATCACGCCCTGGAAATAATAGCCGCTGCCGCCGGTACGCCGTCCGATCGCCGCGCTCACGGACGCGTTCGGGTTCGAAGCCGGCACCGTGCCGGTCAGGATTCCGTCGTCCAAAACGCCGTTCACATAGATGTCGAGCGTCCGCGCCGTGGCGTTGTAGACGCCGGCCACGTGATACCACGTGTTGAGCTGACGGATGATGTTGCTGTTCCGCTGGACGGAGGCGCCGAGGTCGACGGCGAAGCGATGCGCCCCCGTGTCCGGGCTGGTCTTGAGCTGCCAGCCCTTGGAGTCGTTCGACTTGGCGATGATCTGGCCGTCGTCGGCCGGATCGCCGGTGGCATAGACCCAGGCGCTCCAGGTGGAGCTGCTGGTCAGCTGCAAAGCGGACGGATTGCCGAGATCGACATAATTCCCGTTGCCGTTGAATGACAGCCCCTTGCCGTATTTGCCCGTCGTCCACGTCGCGCCGTGAAGCGTGCCGTTCAGGCCATTGCCGGAACTGTCCGCCGCGACGCTGCCGCTTCCGGCATCCAGCGCATAGGCCGCGATCTGGCCGGACGCCGCCGAACCCGGACGCGAACCGAGCGACCCGAACACAAGCGCGAGCATCAGCAGACTGCCGAACCGGACCCATCTCGGCACTTGGCGCGGGTTTTTTCGCATACGGCGAAACAATAAGGGCTAATGGTAAGTCGGCGCCATTGTAGTACCTTTGGGCATCCTTGAACAGGTCGCCGCACCGACCGATCGCCCCGGCGATTGACAAGCCCGACGGGGGGTGTTATTGTGCCCGATCCGCTCATTGACCGCATCAATATCTACAACCACGGGGAGTGAAGCATGATGGATTTGAGAGAGTTTTTCCCGAGGCTTTCGACCGCAGAGCTCGATGCTGCCACAACCAGGACTGCCGCGCTGACCGAAGCAGTCCGCCGCGAAGGTACAGCACAGATCATGAGAGACCGGGCGGCCGGAAAAGTACTGAAGGATAATCCGGTAGCGACCGTCACGGGCTTCGGGATACTCAACCGCCCCTCGGCACAAGTGGATTCAGGATGCGTCACGACGGACCAGATCGTCACCGCCGGCGGCCAGATCGTGCCCATCCGACGCGGGAAAATCACCTACTTCGCCTCGCGGGTCACATGGCCGGCCTATCCGCAGGTACGTGCATGCCTGGAATCCCTGGGTGGCCCGCCGGATTCCGCCGGGATCGATCTCGCCCTGTTCGCGTTCTTTCCCCACCTCGCCGGCGTGATGGGATTCCTCCATCATGACGGGAAGCTGATCATGAACGTGCGTGCCCAGGCCCTGGCCGGTACGCATTCGGGCATGGCCAGCTTTCCCGCCGGGCTCGTCACTCCGAACGAAACGCTGGCGACCGCGCTCATACGCGAGGTAGACGAGGAAGTACCGGGCGTTTCGGTCGCATGGACGGACTGGTCGCTCACCCTCAATCCGGACGCGCCGAACGTCACGTTCGGCCGACGCGGAGAGGCCCTCGCGCCGCCGGAGCTGACCGGCTCGTGGGAAGCCGAGGGCAAGCAGCACGTCTGGGTGCCAGCCGCGGCCATTCAAGAGGCGGTTGCCGGCGACAGCGGCGCGCTGACGGACGCCTTCCGATTGTCCGGCGTCCAGGTCGGCGAAGACCTCGCCATCGCCCCCGACGCCGCCAAACTGTTCTCGCTTCTGTTCCGCTGAGACCGCGCTCCACGCCGGTCTCCTTTCTTTTTCTGGGCCTGCGGCCCGCATTCCGTCCGGACGAACATTCCGGTAGAATGTAGAGGATGAAAAACGGACGCCGATATCCATGCTGTCCATGCCTTTGAGGGCATTCAAGGCCAAGCTCCGCGCCGGAGAAGGAGGTGGCTTTTTCGTCATGATCCCCTACGATATCGAAAAGGCCTACGGGAAGAAAAACATGGTTCCGGTCAAAGCGACTTTTGACGGCGAGCCCTATGTGGGCAGCATCGCCAATATGGGAAGCGGTCCCTTTCTGGTCGTGCGCAAAGCCATTCGGGAAAAGATCGCGAAGGAGCCGGGAGATACGGTCAACGTGACGGTCAGGTTGGACACCGCGCCGCGCACCGTTGCATTACCTTCGGATATCGCGTCGTTCCTGCGCACGCATAAAAAAGAAAAACCTGTCTTCGATTCCCTCTCCTTCACTCACCGGAAAGAGTACGTGGAGTGGATTACGGGAGCGAAAAAACCCGAAACGAAACAGCGGCGACTGATGAAGATGCTGGAAATGCTGAAAGAGAGAAGGAGAACCCGCCGATGAAATCACCGTGGCGCCTGATGTCTAAACCCTTCATGCTGACTTTGGCCCTGACCGTGCTGTGCGCTCCCAGCCTTGTTCAGGCACAGTCGTACGGGAATTGGCACCCTCGGCCGGCCCCAACGGGACCGCCGGAGATTGTTTTCCCGGTGGACGGTCCGGCCACCTATGCCGATGACTTCGGCGCTCCCCGTTCGGGCGGACGCATGCATGAGGGCATCGACATCCTGTCGCCGAAGATGACCCGCATTCTGGCGGCCAAGGGAGGCGAAGTGGTGTTCGCGCCCATGACGGAGCCAAGCTACGGCTACATGCTGTCGATCGCCGGCGACGACGGATACACCTATAATTACATCCACATCAACAACGACACGCCCGGCACCGACGACGGAGCCGGCGGTCCCCAGAATGCCTACGCTCCCGGCATCCGTGACGGCGCGCGCGTCACCCAGGGACAGCTCATTGCCTGGGTCGGCGATTCCGGCGATGCCGAATCGACCGCCTCGCATCTGCACTTCGAGATCCGGCTGCCGGACGACACGCCCATCGACGCCTATCCGTATCTCAAAGCGTCGCAGGGGGTATATACCTTCGACCCGTCCGCGGCACTCTCCGCCAGCCCAACCATCGCCCAGGATAAGAACGTCATCGCCGACCCCGCTTCGGGCTGCCCAGCCGGCAGGCTCGTCAAGCTCGCCAACGACGGCGACAAGAGCACGCATTTCGACGAAGCCGTCTATTACTGCGGGGGCGACGGCAAACGGTATGTATTTCCCAACAGCAGGGTCTACGCGAGCTGGTATACGGATTTCTCCGGCGTCCAGGTCATCGACGCGCAGGCCCTGGCCGCACTCAGGATCGGCGGCAACGTCACCTATCGTCCCGGCGCGAAGCTCGTGAAAATCACGACCGATCCGAAAGTCTATGCCGTCGACCTGCACGGGACGCTGCGCTGGGTCTCGACTTCGGCCCTGGCCGCCAAGCTCTATGGCGCGAACTGGGCGAAAAACGTCGATGACCTTCCCGACGCCTTCTTCGCCGATTACCGGATCGGCCCGCCGATCACTGCCGCCTGAGACCGAGCCGCGCTGCTTTACTTTCTCAAATACCGCCGCATCGAGAGGGCCGTCGCCGCAAGCGACAGGAAAGTGACGGCCGCGAATTGATAGCTGAAAATCTGGAGCCCGTGGTCGCGGAAATAACCGGCCACGCCGATATCGGCGCCGAAAAACGCGCGGGCGGCCGGATCGACCAAACCGAGCGTCGGCAGTACGATCGCCGCCACGACGCCGACCGCCAGCAGATTGAACAGGAACGTCTCGATCAGGAACGGCATGCGCACGAAATTGCTCGAGGCGCCGACCAGCCGCATGATGGCGATCTCCTCGCGATGGATGTAGATGGCCACGCGGATGGTGTTGAAGACGATCAGGAGCGCGATGACGGCGAAGACGAGGCTGAGGGAGAGCGCCGCCCGCTGCACCCGGGCGGTGACGGAGGTCAGCCGGTCGATCAGCAGGCGGTGGTCTTCGACGGTTTTGTCCGCCACCAGCCCTTTGACGGCCGGGCTGTCGAGCACTTCCAGGATCGGCCCGTAGCCCGACGCGTCTTTCGCCTTGATGACCAGGACGGCGCCGAGCGGATTCTCCCCGACTTCCTGCAGCGCCGCCAGAATCTGCGGCTCATCGGCGTGCGTCTTCCGGAAACGGTCGAGCGCCTGGCTGCGCGAGACGAATTCGACGTCGCGGACTTCCGGCAGCGAAGTCAGGTTGCCGCGCACGCCGAGGATGCGCTCGTCGGAGACGTCCGGGCCGAAATAGACCGAGACGTCGACGCGGTCTTCGACCGTCCGGATGGCCGCGTCGGTGAAAAAATTGACGATGACGAGCAGGTTCAGGGAAAAATACGTGAGCGAAAGGATCGAGACCGTCATGAGCGACAGGCCGAGATTCCTCCAAAAATCGGTGAAGGCGAATTTGATGACGCGGCCGGCGGGAACGAACATGGCTTCAGATGAGATATTTGCCTTCCTCATGATCGGCGACGATCTCGCCGGCATGGATCGTCAGCACGCGCCGGCGGAGCGCGTTCACGATCTCGCGGTTGTGCGTGACCATCACGATGGTCGTGCCGAATTCGTTGATCTTCCGGAAGATGTCGACGATCTCGCGGGTATGGATTGAATCGAGGTTGCCGGTCGGCTCGTCGGCCACGATGATCTTGGGCCGATGCACCAGCGAGCGCGCGATCACCACGCGCTGCTGTTCGCCGCCCGAGAGCTGCCATGGATAGCGCCCTTCCTTGCCGGAGAGATTGACGATGCGCAGCACGTGCGGAATGATCTCGCGGATGCGCCCGCCCGGCACCCCGGCGACTTCGAGCGCGAACGCCACGTTTTCGTAGACCGTCTTGCGGGGCAGCAGCTTGAAATCCTGGAAGACCACGCCGATCTGGCGGCGTAGGCCCGGCACGTCCCGGTCGCGGATGCGGCCAATCTCCCAGCCGCCGATCTGGAGCGATCCGCCCGTCGGCCGCTCCTCGGCGATCAGCAGCTTGACCAGCGTCGATTTGCCGGTGCCGCTCTGGCCGACGATCGACACGAACTCCCCCGGACGGATGTGCAGGTTGATGTTCTTGACCCCGACGATGCCGGGGCTATACATCTTGCTGATGTTTCTGAGACGGATCATGCCACCGCAGTATACCAGAAAATCCGGCCCGCGTGATCATCGCGAATGCAAAAAGACCCGACGGATGTCGGGTCTTTTTGGAGCCACCTCGGGGAATCGAACCCCGGACCTTTGCTTTACGAAAGCACTGCTCTACCGGCTGAGCTAAGGTGGCGTGGAGCGGGTAACGGGAATCGAACCCGTCTCTCAACCTTGGGAAGGTCGCATACTACCGATGTACGATACCCGCGCGATCGGGCGCGCGTCAATGGTAGCCGATCGGCCGGATTTTTCCAAGAGCGGCGGCTATCGCACGAACACGATGATCGAGGCCGACTTTTTCTGGCTTTCGAGATAATCGTCAAGCTGGATCGGGCGGACGAGGATCTCCAGCAGGTGGACCTTGGCGACCTGGCCGTTCGCTTCCTGCCGGTCGACGACGCGCAGCACGTGATACCCGAACGCGCTCTTGATCACGCCGCTGGTTTCGCCCGGCTTGAGGGCGAAGGCGGCCGTCTCGACTTCCGGAGGAAGCAGCCCGCGGCCGATCAGGCCCCGATCGCCGCCGGACGGCGCGATGGCGCGGTCTTCGCTGTACGAGGCCGCCACGTCTTTAAAAGATTTTCCCGCCCGGAGTTCCGCCAAAGCCGCTTCGGCCTTCTTCCGGTTCTCGGCATTGAGCGCCTCGTCGGATTGGACGGCGCGCTCCAGCTGCTGGCGCACAAGAAAATCGTGGAGAATGCCTGTTTTGAACTGCGACGGACGGAGGTCGTACATGCGCCGAAGGGTATCCGACGCGCGCGCTTCGGCCTTGGCCTTGCCGGTGGGAGCGGCGAGTGCGGACTGGTCAAGGATAGTGGCGTCGTAGGCCCGGTCGGCGTCTTCACTGGTCACGACGATGCCGTAGCGGGCGGCCAGCGATTCGGCCAGCCGATCCTTGATCAGCTGGTCGAGCACGCGCCGCTTCAGCTCCGCTTCATCCGGAAAAACCGAACCGCTCACGGCCGTCGCCTGCTGATCGCGATAAAACCGCTCAAGCGCCTGGAGATGATCCTGGAAATCGGCATAGCGGATCACCTTGCCGTTCACGATGGCGGCCGGGTACGGCAGCACTTTGGTCACGACCTCGGCCACTCCGCCATGCCACTGATATCGGTACAGGCAGAAGCCGAAAACCGTCGTGGCGATCAAAAAAACGGCGGCGGCGATCGCCCACACCCGGCGGGGCGACAACGGCATTTTGAGAACGGCTTCAGGCGCGTTTTCGGGCAGCGGCATAGGCTTCGTAGGCTTTGGGATCGACGAACAGTGTCCACCATTTCCGGGCATTTGACCAGCCGCCGGCTTCAGCCGCACCCGGCATTCCGGCCGTTCCACCGGCTTCGGCCGCACCGGTCGGCTTTTTCAGAACGACGACCTGTTCGCCATCCCTGCGAAGCCCGAGCTTCAGACGCGCCTCGCGTTCGAGATATTCTCCGTTCTGGAGCGAAGCTTCGATCGAAGACAGTTGGAAGTTCCGCACCTGCAAACGATCGGATTCTTGTTTCAGGGTACGGATCTCGGCGTCAATCTGCCGCGAGCGCAGGACCTCGCGGGCGAAAGCGATGCCCGAAAGGACACCCGCGCAGAGCAGCCCGGCGACAAGCCAGCCGAAACGACTTTTGGATGGCGACGCCCGTTTCATGGATGGACTTCGTCGCGGCTGCCGAGTTTCTCCCGCAGGCATTCGCGCGCCGCCTGCCGCTCGTCCCAGGGACGGAGCTTCCCGCCGCGCCCGACGATCGCCTGCTCGGCACCCTTGCCGGTCAGCAGTACGACATCTCCAGACCTCGCCAGATCGACGGCCTTCATGATCGCCTCGCGGCGGTCGGCGATCCTGAACAAGGTCTCCCCTTCCTTCTTCCCGGCCTCGCGCGCGCCGGCGGCAACCTGATCGATGATCGCCTGCGGGTCGTCATCGTAGGGATCTTCATTCGTGACGATCACCACGTCGGCCGTTCCGCCAGCCAGGCGTCCGAGGATGGGGCGGCGGGCGACGTCGCGGCCTCCGCCGGCCGAACCGAGCACATGCAGGATGCGCCGATGCGGCAGGCGTTCGATGGCGGAGTAGAGCTGGCGGAGCGATTCCGGTTCCGGCGCGTAATCGACGATGACGGTGAAATCCTGGCCTTCGTCGATTCTCTCGAAACGGCCGGGCACGCCGGTGACCTTGGCGAGCGCCCGCGCCATGACCTCGAGCGCCACGCCCTGCGACAATCCGACCGAAACGGCCGCCAGCGCGTTCAGCACATTATACCGGCCCGGCATTTTCACATCGAAACGCGTATCGCGCACCGTGAAGACCGAGGTATCGGGGTGCAATCCGACGTTCACGCCTTTCACGATCGCCATCGGCCAGGCGGCCAGCCCGGCCGGCTGCGCCGCACCATCGGCCAGGAAGCCGTATTTCTTGTCCGCTGGCGGTTCAAGAAACTCTTTCGCGTATTCCGACTCGAGATTCGCGATCGCGACTTTCTTGACGTCGCCGCGCATCGGCAGCGATTTTCGCCTGTGCCGCATCAATTGATGGAAAAGCTTGAGTTTGGCGCGCTTATAGTTTTCGAAACCATCGTGCGCCTCGATATGCTCCGGCGTGAGATTGGTGAAAACCACCACGTCGTACTCGATGCCGAAATGACGGAACTGATCGAGACCCTGCGAAGACGTTTCGATGACGGCGTAGCGGCAGCCGGCTTCGGCCATGCGATGCAGCATCTTCTGCAGAAAGAAGCGTCCCGGCATCGTCATCTTCATGGCGTTGACGATTTCCTCGCCGGCAACGCGGAAATTGACGGTCGACGTCAGACCGACCTTCTCCCCCGCCTCTTCCAAGATGCGGGCGATCATGTTCACGACCGTCGTTTTCCCGTTGGTGCCGGTCACTCCGATCACGATCATCCGCCGCGACGGCCAGGCGTACCAGGCGGCCGCAAGATAGGCCAAGGCGAAATGGTAGGCCTGGAGCAGTGGCTTGGGAATGAAGGCTCTGAGCCGGGAAAGCATGGGATCAGGATAGCATATGCGCGAAAAGGCATCTGGCTGTGTCTCCGGAGGCTTGCACATTTCTCCTTGACGCAGAGATTAATTTCATGCTATCGAATACCCATGGTTACGCCGCCCAACCCGGGCAAGCGGCCAGCGGCAGACAATGCGGCTGTACGCTTCTCCGGGCGGCGGCGTCCATGCCATCCCGCCTCCGTCCCGAAAGGAAACGCCTCCGCATGGACGATGACACCGAATGGCGATATCCCGGCGAGATTGATGATGCCTATCGGGAAAGTATCCGCGAGCGCTTCACTTGGACAACCGTCCTGACGGCGCTGAAGATCCCGTACGAACTCAGCGGCGAACGGAGAAACCGCATCAAGCTGCTGTGCATCTTCCATGCGGAGAAGACACCTTCTCTGCTCTTCTATCCGGATGGCGGCTTCATCTGTTTCGGCTGCCAGCAGCAGGGCGACATCGCGCAATTCGTCTTCCTCTGGTTCGACAAGACCTTTCCTGCGCTGAACTGCACCGGCGTTCCGAAAAAGGCGCTCGATGATTTCTTCGCTTCGTGCGCGAAAAAGAATCCGCAACAACTTGATCTTCCGATCTGAATGCGATCGGGTTCCATATGGGGCTCGATTTTTTATAAAATCTGGAAACGTTTCTGAAAAAACTCCTCCATTATGTATTTATACATCATGAAAAGAGTCGGAATTACCAAACGTTGATTGTCCAATAAGTTCGCAAAAACAAAACCGACCATAAACTCCACCTGTAGAGCATCCATTCCTGTAAAGCTGGATGGCAGCACCAATTTGGCGAAAGTCGCACCATCAACTAACGGTCCTTCTAGCATTTCTACTGGACTTTTTCCAGATTTGTGAAACGTGACGTAAGAATCGTCTTCAACTTGTGCGCCCAAACTTAAAACCTTCGCACCCGTAGCAATCACATGTAGTGTTCTGTGCTTATCCTTGTCTGAAAGTTCTCGAAGTATGGTGAGCGGATGATAACCGATAACGCCAGCCCCCATGAACGGTTGAACTTGTAAAAAGACTTCCAAGAATTTTTTAGGGATACCAGGCAGTTTTTTCTTTACACCCTCAGAAAATTTTTCTTGATTTTCACAGATAGGAAAGTATATCTGTTTCTGCTGTAATTCAGAAAGATTTTTGAAGTCGCTATAATGGCTCACCGTCTGCCAAGCTAGGTTGTCCAAAGCTGCTCTCAAATGATGAATAGTTTCGCTCAATAACAATGGAATTTGTTTCGGGATCACAGTCCGAGAAGCCCATCTCCAAGAGATAATCTTATTCTCATGATCAGTTTCACGAATAATGTTTGTAGTATTAAACTTGGAGCCATAAGCATGCAGAATGTCGTTTATTTCACGCATTCTGATTTCCGCTTGAGCCAAACGATCAGCGGTGTCTTGAAACAAGACTGACATTGTTCAACTCAACTTCTTTACTACATTACGGAACTGCTCCCCCCGATCGAATTCGTTGACGAACAACCCGAACGACGCGCAGCCCGGCGAGAGCAGCACCGCCTCACCTTTTTTCGCGGCGCGCGTCGCGTGCGCCACCGCCTTATGCATTGAAGAAACGACCTCAGCCGGCCGCATGCCGGCTTTTTTCAGCGCCGCAGCCATTTTCGGCGTGGCTGTGCCTTCGAACAGAATGATTTCTTTCGCGAACCGTTTCGCCGCTTTCGCCCATGGCCCGAATTGCAGCGCCTTGTCGGCGCCGCCGGCGATCAGCACGCCTTTCTTTTTCTTAAAAATCGTCTCCATGGCGGCGACCGAGGCTTCGGGCGTGGTGGCGGCGGTATCGTTCCAATAGCCCACGCCACGCACGTCGCGGACATGCTCAAGACGGTGCGGCACGCCTTTGAAATTCCGCAGGGATTTTTGGATCGCCGCGGGCCTGGCTCCGCGCAAAAATGCGGCTCCGCCGGCCAGAAGCGCGTTCCAAAGATTGTGTTCCCCCGGCAGCCGCACGTCCCCGGCATCGAACAGGACCGTCTCGATGCCCTGCGCGCGAACGACCGCCTTCCGCCTGCGGAAAAAAACGGCGTTCTGATCGCCCGGCACCGGCTTCATCGACGCCCAGAAGCGTTCGCCGCGGACGCGCGCGCCCATTTTTTTCGTCCAGGGATTCCCGAACGGAACGATGGCGATGTCGGTCGGCAGCTGCCAGGCATAGATCAGTTCCTTGGCGGCAGCGTAGTCGGCCATGCCGTGATAGCGGTTGAGATGATCCGGCAGGACGTTCGTGAGCACGGCGATCGACGGGCTTCTTTCCACGCTCTTCAGGCTTTCGAGCTGCCACGAAGAGAGCTCGAGCGCGACGGGCACCGCTCTTTTCGCCGGTATGGCCTCTTCGAACGGCGACGTGCGGATATTGCCGGCCACGAAGGCGCGGCCGAAGGCCGCCTGAAGCATCGCGCCGAGCAGGGATGTTACGGTCGTCTTGCCTTTGGTGCCGGAGATACCGACGATCGGCTGGGGGCAAAGCCGGAAGAACAGCGAAACATCGGACTCGACCGGCACGCCGGCACGCCGGGCGACCGCCAGAAACCGGGAATCGCGCGGTACGGCGGGATTTTGGATCACCATGTCGGCCGTCCGGAAATCGGCGTCACGGTGCCGGCCGAGAACATAGCGGATCGGGTGCGCGTTCGTGCCGAGGGTTTTTCTCAACCGTTCCAGCTCCGAAATCGACGGCGCCAGCGCATGGCGATCCTTCAGGTCGGTGACGGTCAGACGCGCGCCCTGGCGCAGCAGCCATTTGGCCACGCCCAAGCCGCCACGGTTGAGGCCGAGACCCATGATCGTGACTTTACGACCGAGGAATCCTTTTCCGAAGACATCAGAGGTCATACGCGTTGCCGAAATTGGTCGGCGGAGAGGCAGGTCGCCACCAACGCCGCGCTGATCTGCCAGATCATCTGAAGATAGGCCGCGAGGCCGCGGAAAAAACCGACCTTCTGCATCTTGCGCCGTTGCGTGACGCCTTCCGTCAACACCCGACCGTACGGCAGCCGGTTGACGCGGCAGAAACAACCGAGCGCGATTTCAACGCGGAAGCCTTCGAGAAAACGCGGCGGCACGCCTTCGAAGATTTCCCGCCTGAGCGCCCGCTCGCCGGCAATGGAAGGCAGCCGCGCGATCAGCCGCGTCACGATCGGACCCCAGTCGCGGAGTCCCGTGCACATCGCCAGACGGCCGTCGAGTACCGGCGCAGTCAGACGTTCGATGTGTGCCGGCGTGAGTCCGATCAGATCGGCGTCGCAGAATAGCAGCACGTCATGCGAAGCCGCGGCGACGCCATGCCTGAGCGCGCCGCCTTTCCCTTGGTTGCGTTCCAGGCGCAGCACGCGGTCGGCGCCGGCACGGCGCGCCGCGTCCGCCGTCCGGTCGCGCGAACCGTCATCCACCACGATGACTTCGCCGACCGAAGCCGCGGATTTCAGGGCGCGCACGACCTCCGCAACCGTCCGCTCCTCGTTGCAGGCCGGAACGATCGCCGAAGCGCGGCGCGCTTCATCGGCCGCGGAGCGAAAGTTCATACAGGATCTCCTCGGCCTTGCGCAGATGGGCGCGGGCCTGGTCGTACTTCGTCCGGAGATAGCCGGAGTAATCCATCGCATCGAGGCCGGCGATCACCCGGTCCATCCGGGTTTTCAATTCCCTGGTTTCGGCATCCCGCCCGGCCGTCGCGAAGACGGTCATGAGGCGCACGCCTTCACCGAGCGCGTCGCACAGGCCGGCGATCTGCGTTTCTTCGTCGAATCCTTCCAGAGGCGAAACGTCGCCTTTCCAGGCGAGTTGCGCGACAAAGCGCGCCTCGGCGTACTCTTCGAGCGCGGCGCGGTAGCTGCCCTCATGCGACAGGCGCGCGTTCGCCGACGCTTTCGTGCCGATCTCCGCGAAGACATGTTCCGCTTCGGTCAGAAGCCTCTTGGCTTCGGCTTCGTCGTCGCGCAGGATCGAGAAAATTGCCCGCTTTGAGCACCCCTGCGCTCTGGCGGAAAGGGCGATGATCTCGCGGCGGGCGAGATCGAACGCTTCCTGTTCGGTTTTCAGACGGGCGAGGAAATCTGCGGTCGGCATAGCCTTGGCAGAATAGCGGGATCGTAGCCGGAAATCAAGAACGAAAAGAAAAACAGCGGCACAGGCCGCTGCCGTCAGACGTGATTCCAAGTGGCCGCTTCCCCGGTCGGAAGAAAGAAACGGTCGGCCTGATGATCGTAGTGGAGAAGCCGCACATGCACATCCGTCGTACCGTCCTCCTCCTGATACACCAGGGTTTCGACGGGCGCGAGCCGAAAGGACGTTTCGTCCCGATATTCAGCGGTGGCTTGCCTCCAGAGCAGGTGGAGGATGACGAGCGTGACCACCGGCCAACGAAACATCGCCAGCGGCGAGACCACCAGCAGCAGGAAAAGTCCCGCTGAAAGGAGGGCATAACCCGCCGTCACTGCGCAGGCTTTACGAGGCACGTGTACCCAATGATAGCCGATGTGCCGGAAGAAGGTTTCGACCGGCGTCCAGCGGGTCCGGCAGCGCACCTCCGGCATGAAGGTTCGCACCTCCAGGCCCGCCAATCCGCTGTTGTAGTACATAACCGTCCGATCGCGGAACGGGTATGTTTCAACCTTGCGTCCATGCGTGTGGGCGCCGACCAAGTGACGAATCCGGGGATGCGCGTCGAGAAACGCGCGAAGATGTTTCTCGTACCGATCCGGCCCCATCGTATTCAAGACAACGATCACGGACTCCCAGAGGCGCAGCAGGCCGTCACGGAAATACTGCAGCACATCCACGCCCGCAACGATGACAACGACCAGGCACAGCCGCAGCAGGATATGGAAGATGCTTTGCGGCTGCCGGGCGAAGCCCATCGCGTAGGTCGCGCCATGATCGGCGCGGCGGTTGATGTCCCTGAAGTAATGGCGTTTCAACCACATGCCGAGGCTGGCATGCAGGCAGGAGGCCAGACGCACGTTCAAGATCTTCACTTTCTTGCCGAACCAAGGCGTCAACGCCGCCGGAATGGAGCGCAGCGCGATGATGAAACTGACAGCGGAAATGGACACGGCGATCGCTCGACCACGGAATCCGGCAGGCAAAAGCGAGAAGGCTGACCAACTGACGATGACCGCGACGACAAGGGCCAAAAGCCCCACGAAGATGGTCGCCCTCCGACTGAGCATGACGGTCTTCTTGAACGCCTTGGCGATCGGCGGATCGGCGTTCCAGGGATCGAAGGCGTGCCCATGCAGGTGCAAGACCGTCTCCCCGACCGGCCAACCGTCCTCGTGGAAGGTGACGCGGCCGGACGGTTCCAGCGGTGCGAGCGCCCGTTCGATAAGCTCGCGAACGCGTGGCCAGCGCATTTCCATGTCGTGATTGCCGGGGATGATCCGGCAGCTCAGTTTGGGATAGCGCAAAAGGAATTCGCGCAGCCCGGAGAAATACCCAGGGTGCGCCCTCAGGATCGCTTCGGCCTTGGCGACCGCCGCCTCTTCGGTCGGCACGACGCCATACTCTCCGTTGAAGGGCGCGGCCAGCAAATCAAGCCAATCGCCCAGAAACACCAGATCGTATTCAACATCTGGCCCGAAGACGCCAGTATGCGTCTTGAGCATGGCGAGATAGGCACGCTCGATTTCCTGAGGAAAATCTTCAAGCCTGGCGTCACCTGCCCCGAGGTGTTTATCGCCCAGCGAAATCGCTACTCTGATCAATTTTCGCATGACGCGTCTCCTCGATAAGGGTAAGCAGGCCTCAAAGACCTGCCCGCAGTCCATCAAAAAAAGACGGGTTTGTCAATTGCGGGTGCAAACGCTACGATGGCGGTCCATGCGTCCCAAAACAGCGTATCTGAAACCCTTCATCGCCGTCGGAGCCGTGCTTCTGATCGGAATGGCCTGGTGGCAGCGGTCCGGCAGGCATCCCAAAGCTCCGCCCGCGCGCGCGACCGCACCCGAAACCTTCGCCCCAGCTCCGCCCGATCGCACCCGCCCGATCGCCGTCATGATCGACGATCACCCCGACGCCTGGCCGCAATCGGGCCTTTCCAGGGCCGCCATTGTCTGGGAGGCGCCGGTCGAGGGCGGGCTGACGCGCGACATGGCAGTCTTCCGCAGCGCCAGCGCGACGGAGATCGGACCGGTCCGGAGCGCGCGGCCGTACTTCCTGCTCTGGGCCCGCGAAGCCGACGCGGTTTACGCGCACGTCGGCGGCAGCGACGAAGCCTTGAAGGATCTCTCGACCCGCATGTACGGGCTGGATGACGCCGACGAATTTTCGCATGGCAACAGCTTTTGGCGCGACGCGTCCCGCGATGCGCCTCACAACACCTACAGCTCGACCGAAAAAATGCGCGCGCTAATGGCCGCCAAGAGCTGGCACACGGAAACTGAAGCGACCGATCCGTGGCGCCGCGACGGCGCCACGGCGACCGGCACGCCGGCCTCCGCCATCGAAATCGCCTCTGTCGCCGGAGGAGAGACGATCAGTTTCCGTTGGAACGCCGCGCGGCGCGGCTACGACCTTTCACGCCGTGCGCCGGCGGTGCACGACCGCTCCGGCGAGCCCGTTTCTCCCGCCAACGTGATCGTCATCGAAGCCAAGATCATTCCGATCGCCGACCCGCATGCCAAGGGTCTGATCGGCATCGAAGCGATCGGTGAAGGCTCTGCCACGGTTTTCCGCGACGGCGTCGCCATTCCCGCCAAATGGAAAAAGACATCGGCTGCTTCGCCGACGCGCTTCATCGACGCGCAGGGGCGCGAAATCGCGCTCGCTCCGGGACAGGTCTGGATTTCGGTCATCGGTACCAACCGTAGCGGCAGCGTAACCTTCCGTCCGTAGCGTGGTTCATGGTTGGGTATCGCACCAATCTCGGACGGAACCGACCACGAACGTCCATTTACGGATTTCCGGCATAGGCAAAAGATCGCAGGGCGATTCCTGTCCGGCGCGGGGCGGGAGCGGCGCGACGTAACGGCCGCGGCGACTGGGTACGTCGACGGTACAGACCGCTCCGTCGTCGTGGCCTTTGCCGATCCGGACGATATAGGCGGCGCAGTCGCCGTAGGCGCGCATATGTTCGGCGACGGACTCTTCGACGCCGCCGGAATCGTCCGGAAAGAAACGCTTGGCCATGGCCGCTCGCGCATTCCACGTCCAGAGACCGATGGCCGCCAGCAGGCCGAGCGACAGCAATTCGCCGCGCGAAGGACCATGCGACGAACGCGCCACCGCCCAGACAACCGTCCCGGCGGCGAGCGTCACGGCAGCCGCGCCGATCAGGGCGGCCGGAAATTCCCACGAGAAGGCGAAATCCATACCCGGGAAGTATACCAAAAAGAAAGCGTTCCGCCGCGGCGGAACGCTTTCTTTGGTGGGTCGGCCGGGAATCGAACCCGGGACCATCAGCTTAAAAGGCTGTTGCTCTACCGGCTGAGCTACCGACCCTCGACCGTTGGCAGGATAGCCGCTTTGAGCCGAAAAGTCAACGGGATCAGGCTTCGGGGATTTCGCGTCCGCATCAAAAGTTAATCCCGGACGAGTACCATGACCTTGCGGCCGTGCTCGACGTCGCCGCCGTTCCAGTCATGCACCGCATTCCAGAGCACGGCAGGATCGTAAAGATAGTCGGCGCCGCGCCGCGTGCCCGGATCGTTGGCGATGATCCGGCCGTCGGCGTAGCCTTTGACGACGACCATGTGATACAGGGGCCCCTGGCCGCTGAAGTACGGATTCATGAGCAGGCGGCCGGCGGCCGGCAACAGCACCGGAACGCCCGCGTCGATCTGTTTTTTGACGTCGTCCATCGAACGGATGGCGACGGCCTCCGATCGCGCATGATGGAAATACTCCCGGGCGATCCGCGCGACTTCGTCGGCGGTCGTGTCCTCATAGAAGCCGAGCGTGTTGTTCTCCCACTCGACGAGATCGAGTATCTTGTCGGTGGCGGCATCGGGCGTGAACGGTCCGGCGTTTTTATAATACGCGTCGATCATGATCAGCGAAGCCTCCTCGCAGGCTTCCTGAAACGGCAGGCTCCAGTCACCGTGCGGCGCCTGTGACATGAATGGCACGTCCAGGTTCGCTTCTTTCACCGGCGGCGCCGTGACGGGAACCGGCCGCGTGGATGAAGCCGGCGTGGGTGCCGATTTCGGCGGAACGGCAACGCTGCCGGTCGCCGTGGCGGCTTCGGCAACGATGGGATGATACGGCTGCGCCTTGGGCAGCGGCGGTTTCAGGCGCGCAGCCACGACATCGCGTATAGCGGAACGGAACACGTATCCCGTTCCGAAGGCGGCCAGGAGCAGCAGGCTGACGATCAACAGGAAGCGTCGCATACCGTACCAGTCTAGCACACCGAGGCCGCGCCGGCGCAGTTCATTTCAATTCCACAATCTCTTCCCACGGGAAGCGCGCGCGACCGAAATGCCCGTAGGTCGCCGTTTCACGGAAGATCGGCTGCCGCAGCCCCAGGCGCTCGATGATGGCGGCCGGACGGAAGTCGAAGTATTTTCCGAGCAGCGGAGAGAGATCGCGCCCGTCCTCGGAACGGGCCATCAGCATGACCGGTTCCGTTTTGCCGATCGCGTAGGCGACCGACACCAGGCATTTTTTGGCGTGTCCGGCGGCGACCAGATTCTTGGCGGCGAAACGCGCCATGTAGGCGGCCGAACGGTCGACCTTGGTGGCGTCCTTGCCGGAGAACGAACCGCCGCCGTGCGGAATGAGTCCTCCGTAGGTGTCGACCATGAGCTTGCGTCCGGTGAGGCCGGTATCGGCCGAAAAGCCGCCCGCCACGAACCGGCCGGTCGGATTGACGTGCAGTTCATAGCCGCCCAGAGCGCCGATGACCGGCGCTACCGCCTGCTCCGCCAACATCGCGCAGAGCTGATCCTGTTCGATCTCGGGCGCATGCTGCGCGGAAAGCACGACGGTCCGCACGCGTCCGCGGTCGGTCGTGACCTGTACCTTCCCGTCCGGACGCAGCCAAGAGAAGGCTGGGTCGTGGCGGCGCAGATCGGCCAGCCGGGAGGTGAGCGCGTGGGCGAGCGCCGTCGGCATCGGCAGGAAGCTGGGCGTTTCCGCGCTGGCGTAGCCGTACACGACGCCCTGATCCCCCGCCCCGCCGGCATCGACGCCGCGGGCGATGTCGCCGGACTGCAGCTCGATGTTGACGAAGGCTTCCAGTTCATCCGCGTAGCCGATCTGGCGGTAGACCTGTTTGGCGATCGCCTCAATGTCGATCTCGCCGCGCGACGTGACTTCGCCGCCGACCATCAGCATGCCGTGCGAGCCGAAGACTTCCAGCGAAACCCGGCTGTCGGGATCGCGGCGCAGGTACTCGTCGAGCAGCGCGTCGGCGATCTGATCGCAGACTTTGTCGGGATGGCCTTCGGTGACGGATTCAGCGGTTTTCATGGGGAAACTCCGGCAAAGCTTAGTCCCGGACGGAAGCGGTGTCAACAACGCTTTTTTTCCGGACGTGTATACTGGAGCCGTATGAAACGCTCCACCTTTTCGCTGCTGATGGCTGGGGTCATCCTGCTCGGCGGCGGCATGCTGCTTTGGTTCCTGCTCGTCGCACCCCGGCTGCAACCGGCACCCGCCGCATCGCCGGTTTCGCAGCCGTGGCCCGCGCCGGCTACGGAAGAACGCCATGCCGTGCTGAACGCGTACCTGACCGCACCGGAAGCGCTGCCCGAGGGCGTCGCGCGGATGGAGCTGACGCTCGCCAAGGCGACCGTAAGCGGCGACGGACGAACCGACGTTCCCGTCTTCGAAGGCGCGCGCCGGATCGAAATCCAACCCGGCACGGTCGAGAAGGCACTGAGCGAAACCATCCCGACCGGACGCTGGAACCGGCTGACGCTGACGTTTTCGCCGGCCGCGGACATCTCGATGTCCGACGGCACCGCGGCGACGGCGTTGCTTGAACGGAAAACCGCGGTGTTTTCTTTCAATACCGATCTCCCCACCAGCCGTTCCCTGGCGCTCTTGGGACGCCTGCCGCTCGAGCGCGCGCTCGGCCGGGCGGGCGCCGCCGTCACCGCCAATCTCCTGCCGGATGCGCAAAAAACCGAGTCGTACGTCTTCGGCTCGTCGATGCTCGATCCGCGCGGCGTTACCGGCCTTTGGACGCTCCCGAAGGTGACGCTGTCCGCGGTCATCAAGGCCGAACTCGGATTCGATATTACCGTCAAGCTGCCGGGCTCGCAGGGGTTTTCTCCGGCGGAGCAGGAGCCCTCGCCCAAAGCCTCGTGATCAATCGGTGAATTCCTGAGCGAACATCTGGCCGTAGACGCCGCCGTCGATCACGCCGATCCCGACGCGGCGGAAGTCGGCATCCAGAATGTTGGCGCGATGCCCGGGGCTGTTCATCAGCCCGGCATGGGCGATGGCCGTGTCCGGCGCGAGCGCGAGATTCTCTCCCATCACGTCGTACGGGATGCCGGCGCGGTCCAGCCGTCCGGAAGGGGTCAATCCTTCGGGAGTCACGTGAGAAAAATAGCCGCGTTCGAACATGTCCCGGGCATGCGCGCGGGCGGCCGCCGTCAGGCCGGGATCGGCCACGAGCGGACGGAGCCCGCGCTTCGTCCGTTCTGCGTTCACGAGCGCCAGCATCTTTTCTTCCGCCTTCGCGTCGATCGTGCCGTTGTGATACGTGAAGTGGAGATCGATCCGCTCGCCGCCCGACGGGTGGACGGTGATCAGATTGACGCCGTCTTCGGCCAGCGGATGCAGGACGGGCGCGAACACGCCGTCCAGCCGGCGCGTGAACGCCAAAAGCGGTTGGACGAGCGGCGCCGAGACGATTTCTTTCCGGAGGGCGGCCGGGATCGGAAAGGCCGAAGCGACCGTCAGGATGACGCTCAGCACCAGGATGCCGTTCAGCAGGCCCGGCAGAAGCCCGAACGCTTTCTGAATTTTGGCGGCGCGCAGGCGGGCCGGCAGGCGCGTTTCGAGCGCGGCCGAAGCGAACGGCCACGCCAGATCGGCGAGAAGCCAGGCGCCGAAAAAGGCGATGGCGTTGGCGACGCTGGGCGGGAGCGTGAAGCGGGCGGCCAGCCAGCCGCCGATCGGCCGGAAGCCGAGCGTGGCCAAAAGCAGCGCCAGCGCGAAGCCGGCGGTTTCAAGCGCGAGCGCCAGAAAGCCGCGGCGCAGGCCGTCGCGGGCGTACCACGCCAGCGTCAGTACGACGATCAGGTCGATCCAGTGACGGGCGAACCACTGCGGCATATGGCTGGATTCTACCCTGAACGCGCACCGGGAGAAAGCGTGGCTTGACGTCGTCCGGCACGATCCGTTGACGGCGGGCGCAGGGAGAGTACCTTGTGATGGTCCCTGTCGGGACGAGGTCATTCGCATGCATCCCCTCCACGGTTTCCATTCGTCTCCTTCTTTCGTCTTAGGGCGTCTCGAAACCTTCCGGGACACGATCCGAAGCCAGCCGCTTTGGCTGCCTGTCATCGCCGGTCCGGATCCGGACGGATTCGGCGCGAACGTCGGCAAGATGGAAATCATCAGGCAGCTCGGAGTCGACGCAGACTGGCCGTATTACGCCGGCGGCATCGATGATCCGCAGAACCGGCACATCCTGCGAACGCTCGGGCTTTCGGAAGTTTTGCGCCCGCTCTCAGAATTGCCCGCGCATGGCGTCATCACGTTGAACGACTCTTGCCGACTGGATGACAACCGCTTCGGCATGGAGATCGACCCGGACAGGATCTGGGACATCACCGACCATCACTTGCCCCCGTCCGGTTCCGAACCGCTGATGCGGCCGTGGCGCTTCGTCCACCTCGTGCCGTCGGTCGGCGCCGCTTCCACGCTTGTCGTTGAACAGGGGCGGGCCTGCGGCACGCGCTTCAGTCCGCAAGCCGCCGCGCTCCTCGCGCTCGGCATCTACTGCGACACGAACAAGTTACGATCGCCCGTCACGACCGACTTCGATCGTCGCGCGTTCGCCGCGATGGCCGCGCTGGCGGACCAACGGCAGCTGGCGGAATGCCACGATTATCCGCTCGACGATCGTTTCTATGACCTGACGGCCAAGACCTATCTCGGACGAAGAATCATCGGGCCCGTCCTCGTCTCGCATCCGAGCCGGCGCGTCCATGGCAGCGAAAGCGGAATCGTCTCCCGCAACGCCAACAGCCTTCGCCAGTATTCGGCCTGCCCGATCACGCTCGTCTGGTGCCTGACCGAATCGGAAGTGCGCTTCTCCGTCCGGGCCAATGATCCGAACTACGACCTGACGGCTTTGATCGACAAGATCTTCGGACGGCGCTTCGGCGGCGCAAAGCCGTGCGAAGGCGGAGGCCAAATACCGATCTCGGAATTCCCGGTCGATCCGCGGTACGACTTCGACGACGAGATGATCGCGAAGATCTCCGCATGGATCGAGCAGCGTCTCGTAACGCACTTCAAAGCGATCGCTCCCTAAGGGCGATCTTTTTAATATTCTTCGATGTCCTTCAACAGGCCGGAGCGCTTGATCGGATCGCCGTTCCCGTCGTAGCGGATGGTCGGCAGATCCTCGTATGATTCCTCGACGCGCACCTGCTCAACGAGATTCGGGGACAACTCTTCGAGAAATTCCGATTTCGGCTCAAAGGAGAACGCGTCGTAGCCGAGGGAAATCGGGTAGGTCAGGCACAGCTCGCGCCGGGCGCGCGTGACAGCCACATAGAACAGGCGCCGTTCCTCTTCCAGTCCCCCTTCGTCGACCAGCGCGCGCTTGTTCGGAAAGGCGCCCTGCGAGAGATGGATGATGAAGACGGCGTCCCACTCGAGACCCTTGGCCTGATGGATCGTCGAGAGCACGATGCGTCCCTCCCCGTCGTCCTCGGGCATGAAGGGCCGGCCTTTCTTGCCGGAGGCGATCGCGTCGTTCAGGACAGCATCAGCCAAAAACGCGGCCGCGTCCGGATACTGCTCGGCGAAGCCCGCCAACTGTCCGAGATCTTCCAGGCGGTCGCGGTAATCCGGATACTCATTTTCGAGATATCCGCGGTATTCGGATTCGGCCACGGCCCGGAGCATGGCCGAGGGGCTGCTCCGCGCATCGAGCAATGCACCGTACGTGGAAAGGAAATTCTTCCAGCCGGACGAGACCCGCGCCGGCAGCCCTTCCGCCAGTTCGCCGCCGATATCCTCTTCGCCGACGGCGGAACGCACGCGTTCGAACAGCCGGGCGGCCGTGGCCGGCCCGATCCCGACCTGGAGCGAAAGCACGCGCATCCAGGAGATTTCGTCGTCCTTGTTGATCACGATCCTGAGGAAGGCCAGCGCATCCTTGATATGTGCGCGCTCGAAGAACTTCAATCCGCCACGGTACTCATAGGGAATGGCGCGCTTCATGAGCTCGAACTCGAGCGCCTGGGAATGGAACGTGGCGCGAAAGAGCACGGCGATCCCGTTGAACGGCACGTTCTCGTCGCGCAGTTCGAGGATGCGCTGCGCCACGAATTCGGCTTCCTGCGCCGCCGAAACCGCGTTTACGACCGACGGTTTGGCGAAGGACGGCTTGACGCTCTTCAGTTCTTTCGGGAATTGGTTCGCGTTATGGGCGATGACATCGTTGGCCAGGTCGAGAATCTCGGGCGTGGAGCGGTAATTCGTCTCGAGACGGAAGGTTTTGGCGGCCGCGAACATCTTTGGGAAGTCCAGGATGTTGCGGATGTCGGCGCCGCGGAAAGAATAGATCGACTGCGCGTCGTCGCCCACCACCAGCACGTTGCCGTGGACGGAGCCGAGCAGGCGCACGATTTCGGCCTGCAGGCGGTTGGTGTCCTGGTACTCGTCGACCAGCACGTAACGGAACTGCGTGGCATAGCGGGTCCGCGACGGCTCGTCCTCCCGCAGCAGGCGGGCGGTCAGGACGAGCAGGTCGTCGAAATCGACGGCGTTGGAGGCGCGCTTTTTGGAAAGATAGCGGCCGATGACGTCTTCGATCGACGCAAGCTGTTCGAGGAAACTCGGATGCTTGAGTTCGAGCGTTTCCGCGACCGACAGGCCCACGTTGACGGAAAACGACGCGAGACCGAGCAGCACCGCCGGGCTCGGGAAGCGCTTTCCGCCTGAGGCGGACCCGCCTTTGGAGGGAGCGTCGATGCCGGCTTGGCGCACGCAGGCTTTCATCAGGTCCCTGGCATCCTCGCTGTCCAGAATCGTGAACCCCTCGCGCAGACCGACGCGGCTGCCGCGCTCGCGCAGGATGCGGTGGCAGACGTGGTGGAACGTCCCGCCCCACAGACGGCCCGGTTCGGTGCCGATGAGCGTGGAGACGCGCTCCAGCATCTCCCGGGCGGCTTTGTTGGTGAAGGTCAGGAGCAGGATTTCTCCCGGCGGAACGCCTTTCTCCAGCAGATAGGCGACGCGATAGACGATCGTGCGGGTCTTGCCGGAACCGGCGCCGGCCAAAACCAGGCAGGCGCCTTCGCCTTCTTGGACGACGCGCAGCTGTTCTTGGTTGAGTTCGGCGGCGTAGTCGATGGCGAACTCCGGAAGGCCGGCCGGTTTTTTCAGGACATACGTCTTCATGCCGCGCAGTGTACCCGCCGGACGGCGAACGCGGCAAGGAACAAAAAGCGCTTCACTTTAACTGAAGCGCCTGAATCGATCGTTACTGGATGCGGATCTCGTCGAAGAACATGGTCGTGGCCGCGTCAGTCTGGAACAGGATCGAATACGGGAAGTTCCCGCCGGTGAAACCGAGCGCGGAGAACGGGATCTCGACCCGATACCAGGCATTCGCGGCGATGGCATGTCCCGGTACGTAGTCGATCAGGTTGACCTGACCGAACAGCTGGCCCGTGGACTGGTCGGCCAGCTTGATGGTCACGTTCTGGCCGCCGGTCGATCCACCATGGACCACGAACTGCAGTTTGGCGACCGTGCCGATGCTGGCTGCAGGGTACCTTTGGAGGTTGAATCCCCTGCCGGCACCGAAGAAAAGAACCTTGAGCGATTCGCTGCCGAGAAAGGTCTTTTCCTCGGAGAGGTTGACGTCGCTGTTGGCCATATCGACGTACCAGCCGGGTCCGAAATAGTCAGCGTAGACGGGCGGTTTGAGAGCGACGTCCTGGAATCGCACTTCGTCGAAGTACATGGTGGTGGCGACGTCGCTCATGACGGCGAAACCGCCGACGGCCAGTCCGGTCAGGCCCAGCGAGGCCAGAGGGACGTCGGCGAGGTACCAGGTATTGGCGGCAAGAGTGCCGCCCGGAACGTACTTGAGCAGGCTGTCCTGCCCGATCAAGCCGCCGGAAGTGTCATAGAGCTGCACCGTGGGGTGTTGACCGCCGGTCGGGCCACCGTTGACCGCGAAGCGCAGCCTGGTGATCGAGCCCGCGTCGACCGAGGACGGGTTGGCCAGATACAGCCCGCCCCAAGCCGCATAGGCGACCTTGATGGCGCTGCTGCCGAGATACACTTGCTCGGTGGAGTTCAGGGTCCTGGTAGACCCCCATGACCAATCCTCCCAATTGGCGGCGAGGGAATCCCCATAGGCCGCCGCCGGGAGCCAGACGTCCTGAAAGCGCGCTTCGTCGAAGTACATGGTGGTGGCGACGTCGCTTTCGATGGCGAAGCCGCCGATCGCCGTGCCGGCGAGGCCGAGCGAAAGGAGCGGGATATCCGCGAGATGCCAGGTATTCGCCGCGAGGGCGCCGCCCGGAACGTACTTGAGCAGGTTGTCCTGTCCGATCAGGGCGCCCGCCGTGTCGTAGAGCTGGACGATCGGATGTTGGCCGCCCGTCGCGCCTCCATTGACGGCGATACGGAGCCGCGTCGCGCTGCTGACCGTCGCTCCGGACGGGGTAGCCAGGAAGAGCCCGCCCCAGGCGGCGAAGACGACCTTGATCGCCTTGGCACCGAGGTACACGCGCTCCGTCGAGCTCAGCGTCCTCGTCGAACCCCACGACCAATCCTGCCAACCCGAGGCCAGGGCGTCCGCGTAAGCGGAGATGGTATACCAGCCCGGTCCGGGAGGGTTGTTCGTGATGGTCAGTCCGCAATTCACGCCCGAGATGGACGAGACCTGCGCCCCCGAATAGAGATGGACGTGGATCGTGCTGTCGCCCTGGCCGCCCTTCCACCACATGCAGCCGTTCTCGAAACTCTGGAACGAGGCGACCGGGGCGGAATCGGGCGCATTTTCGACGCAGACATCATTCAGGTTCGCCGGCTTCTCTTCGCCTTTAGGCGCTCCCAGCAAGGCCAGGCCGCCGAGCGGACCGTTGTCGGCGGGAGGCTGAATGCACTTGTAGGCGCCCCAGAACCCGTCGTGGATGAAATAGGCCTTCTTGTCGGTCGCGTTGTAGACGATGGCGGTTTGGCCGTCGGTGCCGTAGCGGGTGCTCGCGTCAGGATTCAAGAAGTCCTGGACCTTCACTCCGCGGACGTCATGGACGAAGGCCGTGCCGCCGTTATCGAAGGCGCCGCCCAGGCTTTTGGTGACGTTGCCGTTCGAATCTTTGTTCAGGCCTCTTACCCAAGCATCGAAGAAGGACTGGCTGTAGCCCTTTCCGAGGTATCCCTGGCTGGCATCGACGCCCGGCGGTCTTACCCAGCTGCGTCCCGACGCGTTGAGATAGGACCCGGGTGGGACGAAACCGTTTGCTCCTAGAGCGCAGGACGAAGGCAGGGTCGGGCCGGGTTTTTGCGATGCACTTGGACAATAGGACCGCCCGAAGTCGCCGCTTGGCACTGTGGTGCCGGGCCGTACGCCAAAGTGAAGATGATCGGCAGAAATTACAGAGCCACCAGTTACGTTCCGATACCGTCCAATGATTCCTAAGACCTGCCCGGGAATTACTTTTCCCGCCGTCGCTGACACCGGTCCCGTACCGCTGCGAAAGGTCGTGGAATACACCAGGTGCCCGTACATGACGACGAATGGCGTTCCGTGGTCGTCGTAGTGCTGCACTAGTAGGGCCATGTTGCAGGTGTTTGTTCCTGGCTCGTTTTTAGCAGGGTCAGGGTTGTTGTAATCATAACCCCATCCTGATGGACAGTTCGCACTCGTGTCCTGCGTCGCGCTTTGATAGATGGCAGTTCCTGCGGCCACCGAATACACGGAGGTACCGCGAGAAGCAATCATGTCATTCCCAGTATGACAATGATCTGTAATGTAGGGGCCTAATGGACCGCAAGCGCCGAAGTTCCCGTCCGTCCAGGAGGTCACGCTATCCATCGGATAGGTGAATCCGTTGGAGGCTGCCGATAGGGCGAATACCCCCTGACCAAGCCGGTCGGCATCATGCCCCGCGTCGTCAGTGCAGGTCACCGCGACCAATGCACCGCTGATCAATACTGCCTTTCGTATCCGATTCCATACTCTCATGCTGATCTCCTCGATGGCTCCTGTTTTGAGCCGACGAGAGGGTATCACCACGCACCCAAACATGTCGAATGTGCACCCACGAACGGCCTCATCGACCCCGAGGCAAGCATCTACTCAAAAACCCGTCCCAAAGGGGCGGGTTAATGAATCTGGGTTCGTCCAAGATCACTTGGTGAACACGATGGTGCCAAAGATCTGTTTCACCGTTGGCGACAAGGCGTCATATTCCTTATCATCCAGTTCAAAATCATAGATCCGGCTTGTTCCCGAAATCAGATGATATCTCATGGTGATCTTGCCATCGGGATCACTTCCTTTCTCAGCAATTTCGTAGGCTATCTGGCCACCCAGAGAAATCTTTTTGACCAACCAGGAATACCCACCCTCCGTTTGAAACCGAGCGGAATCGAAAAGGTCCGATAACGAATTTTCGTCCGTCACTCGCCAGGAGCCAAGATACCCTGTCACATACGATTGAAAGTCAGGAAAGCAATCAACGTAGAGGCTTCTGTAGATTAAGTCCGCACCACCCTCCCCGAACTCCGTCCGTGACGCCGTGATCTTCTTATTTTTCAAGATGTCTTCCGGACTGCGGATGATCGTCGCGCCGAGTTCACTGTCAGCGATCCATCCGGGCGGAAGCTGCAAATCTATTCCGCATTTTGCAATCGTGAACGGGTTCCAACCGGGTATCGGCTCGACCGTCGTCTTTTCGGGGGACGGGACCGTCGAAGTCGCGACATCGACCGTTACCGGTGTCGGTACGGTCGGGTGCGGCGGCCTTCCGAAAAGAATGACGCCTCCGGCGATTGCCGCCGAAATCGCGACGAGTCCGATGGTTCCTGCGACGACCTTCTGACGTGCTGAATTTTGCACATGTTTACCTCTGTAATTATCGACGTCCCCCATTATTGACGAAGATCGGATCGAGGTCAAGAGCCTCGGTTGAATGCGCGCTGAAGGAACGTCTCAAAAAGCCTAAACAAATACGGGTCCTGACAGGGGCGTTGAGCCATCCCAAGCGTCTTTCGGAAGGCCGCGAGGCCTGCGACAAAAAAGACGGCCGGGAGACCGTCGGATGATGCTGAGCGTCACAGCAGCTTGATCCCGAGCTTGAGCTTGATCCCGAGCTGTTGCAGCCTGCTGAGACCGAATCTTTCGAACTGCGGCCGAAGGTACAGCAAGGGCTCGTTGGGCAGACCGTGCAGACCGAGGGTCGCGAGCGCTTCCTCCAGCATGACGCGATACGGAAGGCGGTCATGCAGCCCTGTGAAAAGCCGACGCAGGAGGTTTTCATCCAGGAAAGCGATCGGCAGCGTGAGGTTCACAATGCGCCGCCGGATGGTTTCTCCATTTTCACGGGCGGCTTGGACAAGGGCGGAGCAGCATTCGTCCTGAAACCCTTGCGATACGCGCTCGTACCCTGTATTTCTTTTCGGACCGGGAGCATCGGGCGGGCGGGCATGCGCCGTCACCAGTCCGAGCAGCAGGGCCGAAAGGCCGACATCGAGCCACGAAATGGGATCCGGATCGGGCGCCGGCGGACCGGTCAGCATCGGCACGCGAGCCGCCCGTTCGGCCGCCATATGCGCACATTTTGCCGCATGCGCCTTGTGAGCCAACACGATCTGGGCGCTGCGCTCATCGCCATCGATCGTCAGGATCCGGCACAGGCGTTGCAGAAGCCACAGATGGGCGGCGAAAGCCGAAAGCAACAACGCGTCGAGCGGGTCGTGTTCAGTCATCATTTTTCCCCCAAAGGTACTGGGCTGGTCTATCACGGAACGGTGCGCGGGTCAAATTGGGGCTGGACCCGAGAAACCGTCAACGCTTCCGGATGACGATGCGCTTCGGCCGCGTGCGCGACATCGCAGCAACGACGAACGTCAGGCCACCATCTTCGAGCGCGTCGCCGGCATTGGGCACGCGGCCGAACTTTTCGAGCACGTAATCGCCGAGCGCGCCTTCATAGGCGATCGAGATGTTGAAGAAGTGGTTGATCCTGGTAATCTCGGTGCCTTCGTCGGCCAGGATCTCGGTTTTCGACAGGCGCTTGATCGTTTCCGGCCGGATATCCTTTTCGTCGGTGATCTCGCCGACCAGCTCCTCAAGCACGTCTTCGAGCGTAACCACGCCGACCATGCGACCTTCGGCGTCTTCGACAACGGCCAGGTGCTGCTCCCGGCCCTGGAAAAGCGGGAGCAGATCGTCGGCCGACATGTCGGCGCGCACCCGCAGCGCTTCCTGCGCGAAATCGGCCGGCGTGGCCTGGAATTCGTCGCGGGCCAGCGCGGCCAGCAAGTCGCGGGTCAGAGCCACGCCGAGCACGTGCGCCGGGCTTTCGCCGACCACCGGCACGCGCGAATGCCGGACATCGAGAACGCGCCGGCGCTGCTGCCCGAGCGGGACGTCAGCCGGCAGCGTCTCGGCATAGGACGCGAGCGTCATCATGTCATCGGCGGTGATGTCGTTCAGCCGGAAGACGCGCCGGATCATGCGCGACTCGTCGGCCTCGACGCTGCCCGAGAGCCGGCCGAGCTGCGCCATGATCGTGATCTCCTCTTCGGAAACGGCATGCCTGCGCGCGCCGGAGCGCAGCCGGCCAAGCAGCCGGTCGATCAGCCAGAGCAGCGGACGGAACATGCCGGTCAGGAACAGCACCGGCGGAGCGACCGCGGGAGCAAGCCCATCTGCGTAGGCTTCGCCGAGCGTCTTGGGAACGATCTCCGCCAGGACGATCACGCAGAACGTGAAGCCGGCGACGAAGACCGACAGGCCGACGGGCCCGAAAACGTGGTGCGCCAGCGTGCCTTCGACGATCGAACCGACGATGGTGGCGATGTTGTTGACGATCACGATCGTGCCGATCGGATAGGCCATGTCATCCTTGATCTTCAGGAGCGCTCCGGCACCGGGGCGTCTGGCTTCGACCATGGCCTTGACCTTGGCGTACGGAATGGAAAACAAGGCCGCCTCGGCGCCCGAAGCGAAGGCCGCCAGCGCCAGCACGATAACGGACGAGAGGATGAGGGCTGTCATACGTTCAGTGAAGATACTTCGCCTTGTTGGCGCTTTGTTCCTGAAGCGTCTTGGCGTAATGCACTTTTCCCTCCTTATCGGTCAGGAAATACCAATACGGATTGGACTCAGGATGCAGCGCTGCGCGAATGGCGGACAAGCCAGGATTGCCGATCGGCCCGGGCGGCAGGCTGCGGTATTTGTAAGTGTTCCAGGGATTGTCGATCTTGGTATCGAGATAGCTGACCGAGGGCTTGGAATGCCCGGTGAGGTAATTAACGGTCGAGTCGGCCCCGAGGCCGATGCCGGCGGAGATCCGCCTCCAAAAGATGTCCGAAACCATGGCGCGATCCCGTTCGCCGCGCACTTCGCGCTCGATGATCGACGCCATCGTCAGGAGCTCATGCACGGAATGGCCGCCCGCCTTCATCTCGGCCCGCAGCTCCGGCGTCAACCGGACTTCGAGATTGTCGAGCATGCGGCGCACCAAGGCGCCAGCCCCGCCGCCCACATAGACGCGGTAGGTGTCGGGGAACAGATAGCCTTCGAGCGAGGCGCTGACCGGCTTGTCCGCCAGCGCGGGGTATGAGGCGTTCCAGTCCGGCAGCGCGCCCGTCCGCACGAACCTGGCGCTCTCCCCCGCCTCGGCATAGAAATCCTTTTTGGAAGCGAGACCCTGCGTTTCGAGATAGTCCGCGATATCATCGAGCGTCCAGCCCTCGGGAATCGTGATTTCGCGTTCATCGGAAACCGGCTTGCCTTCCGCTAAGGCGCGTTCAATCTCGCCGCCCGTCATTGAAGGCGAGAGTTCGAACGATCCCGCCCGGAAGGCGTTTTTATCGCCGCGGCGCCAGATCAGGAACAGGAAAAAATTTTTGCTGCGGATCAGCTTCGCTTCCGCGAGCGCATCCGCGATTTCCCGGGCGCCTTGGCCTTTCGAAACGACGAACAGCCGGGTTTCGGGACTGCGGGAAACCGGCTGCCCGCTCCGCAGAAAAACAATGCCGCTGAGCGCGAGAAGGCACACCAACGAAACGGCCAACCCTTTCATAAATAGCGTTCCATCTTTTTTCGTTTCAGCGTTTCAACCAGCTTCTTCACGTCCTGGGCGCGCGATTTCGGACAGATCAGCAGGACGTCTTTCGTTTCGATGACGATCATGTCCCGGAGCCCGGCCGTGGCGATCAGCTTGCCGCCGAAACTGCAGAGCAGGTTACCCTGGGAATCGTGATCGACATGTTTCCCGCGCACGACGTTGGCGTCCGGACGGCCGGAGAGCACTTCGTGCACGGCGCGCCAATGACCGACATCCGCCCAGCCGAAATCGGCCGGCAGCACGAGCATGTGCTTTTCCTTTTCGAGGATGCCGTAATCGACGGAAACCGGCCGGATGCGGCTGAAGGCCCGGCGCACGGCGGCAATGCGGCCGCGCCCCGGCCAGGCGCGACGGACGCCTTCCAATTGGGTCCACAGAGCGGGCAGGTGCGCTTTGTAAGCGGTGAAGAGCCTTGCAGCTTCAGCAATGATCAGCGTCGGATTCCATAGATACCCCTTCCGCGCCACGTAGGCTTCAGCCGTGCGAAGATCCGGCTTCTCGCGGAAGCCTTCGACGCCGAAGACGTCGCCGTTCTTACCCGGCCTCAGGCGCAGTGCCCGCTTTCCCGTCTTGATGTAGCCGTAGCCGGTTTCCGGATAGGACGGGCGCACGCCGATGAGAACCAGCCGTTTCGCACGGCGCGCAACCCGTTCGGCGTCGCGCAGCGCGCGCCAGTAGTTTTTTTCATCCTTCACGTGCGCGTCGGAATTGACCGTAACAACCGTCGCGCCCGGATCGCGGGAAAGCGCGACGGCGGTGCCGAAGCCGATTGCCGCCGCCGTGTCGCGCCTGGCGGGCTCGATCAGAAGATTTTCGGACGGCAGCTCCGGAAGCTCGCGGCGGATGGCAGCGGCCTGCGCCGTACCGGCCACGACCAGGATGCGCGAAACCGGCAGGCCCTTCCGCAGGCGCTTCCAGGTGGAACGCAGAAGCGTGTCCGCTCCGATGATGGGTTGGAGCTGTTTCGGCCGGCGCGCGCGGGAGACGGGCCAGAGACGGGTGCCGCCGCCGCCGGCCAGGAGAATGGCGTACAGGCGCATGTCAGCGGATCACGAAAAACCAGAAAGCCAGCGCCGCGGCGATGCGGTAGACGCCGAAGGCCGTCAGCGTGTGAGTACGGACGTAGCGCAGGAACCAGCGGATGACCGCCAGCGCCGAAAAAAACGCCGAGAGCAGCCCGACCGACAATAGGACGCATTCCCGTCCGCTAAACGCCAAGCCGCTCTTGAGTAAATCAAGTCCGGAGGCGGCCGCGATCGTCGGCACCGCCAAGAGAAACGAGAATTCGACGATGGCCGGGCGCGACCATCCGAGCGACAGGCCGCCAACGACGGTCGCCGCGCTGCGTGAGACGCCCGGCACGACCGCCGCCGCCTGCACGATCCCGATCGTCGCGGCATGCGCGATCGGCATGCGTGCAAGTTCCTCCCGCCCCGGAACTCGCATCGGCTGCCAACGCTCGAAGAGGATCAGGAACACGCCGCCGAAAAAGAGCGCCGCGGCCGTGATGAGGGCGTTGCCGAGCAAAAAGGTTTTGATGGTTTTATAGAAAAGCAGCCCGATGACCGCCGTCGGAACGAAGGCCGCGGCGACGCGGATGAAAACCTGCCGATCGAGAAGGAGGCGCTTCCACGAAACGGCCAGCACGGCCAGAATCGCGCCGAGCTGGATGACAATCTCGAAGGTCTTCACGAAGTCGGTCGCCGGCAGCTGCATGAGCCGTCCGGCCATCACCATGTGTCCGGTTGAAGAAACGGGCAGGAATTCGGTCAGACCCTCAACGACGCCGAGGATCAGGGCCTGAAGCATGGTCATGTACGCTGAGGTTTATGGTCGCGGAAGACCGCGAAGAGATCCAGGTACGGCTCGACCGCCTTTCGCGCAGGCGCAGCCAGACGCGAAGCGATCCATCCCACGAACGCGCCACCGAGCGCGTCGGAGGGATAGTGGACGCCAGCCGCCACCCGGCAAAGCGCCACCGCGACTGCCATCGCCAAAAGCGCGCTCCCCCATTTCCGGTCGCGCGCGAACATGGCAAAGGCCAAAGCGAAGGCGACGGTCGCATGCGCCGACGGGAATGATTTCTCGAAGGGCGCGCGCTCGACCAATTTCACGACATGGCTGAGCGCCACGAACGGACGCGGCCGGAACCATAGGAAGCCGAGCACCCCCTGCGTGGCATAGCCGATGAGCGCCGCCCAGACCGCCTGCACGAGATTTTCGAAACGTTCCTCGAAACGAGCGGTCTTCCAAGCGACCGCCACGTAGCCAATTTCCAGCGCGGCCATCAGGAAAATCAGCCAAGTGGCGCCGAAAATAACGAACGTGTCGAAGGCCGGTGAAAGACCGGCCGGCCCATTCAACCAGCGGAAGAGACGCAGATCAGGCGCCGAAAACATATCCCCCATGATAGGGGCCGACGGCAGTTTTGGGAAGCTAGCGACGGTTGAGGAACAGCGCGCCCACAAACAGCAGGATGGCGGCGCCGACGATCGTGCCGCCGGCGGCGATATCGAAGGCGTAGGAGAGGAAGAAACCAATCAGTACGGAGGCGAGCGAAAAGACAACCGCGAGAAAATGCGTCTTGCGAAAACCCAGACCGAAGCGCGAAGCCGTCAACACGGGCACGACCATCAGGGCCCCGACCAGGAGCGCGCCGACGACGCGCAGCGAGAGGGCGATCGTCAGGCCGGCCAGGAGCGTGAGCAGCAGATTGAAAGCCGTGGCCGGCAGCCCGCCCGAGAGCGCGAGATCCTCGTCAAGCGAGACGAGGAAGAACGGACGGACGCAGACATGGACGATCGCGACCACCGCCACGCCGAGCGCGAGGATGACGGCGAGATCGATCCGGCTGACGGTCGTGACGCTGCCGAACAGGAAGCTGAACAACCCGGCGCTCAGCCCCTTCGCAAGGCTGATCAGCACGACCGAGAGCGCCAGGCTGCCGGAGAGCACCAGGGAAAGCGCCGATTCGCCGAAGAAACCTTTGGCCGCACGGAGACGCTCGAGCAGGAAGGCCGCCACGAGCGCGGCGCCGATCGCTCCAAGAACGGGATTGAAGGCGAAGAGCAGCCCGGCCGCGACGCCGGAGAGCGACACGTGCGCGAGCGTATCGGCCAAAAACGCCTGACGCCGCACCACCAAAAACATGCCGATCGACGGCGCCAGAATGCCGGTCGCCAGAGCGGCGATCAGGCCGCGCACCAGGAAGTCGTAGCGGAAGATTTCAAACATGGCCGTGGTGTTCGTGCGCGACCAGGCGCACTTCGCGCCCGTAGAGACGCACCAGGAAATCTTCCTTCAGATAGTCGCCGGGCCGGCCATGGCAGACGAGCCGGTGATTGAGGCATAGAACCGAGGTCGCGTCCTGCGAGACGAATTCCACGTCATGCGTCACGAAGACGATCGTCGTGCCGTGTTCGCGGTTGGCGTGCCGCAAAAACGTCCGGAAGGCTTCCTGCGCCGAGGCGTCGACGCCAACCGTCGGTTCGTCGAGCACGAGGATGCGCGGCTCGGCGGCCAGGGCGCGCGCCACGAAGACGCGCTGGCGCTCTCCGCCGGAAAGCGTGCCGACCGTGCGTCCGGAGAGCGCCGTCACCTCGAGCGTCTCCATGGCGTGATCGACCGCTTCGGTATCCGGTGCCGTCCAGCGGGCGAACAGGCCGAGACGCGGCGTGCGTCCGCTTTCAACGACCTCGCGCACCGTCGCCGGAAAATCGGCGGTGTCGGAAGAGATGCGCTGGGGCACGTACCCGAGATCGAGACGGGCGCGCCGGTCGGAAGACGGACGCCCGAAAATGCGGATCGATCCGGTCGTGGGAGGACGAAGTCCGAGCAGAAGCCTGATCAGCGTCGTTTTGCCGCCGCCGTTCGGCCCGATCACCGCCAGATATTCTCCGGCGTTCAGCCGGAAACAGACGTCTTTCAAGGCTGAAACGCCGCCGTAGGCATACGACAGATTTTCGATTTCGATGGCGGCGGTGTTCATTGGCATACGAGGGCGGTGCGAAGCTGTGCGAGATTATCGCGCATGACCGAAAGATAGTTTTTCCCGGCGGCGAGATCGGACGGCGTCAGGCCTTCGAGCGGATTGAAGCCGAGCGTGCGCGCGCCCGTTTCCTCGGCGAGCGTCTGGGCAAGCTTCGGGCTGGCGAGCGTCTCGAAGAAAATGTAGCGCGTTCCGGCGCGTTCCACCAGACGCGCGATTTCCGCCATGCGCGCCGGCGACGGTTCCGCGTCGGGAGAAAGCCCCGCGATCGGCACGACGTCCAGCTCGTAACGCCTGGCAAGGTAGCCGAAGGCGTCATGCGACGTGACGATCGTATGCGTCCTGCAACGGGAAAGCCCGGAACGGTAATCCGCGTCGAGCGCATCGAGCGCCGCGAGATAACCTGCGGCGCGGTCGGCGTATTCCGTATCCGTCCCGCCCAGGGCGTCGCGGAGCGACTTCACGATGTCTTCTGCCAGCACCGGGTCGAGCCAGACATGCGGATCGCGGTTCACCTCAGGCAGCCGATCGGCCACGCGCACGACACGCACGCCATGCCGACGGAGGTCCGGCAGCAGCCGATCGGCCCAGCCGTCGACCCCGCCGTTCATCACGAAGAGATCGGCCTGCTCAGCGTCCAGAATGTCCTGGGGCGTCGGCTCGTAGTCGTGCGGTTCGGCTCCCGGCGGCACGAGCGTGCGCACATCGAAACGTGCGCCTCCGATCTGGCGGGCGAACTCCGCCAAAGGATAGAACGTCGCCACCACATGCAGCGAAGCGTTGGACGGCGGGCGGACGGGAGCAAAAAGGCGGATCGCCAGCCAGGCCGCGGCGGTCAGCACCCCGACGAGCAGGAAGGCTTTTTTCATATCCGCATCTTCATACGGTAACAGGCGCGTGTAAGGCGGTCAGCGCGCACGCTGCATCGGCAGGTCCGAAGCGATCCAGGCGGGCCGGTCGATCTTGGTGAAGTCGATCGGATCGGTCTCGGTCTTTTCGAAGCCGGGCTTGACGGCCGTCAGATAATACGATCCCGCGCCGACGTGAAAGCTGTAGCGGCCGCGGGCGTCCGTGAGACGCGTCTCAAGCACTTTGTGATACGGCAGCGAGAGCACGCGCACGACCGCGCCGGAAATCGGGCGGCGGGTATCGATGTCGTAGACCGTTCCCTGCGAGACTGGCATCGGCGGCTCCGCCAGACGCCTGAAAATTTGGTACAGGAAGACCTGCAGCAGGAAGAGAAGGAAGACCGGCAACCGCGGAGACACGATCAATGCCACCAAACTCAGACAGGGGCCGGACAGGGCCAGAAAACGGCGCAGCGCTTTTTTATTGCGGACGGACAGCAGCGCGCGCGCTTCTTCGGGCGGCGCCTCGTCCGGATCGAGCGGCACGTTGAGCGTGAGCGTCCTGCCGTTTTCGGCCGGGGCAATGAGCGTGCCGTGGTAGATCTCCTCGAACGCCCCGTCGTCGGATACGTCAGAAAGCGAGAGCGCCGGAAAGACGAAACCGGGCTTGCGCGCCTCGAGGCGATACGTTCCGGCTTTCGGCGTGAAAGCGAAACGACCGTCCTTGTCGGTCACCTTGGTGGCGACGATGCGTCCGTTCGTGATGTCGATCAGCCGGACGGTCGCCAGATCGATCGGAACTTTGGTCGCCGCGTTGTAGACCGTGCCCCAACCCTGGCGCCGTCGGCGGCTGAGGAAAAGAAGGGGCTGGACCGCCAGCAGCAGGAGAAACTGACCTGCGCTGGCGAGCGGCAAAGCGCCTGCCAATGCCGCAACGAGTCCGGCCGCGGTGCCGAGCACCGAAAGCGGAGCGACGACGGTCGCGTTGACGGATTGGACTTCCGGCCGGTCGGCGACGCGGCGGACCAGCTCGGCGTTCTCCTGGACGGTACCGAAGGCCGCGGCGACCTGCCCGGGCGTCGGCACATAGACCTGCAGCTGGCTGAAGATGGACACGCCGGCGGCGCCGTTCTCGGAGCCCTCGAAGCCGGTGTCGGTCAGGAGATGCGGACCGGCCGTCAGCTCCCCCGTCGGCGTTTCGAGCGCGAAGGTCACTTCGTAGCCCGGACAGGCCTTATCGCAGTACCTGCCGTCCTGACGGCGCGAATGATACAGATACGGGACGCCGCCGGGCAGCACGTTGAACGGCACGCCCTGCAGATAGATGTTGCCGGACGACAATCCGTTCGCGGTGATGCCGGCATCCGAAATGACCGCGGCGTTTTCCGTGCCGAGTTCGATGCCGAGCGGCGGCGAGGCCGGGTACTCGGCGTGCTGTTCGAAATAGAGCTCGATGGCGTTCCGGATGGTTCGGACGTCGGCCACCCGTTTGGCGTCGCGCGCCTTCATGCGCACCGCGTTGTAGGAAACCAGCCCTGCCACGGTCAGCAGGGCCATGATGGTGGTGGTTACCAGCAGTTCGACGAGGGTGAATCCTGTTCGTTTCGTCATGAAGGCCTGGGGGTCTTGCGGGGATAAGCGCACAGGCGCGCGACCGGACAGTTCCAGCAGCGCGGACGGCCGGGCAGGCAGGTCGAGCGGCCGAATTGCACGAAAACGCGGTTGACGTGCAGCCACAAATCTTTCGGCACGAGACGCAGGAGCGCCTGCTCGGTTTCTTCGGGCGTCCCGGCCCGGGTCCAACCGAGGCGCTCGGCGATGCGGTGCACGTGCACATCGACCGCAATCGCCGGGATTTTGAAAGCATAGCACAGGACGCAATTGGCCGTTTTGCGGCCCACGCCGGGCAGCGCCATCAGTTCTTCGCGGGTGCGCGGAACCCGGCCGCCGTGCCGCGCGAGCAGCGAGAGCGCAATCCCCTTCACGGAACGGGCCTTGGCGCGATACAAGCCGATCTCTTTGATGGAAGCGGCGATCGTACCTGGATCGGCGGCGGCCAGCGCAGACAGCGTGGGAAAGGCTGCGCGCAATTTGGGATACACCTTCAGCACCTGCTCGTCGCGGGTACGCGCCGAAAGCACCGTGGCGAGCAGCACGTCTTCCGGGCGGTCCAGTTCGACGGCGCCCTTGCTGGGGTAGGCGCGCCGGAGGATACCGATCACTTTACGGATCGCTGAGGCCGTTGGCATGTCGGGCAGTAGACGGCGCCGCGCTGGGCGACGCGGATTTTCCGGAGCGGCGTTCCGCAGCGGCGGCAGGGTTTTCCTTCACGGCCATAGACCCACAGATGCGGCACGTTGCGGCCCCGCCGCCCGTACAGATCGACGTAATGGTCGGCGGAGGAGCCTTGGCGTTCCAGGGAACCCCGGAGCGCCTTGAGCGCGCCACGATAGACGCCTTTCAGTTCTTTTTCGGACAGCGAACCGACTTGGCGCTCAGGATGGACCTTCCCATACCAGACGGCTTCGTCGGCGTAAATGTTGCCGATGCCGGCAATGCAGGTTTGTTCCATGAGCAGCGGCTTGATTTTCTTCGATGGGCGGCCGGTCACGCACATTTTGAAGCGCGCGAAGGTGAAAGACGGGTCGAGCGGCTCAGGACCGTACCCCTCCTTATCGAACAGTGCGCGTTCCAAATCTTTCGTCCTGATGATTTTCAGGAAGCCGAACTTGCGCACGTCCTCGAACCACAAATCTTCCTTCCCGTTGAGATGGAAGACGACGTGCACATGCTTGGCCGGTTTCTCTCCCGCGGGCTTCAGCAAATAGGAGCCTGTCATCTTCAGGTGCGTGACGATCGTCCAGCCGTTCGAGAGCTCCAGGAGCAGCAGCTTGGCGCGGCGGCGGACGGCTTTGAAGGAGGCGCCGCCCGAAGCGTTGATCAGCACCGCGGTGGAAGGACGAATACGGCCGCCGAAACGCGCTTCGATCCCTAAAATCCTGCGCCCTTTCAGCGCGCGGTCCATCTGGCGGCGCAGCGTTTCGACTTCAGGCAATTCGGGCATAGCATGGGCAGTGTAAATGAAAAGACGCCCCGGCGGAAGGCGTCATGACTCGAACAGATAGCCATAGGCATCGGGATCCGCTCCGGCTTCACCTGCCCATTCGCCGATGGAAAGGCGCGCGATGAGTCTTCTGTGCTGGAGCTGGAACACGAGCGCGGCGGCGGGAGCGAATAGCTGGTTGGCGGCCATATCGAGCAGTTCCCAGATATGGACATGGCCGCTCATCTTGTCTGAACGATCTTCCATCGCCTCCAAGAGCAATTGCGCGTTCACCCACCCGTTCGAAAGCTGCGGCGGCTCCCTGTCGAATACGATCCTTGGACCGGTCATGACCTCCGGATATTCGGCGGAAAGGCTGACCGCCGTACGCGCGGCACCAGGATCACCATTGAGGCCGTAGTGGATAAAGAATTCCGAGCGCGAACGCAGACGCAGGCTGCCCCGGGACGTGACCCTCTCGAACGGGATCGGGATCCGTGATGCGCCGCCCACCTTCATCGTAATGTGCATATCTCCCTCCTGTCGATCTCTTACCCGATTTCGTCCCACCCGTCAAGCTTTCGATCCATCGAGCGTCCGTCGGTCAAAAAAGAAGCCCCTTGAGAGAAGACTTCAGAAGCATCCCCCCTCCCCGTAACACAATTCCATTGCACCTGTCAAACCTTCATGCCACAATGCCCGCCTATGCGCACCTCGGATTTCGACTACGAACTGCCGGGCGAGCGAATCGCCCAAAAGCCCGCCTCGCCGCGCGAATCGGCCCGCCTGCTCGTCCTCGATCGGGCACAAAACGCGATCATGCACGCCAAGGTAAAGCGGCTTCCGGAATTCCTGCGGAAGGGCGATGTGCTGGTCATCAACGTCAGCAAAGTATTTAAGGCTCGCCTGATGGGCCGGTTGGACGATCCGGGCAAAAGCGCGATCGAACTGTTCCTGATCCGGCCCGAAGGCACGTACTGGCGCGCCTTGGCGAAACCGGGACGCAAGCTCCGGCCGGGTTCGCGTATCGCCGTCGCCGAAGGTTTCGCCGCGACCGTCGCGCGGAAAGACGCTGACGGTTCGGTGCTGGTCGATTTCGGCAGGCAGCCGGGGAGCGTCGTCCGCCTGGCCGATCGGTGCGGACAGGTGCCGCTCCCCCCGTACATCACGCGCGCTCCGCGCGCCACGGAATACCAGACTGTCTACGCCCGCGAGGTCGGTTCGGTGGCCGCGCCGACGGCCGGCTTCCACCTCACCAAAAAGCTCATCGCCGGTTTGAAAAAGAAAGGCGTCATCTTTCTCGAAGTGACGCTACACGTCGGGCTCGGCACGTTCCTACCGATCCGGACGGAGGAACTTGGCGCGCACGCCATGCACGCCGAATGGGTCGAGATTCCGGCCGCGACGGCGCGCGGCATCGCGCGGGCCAAGGCGGAAGGCCGACGCGTGATCGCGGTCGGCACCACCAGTGTACGCGCGCTCGAAGGCGCGGCCGCCGCGCTGAACGGAAAGCTGCGCGCCTGGCGCGGCGACGTGAGGCTGTTCATTTCCCCCGGCTTCCGTTTCCGCATCGCGGATGCGTTGCTGACGAATTTCCATCTGCCGAAATCGACCCTGCTCGTGCTGGTTTCGGCCCTGGCCGGGCGCGAACGCATCCTGCGGGCCTATGCCGAAGCAATCGGGAAGAAGTACCGTTTTTACAGCTACGGCGACGCGATGTTGATCATCTAAAGCTGACCGATCCGGCGATATTGACGACCGGAATCAGGCATGATCAGATGTGAGCAGGACATTCACATTGCGAGGCGCCGCATGAAACCGCTCTCAACCGACGACATGGCCCGCTTGGCCGATCGCATGTTCCCAGATGATGCGCAGCTCATGGCATTCCACGCCGTCCACGAAATCCGCAACGGAAAATTGCATCGTATCTGCCTGAAAGGGAGATCCGACATGGCCGACGATCCGGAAGCGGAAATTGTCGCATTCATCGGCCGGGGCCATCTGAGCGAAAATTGCATGTCTTTCCGCGTCTTCACACCGAGTCCTCAACGAGAACGGGTCGCGGAGGAATTGACCGCATGGGCGCGCACATTGCCAGCAGCCGACCCCGATCCGAATCACAGAATTTCAACCACGCTCCATGTTGCGGCCTTGCTGGCAGTGATCGAACTGCCGGACGGTCAGCTCGGATGTTTCCTGTACCGACATCCCGAGGTAGACGAGCATGAGGTTGGTCCACTTGTCCGATTGGCGCTGGACCACTACGAGCGGCGAGACGCAGAAAAGGCCGCCAACGCATGCTGAGCGGGAGAAAGGATGGCTTGACATGAAAACGCCGGACGGCATCGCGATCTATCGATCCGCCAACACATACTTCCCTCCGAGCCCAGAGTTGGCAGACTTCAACCTGGACGCCGAGATCGGACTTGGCCTCTTGACTCGGATGGTCGGACCGGAGATCCCGAACGATGCTGAAGCAGTCATCGCCGTGGGTCAAGTTGATTTCCTTCTTTCGCAGGAAGACGAACCAGAAGGAAATGAGGGCGCCAGGGTGGAAGAATACTATTCCATCTTGATGGAAGACGGACCAGATCCAGCGACGAGGGATGCCGACTGGAGAAGCCTGAAGCGGGCGATTCTGGACCTCTCGAGCCCTACTCCCGAAGAACCAGAGCACGTTTGCATCGATCTCGAACCCGCGCATACGCTGGCCGCGGTCGTCGTCTGGCGGTCTCCGACGGAGGGCGCGATTATTGCCACCTATCGGCATCCGCACATACCGGAGCACCAGGCATGCATGACCCTGAAGCAGCTGCTTGTGCACATCGAGACGGAAGACGCGCACGCCGCTGCCTTGAGAACAGCCACTTCGCCCGAGCCTCTCTTGGATTGAACGCCTCCTCAAAGGGCGTTTTTTATTCCACGATCCATCCCTTCTTGAATTCCAAGAAACGATCCTCGAGAATGGCGGCGCGCATCCGGCGCATCAGTTCGAGCAGGAAATGCAGGTTATGGATCGTCGCCAAGCGGAAGTAGGCGATCTCGCCGGTCAGGAAGAGATGGCGCAGATAGGCGCGCGAATGGCGCGCGCAGGTGGAACAGGCGCATTCCTCGTCGATCGGACCGGCATCGCGTTCAAAGCGCTTGTTGCCGATTTCGATCCGGTATTTCCGGCCGCGGCCGGCCAACCGGTTGAAGAGCGCGCCGTTCCGGGCCACGCGGCTCGGACTGACGCAGTCGAACATGTCGACGCCGAGCTCCACCACATTGAAGAGATCCTCCGGCGAAAGGCCGACGCCCATCGTGTAACGGGCCTGGTGCGGAGGCATCAGGTCCGAGATCCATCCGAGGATCTCGCGCGTCCGGGCCATGTCGTAGCCGACCGATTCTCCGCCGACGGCAAACCCATCGAACGGCCGCGCGGCGACGAACTCCGCGGACGCGCGCCGCAGAGCGCGGTGCACTCCGCCCTGGACGATGCCGAACAGCTGCTGGCGGTGCGGCGGAGCGGCAGCCCGATCTTTCATCGCTTCCAGGCAGCGGTCGGCCCAGCGATGGGTGCGCTCCATGGCGGCGACCGCCTCCTCTTCGGAAGCCGAATCGCGCGTGCACTGGTCGAACGCCATGATGATGTCGGCGCCGAGCTTCTGCTGGACGCGGATCGCCTCTTCCGGCGTGAAACGGTGGCGGGAGCCGTCGAGGTGCGAGGTGAACGTGACGCCGTCCTCGTCGATCTTCACCAGCGAGCCGTGCGATCCGCTTTTGACGTCGAGCGAAAAAACCTGGTAGCCGCCCGAATCCGTCAAAACGGCGCGGTTCCAATGCTGGAAGCGGTGCGCGCCGCCGAGGTCGCGGACCAGGTCCTCGCCCGGGCGCAGATGCAGATGATAGGTGTTATTGAGGAGAATCTGCGCGCCCAAAGCCTCCATGTCGGCGGCGTCCAGCGATTTGACCGTCGCCTGCGTGCCGACCGGCATGAAGACCGGCGTCTCGACATCGCCGTGATCGGTGGAAATGACGCCGGCACGGGCGCCGGAACGCGCGTCCCGATGGACGAGAGTGAAATTTTTCATAGCGGTTCGCTTCATTCTGGAATGAAAAACGCCCGCGGTCAAACGGGCGATGAGTCCTGCCGGAGCGTCTCGATCGTGCTCCGAAACTGCTCTTCCAGTTCCGTGTCCGTGCGCGGACGAGTCTGAAGGCTCGGAACCGCCTGCGCGCACCATTGCAGATGATACCTTTGGGCCGACTTCGTGGTACAGGTGTGCCAGATGGCCGCTTCGGCTTCCGGTGCGGAAGGGTCGGCCCAACGCAGGAGATCGGCCAGCCGCATGCCGTTGTTCATACGAACGATTTGGCGGGCGGTCGCGACCGTCCACTGGTGCCGCCACGCATGGATTTCTGCGCGGTCACCGATCCAGAAGCTTCCTTTTTCCGACAAGATATGCGCGCCTTCCGGCACATTCGCCGGCGGCGCGCCGAGGCGCACGCATTCCATGGCGAACTTCTTTCCGACCCAGCCGGCCACCCATCGATGATCGCAAGCGGATACATGGACGTCGAGTGGCGAGATGTCGCGGGCGCCGATAGGGTTTTTATACAGCGCGGCAAGTTCTTGGTCGCTGACGATCCTTTGCCGATGACCGCACACGTGATTGCAGCCGTCGTCGGACCGGACGATGAACGGCACGATGGCGTATGACTTCCGATCGGGACGATCCGCAAGCGCGAGAAGGTGCATGAGTTCCTCCGCCGCGAGCCTAGCATCATTCGTCCGGATTGCCAATACCGGAAACCCGCGCAGTGGGCGCGGGTTTCAGACATCCTCAGGTGTGGGGCGGAACGGGCGGAGGCACATCGGGCGGCGATGTCCGGCTCTGTCTCCAGGAGCGGCGCACCCTCCAAAGGGCGACCCCGCCGATCAGCAGGATCCACCAATAGCAGAGGAACCAGCCCCAGAACCATGGGCAGCCGGCGGACGAGACAAGCGGAGTCGTGGTTGCCGGAAGGGCGGGGACGGAAGGCGTCGCAGAAGCATCCGAAACCTCTTCGGCATCGGTCGCACTGCCGGTTCCGGTTGGTGGGGCGACGGATGCGGGCGGGGTGACGGACCCCGGCGGCTTGGTGCCGGGAGTATCGCGTCCGCAGGAACGGCTGGTCGGCGGGGACGGCGTGACGACGTCCGGACAATTGAAGCTCATGACGCATTCGCGGGTCTGGGTTCCGGCGCCCGTACACGGACCCCAGTCGGTACAGTTCCAGATATCCTCCGTGCAGCGCTGGGGTGGAGGCGTCGCCGACGGCCCAAGGTCGTCGTAGGCGATCGTGCAAACGGCGGTTTGGCCGTCTTCAAGGGTGCCGGAACACGCGCCGCTCATCGCAACGGTATAGTGCGAATCCTGCGCGGCAGCCACCGCATACGGGCCGTTGTCCAAGATGACGTACGCTCCCAGCGCGCCGGCACCCGTCACCGCGATCTTTCGAGTGCCGGTCGACACGAGAGCGGTGAAATCCGCAGGGCCCTTGCTGCCGTGATCGTCATTGATGACGTTTGTGATGATCGAAACGGTCGGCGGCGGCTTGTTACCGCCTCCCCCGGTCAGCCCGCCATCGTCCGCGGCGAAGGCGGGGCGAAAGGACAGGAAGCCGGACAGCAGGAAGACGGCCGAAATCAGGAAAATGAAACGGCGGCGCATGACGGCAAAAAGGAATTAACGTACGGACAGAGTACGGAAATTCAAACAGGGCGTCAAGCTTAGCCTATCGGTTTTTCCGTGCCCGGAGCCGATCGGCAGCCTCGTTCCAACCTTCCTTCAACTCGTCCGACAGGTCGGCGAGTTCCCGCTTGGTCAGCATCTTCATGTTTTTATATTCGGCCAGGACCGCATCGACGATTTTCGCATACGATTTCTTGGAAACGCCGCCCAGCTTCCTGGCGTGGGCCAGCACGTGCGCCTTGGCATCCTCGGCCGCCGTCTTGAGCAGCCGGGCCTTTTTGTTCTTTTTCAGGAGATGCGCAAAAGCCACGACGGCGGTGACGAGCGTCGCAGCGGCGATCCCCTTACCGAGCGTCTTCTTAAGGCCAGCCATAGGATTGAGATCAGGTAAATTAGCTCTGTCCAAGAGACGTCGATTCGCCCCGCTTCCTTACAGCTTCGCCATCGCCGCGGCGAACTCGGCATCGGTCGCCTGTTCCCCTTCGAGCCCGGCGAACGGGTGTGCCTGCCAGTACGGCAGGCCCTTCATGTTCCGGCGGGTCAGCCGTTCGGCCAAAGCGCGATCGCCTCCGGTCGCCGCTTCGGCGAAAAATTCGACGCCGCCGCGGAAGACGTCCTCGCCGCTCTTCACTTTCCCGTCTGCCGAATCGAATTTGCAGACCGGTCCTTCCGGAAGTTCCAGGCCGATGTCGCCGACATGATTGCCTTCAAAGGGCATGCCGCAAGTGATGCAGGATTTCATATGCGCGCAGTATACAACAACACTCCCCGGAGAGGGAGTGAGTGCGCGACAGGCATGCCATCGGTTCAGAGGAGCGATAGCACCCCGCTGCCGGTGGTGATCTCCGAGCCGTTCTGGTATTCGGGTCGTGAGACGACCGCGAGGATCGTCTCCGCGACGGCGTCCGGGTCTTCGAAGTAACCCTGCGCAGGCTCCGTGCCGATCGGCCCGGGGGTCATGGTGTTCACCCGCAGGCGCGAACCGAATTCGAGCGCCAGCACCCGCGCCGCCGCGGTGAGGCCGGCCATGGAGGCCGCGTAGGCCGCGGTGCGACGCGACGGCCGACGCGCAAGGTTGCTCGAAATGAACACGATGGAACCCCCGTCGCGCAGCCTCGGCAGGAGGGTCTGTACGGTTAACAAAGGTCCGCGAAGATTGGTTGCGATGTTCTCATCGAACGCCTCCGGGGACATGTGTTCGAAGGCCTGCACGAGGCACGCGCTCTCGCAGGGCACAACGATATCGAGTGTCGGCGCGAATCGGCCAACCTTGTTCGACAGATGCTCAAGATCGATCAGGTCGGTGACATCCAAGACGATCCCATAGGCACGGTCGCCGAGTCCGGCGACCGCCTGACCGACTTCATGCTCATCGGAGCCCGTGATAATCACTTTGGCCCCATGTTCAAGAAAGAGCTTGGCGGTCGCGAGGCCAATGCCTCCGGTTCCGCCGGTAATGAGCGCGATTTTCCCTGCAAGTTTCATGAGCTCCGGACCCTTTCCCGCGGCGATCGTGCCGCGATGACGGCTGCACTCTAACGGTGCGCGGAATGCGCGTCAAGCGGCGTGAACAATCATGAAGGCGACACGGCCCTATCCCGAAAGCTGCGGCCCACGGCCAATCCGATGGACGTGCCGATCAACGCGCCGGCCAGGAAATCCGAGAACCAGTGGATGCTGACCGAAACGGCCAGCCCGACATACAGGGCATAGAGCAGCGCCGGAATCTTCACCGAAGATTTTTCCCGATACAAAACGGCCAGCGCGACCATCGTGGCGAAAGCGACGGTCGTATGCGACGAAGGCCAGCCCCAAAAGATCCCGGCACGCAGAAAGCCGAATTGGAAATGCCCGGTGACGTCGTCCGTCAGCGCCGTGCCGAAGGTCGGGTGCGCGCGGCCGGTCAAAGCTTTGCAGGAAGAAGAAATCAACCAGCCGAGAAAAGCCGACTGCGCAAGCGCTCCGGCCGCACGACGAAGCCACTCGTCTTTGCGAAGCCTGGCGGCCGCCAGCGCGACGAACGGCATGACGATCGGCAGCAACCCGCCCAGCAGGATGCCCGGCATCACCCATGCCCGCGGAACTCCCTGTCCGGCCGCATACCATCGCCAATCGAAGCCGGAGACGACAGCGGCATACGTCAGCGCGATCGCCAAAAGATGGACCGGGATGAGAGGCCAGGAGAAACAGGCGAGAAGGTTGCGCCACAAATTGTAGAAGAAGACCCGCATGAAAATCACCAATCGCCTTGCGGCATCCGACGGTTCCTTTTCCTTTCACCAATACGACGTTTCTTTTCCAGTCGCCTGCGCTTCTGCGACCGACTGACTTTGGTCGGCATGCGTTTCTTCTTCGGCCTGAGCGCGACTTCGACCAACTCCCGCAGCCGGCGTACGGCTGCTTCCTTGTTATGCAGCTGCGAGCGTTCGCTCTCGGCCGTCAGTACGATTTCGTCGCGCTTGTTCAGATGCTTCCCGGCGAACGCGCGGATCAATGCCTTTTGCCCGTTCGTAAACGCCGACGAGCCGCCGACGTGCCAGCGCAGCTGCGCCTTGCTCGAGACCTTGTTGACGTTCTGCCCGCCGGGTCCGGAAGAACGGGCAAACTCAAAATGCAATTCGGATTCGGGAATGGAGGAAGCGATCATAGTTTCGATCAGTGTACCAAAAACTCCCCGTGAGCGGAGCTTATAACGAATGGTTACGAAAAATGCTAGTGTAGAGGCATATGAAAATAACCGTTGCCATCGTCGCGGCACTACTGGCCATCGTCGGCAATGTTCCGTACCTACGGGATCTCCTTAAAAAGAAAGTGCAACCTCACCCGTATACGTGGTTTGTCTGGTCCATTGTTTCATGCATTATTTTCTTCGGCCAGGTTGCAAAAGGCGCGGGCATCGGAGCGCTGCCGACGGCCGCATCCGAAATCTTTTCGATCATCATCTTTTTCTTCTCTCTTAAGTACGGCTTCAAGAACATCCGCAAGATCGACACGGTATTTTTCACCATCGCGCTGCTCGGCATCATTCCCTGGATTCTCAGCAAGGACCCCACCGTATCCGTCATTATCGCGGTCGGCATCGATCTGACCGCCTTTGTCCCGACGATCCGAAAGACATCCAGGAACCCGGGGACCGAAGCCCCGATACTCTACATCACGAATGTCCTGCGCCACATCCTGATGCTCTTTTCGCTCCAAGCATATAACATCGCGACGACGCTCCATTCAATCGCCATGATTACCACGAACACGATCATGGCATTCCTCATTGTCGGCCACAAAAAAATGCTGAAGTAGGGTGCGCAATTCAACGAACTGAATTCATCGGAACGGCGACATTCTCAAATCAACGCTCGGCCCGTCATATCGGCCGGCTGGGGAATGCCCAGGATTTTCAAGATCGTCGGCGTGACGTCGGAGAGCATGCCGATCGGCGGACTCAGACTCAAATCGCCCGCCACCATTTCCTGCGCCTCCCCCGCCATGCCCTCGAACGGCCGGCCGATGATCAGGAGCGGCACCGGATAGGTGGAGTGTTCCTTGTCGATCGCGCCGGTCTGGAGGTTCACGACTTCCTCGGCGTTGCCGTGATCGGCGGTGACGATGACCGTGCCCTCTTTGGCCAACGCGGCATCGACGATCCGACCGACGCACTGGTCGACAATTTCGGCCGCCTTGACGGTCGCCTCCAGATTGCCGGTGTGCCCGACCATGTCGCCGTTGGCGAAATTGACGGCGATCAGGTCATAGGTGCCCTTGCCCAGCTCCTGCACGACGCGATCGGCAATATGCAGCGCCGACATCTCCGGCTGCTGATCGTAGGACGAAACCCTCGGCGACGGGATGATGACCCGGTCCTCGCCCGGGAACGGATCTTCCCTCATACCGTTCAGGAAGAAAGTGACGTGCGCGTATTTTTCCGTTTCGGCGATGTGCAGCTGCTTCATGCCGGCGTCGGAAACGACTTTGGCCAGGCAGGTCGAAACCGGTTCGGGCGGGAAGGCGACCGAAACCGGCAGGCCCTTTTCGTATTCGGTCATGGTCACGAAGAGCAGCTCGCGCATGTAGGTGCGCGAAAACCTGTCGAAGGACGGCAGCGCGAAGGCTTTGGTGAGTTCGCGGGCGCGGTCGGGGCGGAAGTTGAAGAAGATGACGGCGTCGCCGTCCTCGATCTTGGCGACCGGGCGGCCGTGCTCGGTGATGACGGTCGGGGCGAACTCCTCGTCGAAGACCCGGGCGTCATACGATGCGCGGATGGCCGCGAGCGGATCGTCCGACGACGCGCCGGAAACGCCATCGGCCATAGCGCGGTAGGCCGCCTCGACGCGGTCCCAGCGGTTGTCGCGGTCCATCCCGTAAAAACGTCCGGAGAGCGTGGCGATCTTTCCGACGCCGTTCTTTTTCATCCGCCCGAGGACGGTGCCGACGAAATCGATGCCGGCGTTGAAGGTCGTGTCGCGGCCGTCGAGAATGGCGTGCAAAAAGAGCTGCGTGACGCCTTCGCGGGCGGCCAAGTCGAGCAGGGCCAGCAGATGGTCGAGCGAAGCGTGCACGTTGCCGATCGAGGTCAGCCCGAGCAGATGGAGCTTCGTCCCGCGTTTCCGGACGTGCCGAATGGCGTCCATGAACGCCCCGTTCCGGAAAAATTCTCCGTTCTGGATGGAACGGTTGATGCGCGGCAGGCTCTGATAATAGACTTTGCCGGCGCCGATCGTCAGGTGGCCGACTTCGGAATTGCCCATTTCGCCCCACATCAAGCCGACCTCTTCGCCGGAAGCGAGGATCGTCATGGCGGGATAGCTGGCGGCGAACTCGCGCAGCCGCGGCGTATTCGCCAGCGCCAGCGCGTTGCCCTGATCGGGCGGCGCTACGCCCCAGCCGTCGAGAATCAGGAGCACGATCGGTTTCGTCGGTGCGGGCATAGTCGTTTCATTCTACGGCCTCAGAGCCGATTTTTCAAATGTAAAAAGACCGCCGGCACAAACGGCGGACCGTCCGTCAAATGCGTCAATCGCTGAGCAGCGAGCGGCCGGTCATTTCGACCGGCGGGCGGATGCCCATGAGATCGAGAATCGTCGGCGCCACGTCGGCCAGCACACCGCGCGGCAGCTCGCGCAGGCCTTCGAGATTTCTGCCGGCCGCCAGGAACGGCACCGGATTGACGGAGTGCTCGGTGTCGACCGCCCCGGTCGCGACATCGATCATCTCCTCGACGTTACCGTGGTCGGCGGTGATGACAAGCGTGCCATCCAGCGCTTGGACTTCCTTCCAGATCCGGCCGATCGCCCCATCGATCGCCTCGACCGCCCTGACGGCCGCGTCGAGATTGCCGGTGTGCGCGACCATGTCGGCATTGGCGAAATTCATGGCGACGAAATGATAGAGGCCGCGCCGCAGCTTTTTGATGACCGCGGTGGCCAGATCGGGCGTGCGCATTTCGGGGGCCATGTCGAACCGCGGAATGCGCAGCGATTCGATCTTGAGATGCTCTTCGCCGAAATGGCGGTCGTCGTAGCCGCCGTTGAAAAAGAAGGTGATGTGCGAATACTTTTCCGACTCGGCGGCGTAGAGCTGCTTCAATCCCTTGAGCACGGCCGGCAGCGCATTCCTGATGTCGCGGGCGGGAAAGGCCGTCAGGATGTGCGGCAGGTCGGGTCCGAAATCGGTCATCGCCACGAAGCGGATGTTGCGCGGCACGCGGCGCCGAGTGAAGGCGCCCGGCACCGACGCTTCGAAATCCGGGATCAGGAACGTTTTGGAAAACTGACGGGCGCGGTCGGAACGCAGGTTGAAGAACAAGATGGCGTCGTTGTCGGCGACCGGGCCGACCGGCACGTGGTTCTGATCGACAATGACGGTCGGCACGATGAATTCGTCCGTTTCTCCGCGGTTGTAGGCCTGGAGCAGCGCCGCCTCGGCCGACGGCGCGGAGAGACCCTCGCCTGTCACGATGGCGTGATAGGCCAAGTCGAGCCGCGGCCAGTTTTTGTTGCGGTCCATCGGATAGAAGCGCCCCATCAGGCTGGCGATGCGCTCGCCCGGCTTGAGGCGCGCTTCGATCTCGTGGACCTGCGCGGTGGCGGCAAAGCGCGGGCCGTCGCGGCCGTCGGTGAAGAGATGCAGCCGGACGTCCCTGACGTCCTGCCGGCGGCAGAGATCGAGCAGCCCGTAGAGATGGTCCATGCTGGCGTGCGCCGAGCGTCCGGTCGACACCAATCCCATCAAGTGCGCTTTGGTGCCGTATTTTTTGACGTGGCGCAGCGCTTCGAGAAAAGCGGTGTTCTTGAAGAACGTCCCGTCTTCGATGGCGCGGCTGATCAGCACCGATTCCTGCTCGACGACCCGGCCGGCACCGAGATTCATGTGGCCGGCTTCCGAATTGCCGGGCTGATGCTTCGGCAACCCCACGTGCTGGCCGTGCGCGAACAGCTCGGCGTGCGGATAGCGTTCCCAGAGCTCCAGAAGCGCCGGCGTCCGGGCCATCAACACCGCGTTGCCCTGCAGGCCGGCCGGCGCGGAACCGAAACCGTCGCAGATGACCAGCACCACCGGGCGCACCTTTCCTTTAGGCGTGCGGGGAGGCATGCAGTTCGTCTTCGATTTCCATCAGGCGGTTGTACTTCACGAGCCGCTCGCTGCGCGAAAGGGAACCGGTCTTGATGAATTCGGCGTTCACCGCCACCGCCAGGTCGGCGATGGTCGTGTCGGTCGTTTCTCCGGAGCGGTGCGAAATGGCGATCCGGTAGCCGTGCGCCTGGGCCAGGCGGATAGCGTCGATCGTTTCGGAGAGCGTGCCGATCTGGTTGACCTTGACGAGAATGGCATTGGCCACGCCGCGTTCGATCCCCTTGCGCAGCCGTTCGGCATCGGTCACGAACAGATCATCGCCGACCAGCGCGATCTTCGATCCGAGCGCGGCCGTCAGTTTCTTCCAGCCGTCCCAGTCGTCCTCCGCCAGGCCGTCCTCGATCGACACGAACGGCCACTTTTTGACCAAGCCCTCCCACATCCTGATCATGCCGTCGCTGTTCAAACGGCGCCGGTCGGTGCGCAGGACATATGTTTTCTTTTTGGCGTCGTAAAACTCCGAAGTGGCCGGATCCATGCCGAAGCCGACGTCGCGGCCGGGCGCGTAACCGGCCTTGCGGACGGCTTGGGCGATAAGCGCGAAGGCCTGGGCGTTTTTTTTCAGTTTCGGAGCGAAACCGCCTTCGTCGCCGACGCCGACCGGATAGCCCTTGGCACGCAGCAGATCGTGCAGGACATGGAAGATCTCGGAACCGCAGCGCACGCGTTCGCGGAAGGTTTTCTGCTTCGGGACGATCAGGCACTCCTGAAAATCGATGCTCCAGTCGGCATGCACGCCGCCGTTCAGGACGTTCATCATCGGAAGCGGAAGTTTCCAGCCGTCGTATTCCAGCTGGAAGACGTCGCGCAGATAGCGGTAGAGCGGGAGGCGCAGCGAAACGGCGCCGGCATGCGCGGCCGCCAGCGAAACGCCCAGGATGGCGTTGGCACCGAGGCGTTCCTTGTTGCGGGTGCCATCGAGTTCTTTGAGCTTCGCATCGAGCTTGCGCTGCTGCTGGACTTCCATGCCGGCGATGGCGGGCGCGATCACCTTTTCGACGTTGGCGACGGCCCTGAGCACGCCCATGCCGCGATAACGCCTGCGGTCGCGGTCGCGCAACTCGAGTGCTTCATGCACGCCGGTTGAAGCGCCCGAAGGCACGGCCGCCTTGGCGACCGTGCCGTCCGAAAGCGTCATCTTCACCTCGACGGTCGGATTGCCACGCGAGTCGAGGATCTCGCGTGCCGTGGTTTCGCGGATGCCGGGCATGCTTCAGGGCAGGATCTCGTACTGAACCGTCACGTTAACGATGACGTCCTGCGAACCGGGCTGGACGTTCGGGGCCGCCGTCGGAGCGGCGCCACCCATGCCGACTGCCATGTCCCGTGCATACGGGATGGGCTGCGGCACGGAAGCAGACGACTCGCTGAAACCGACGACCTTGCCAAGCCGGACGCCGGCCGCCTGAGCCAGGTCCTGCGCCCTCTTTTTGGCGGCCTCAAGACCCTTGAGCCGCGCCTGCTGGCGGAGCTCTTCAGGATCGTCGATCGTGAAGTTCACGCCGCCAACTTGGTTGGCGCCGAGACCGGCGACCGAAGCCAGAATATCGTTCAACGCGTCGAGTTTGCGCACCTTGATGTCGAGGTTCTGGCTGATCTGGTAGCCGCGCGTCACCTGGCGGCCGTTGGGATAATCGTAGGTCGGGTAGATGGAGTAATTGGTGGTCTGAATGTCCTCTTTGGCGATGTCGGACTGCTGGAGCCTGGCGACAATCGCGTTCATCTTGGTCGAGTTTTCGGTCTGCGCTTCGGCCACGGTCCTCTTTTCGGTCTGCACGCCGATCGAAATCATGGCGATGTCCGGAAGCGCGGTGACTTTCCCCTGCGCTTCGACGGAAATCGTGTCGCGCTGGGTGGTCGGCCGTCCGATGTATTCGTACTGCTTCACGGCGTTGCGCGAGAGCAGAATCAGGTAGACGGCCGCCACGATGACGAGCAGACCGATGAAAGGCTTACGATGCCGGCGGCCCATCATGCCACCCATGCCGTTTCCGCAGCCTCCGGAGCCGCAACCGCAGCCTCCCGAACCGCAGCTCTGCGCGCCGTCCCCGCATCCGCAATGTGTATTCGTTTCCATAGAATATGAATGAATAGCAATATTAATCGAGGCGCAGCGGCTGGAGTCCCGGCAGCGCCTTCCCCTCCAGGAACTCGAGCATCGCGCCGCCGCCGGTCGAAACGTGGTCGACGCACTCCATGAGGCCGGTGCGGGCGAGCGCCGCCACCGTTTCTCCGCCGCCGACCACGCCGTAGGTCTTGCCCTTGGAACGGGCGGCGATCAGCCGGCCGAGCGCGATCGTGCCGTGGCTGAACTTCGGCTGCTCGAACCAGCCGAGCGGTCCGTTCCAGACGATCATCCGCGCGGAACGGAGATACGAGGCGTAGGCCGAGATCGTCTTCGGGCCGATGTCGAGGATCGCCTCGTGGTCACGACAGAGATCGAATGGCTCTTCCTGAAGATCGACGACCGCTGCTCTGGCTTTGGGATGCAGGGGGTCCCCGATCACGACGTCATGCGGCAGGATCAGTTTCTTGAAGTACGGATGCTTCATGAGAGAGCGCGCCGCTTCGAGATCGGCATCGCCGCAGGGCGTCGCGCCGATGCAATGGCTCATCGCCTTGTAGAATGGCGCGATCAGCGCGCCGCCGAGCAGCACGCGGTCGGAAACGGACAGCAGCTGATTGATGACGCCGATTTTCGTCGAGACCTTGGCGCCGCCCATGACCACCACGTACGGATGCTCGGGCGCGTCCAGCACCTTTTCGAGCGCGGCGACTTCCGAAGCGAGCAGCGGACCGGCGTAGGAAGGCAGATAACGCGTGATGCCGACGATTGAAGCGGCGGCGCGATGACAGGTGCCGAAGGCCTCATCCATATAAACGTCGCCCAGACGCGAGAGCGCTTCGGAAAAATGTGAGTCGTTGGCTTCCTCCCCCGGACGGAAACGCAGGTTCTCGAGCAGGACGACCTGGCCGTCCTTCATCGCCGCCACCTCCTTTTCGACCGCCGGACCGATGCAGTCCGGAAGCTTTTCGACCGGACGGCCCAGCAGCTGTGCCAGACGCCTGGCGATCGGATCGAGTCTGAGCGAAGCCGTCTTCCTGCCTTCCGGGCGGCCGAGATGCGCTGCCAAAACCACCCGTGCGCCGGCGGTGACAAGCCGTTCAACGGTCGGAACGATCTTGCGCACGCGCCAATCCTCCTGCGGACTGACTTTGCCGCGCGCAACCGGCACGTTGAAATCGGCGCGCACCAGCACGCGCTTGCCCCTGAACGTCCTGAAATCTTCGGCAACGCGCAGCTTCATAACGTGTTCCGGCGAAAAGCCGTGAGCGGCGCGCGAATCAGCTTCCAGGCGCTCCGAAACGGCAGCGTCTTCAGGAAGTAGTGGATGTCGGCCGCCAGACGCACCGGCCAGACGATGCGGCCGCGGAAACGGAAGCCGTAGACGTCGGCCACGCCCCAGGCACCACCCATCGGCACGACGGCATGCAGCGCCGGAAACCGATAACGCGCGGCGGGCCGGTTGCGCAGGGCGTGCAGGGCGTTTTCGGCGGCGGTTTCGGCCTGGGCGATGGCGGCCTGCGCGAGTTGCGGCACCGGACGTTTGGTTTTGGGATCGATCAGCAGAGCGCAGTCGCCGATCGCCCAAACGCGAGGCTGCCCCTGGGCCTGCAGCCTGTCGTCGACAAGAATGCGCCCGCGCGCGTCGGCGGTGAGGCCGAGCGACGGCACCACCGGATTGGCCCTGAACCCGCCGCACCAGACCAGGAGATCGGCCGTGACTTCCTTCTCGCGCTCTTTCTTGAAATCGCAGATGAGCATGTCCTGCGTTTCGCCGGGCTTGAGGGGGCGCGGCGAGAGCACGACGTGATCTTTGTGCGCGCCCTTGATGCAGGCATCGAGAATCAGCCTGATGCCGAGCCGCTCCAGCCGCTGCGCCGCCCACTTCGAAAGCTGCGGATGGAGCGCCTGGAGCGGGCGCGGCGAGGCCTCGACCAGTTCGATGGAATACGCTCCGGGAGCGAGCCGTCCGCCCCGGACCTGCGCGCGCATGAAGCGGGCGAGTTCGCAGGCGAACTCAACGCCGGTCGGCCCGGCGCCGCCGATGAGCACGCGGATGAACGGGATCTCGTTGCGGCGTTTCATGTCGATGAGTGCGCGCAGGCGACGGTTGATGGCGATGGCCTCTCGCAGCGTGTACATCGGCAGGCTGTGCGCTTCCAAACCCTCGATGCCGTAGAAATCCGGCACGGTGCCGAGCGCCACGATCAGCGCGTCGTAGGCGAGCGCGCGGCCATCACCGAGCCGGACCGCCCGGGCGGCCGGATCGAGCCCGGTGACTTCCTCATATTCAACCTGCACGCCCTGCGATGCCAGATGCGAACGCAGGTCTTCATACGGCGTGGCCACGCCGGCTTTGAGATGCGCCTCGTCGGCTTCGCCGGTCGCGACTTCGTAGAGCCACGGGCGGTAGAGGTGGTGCGTGGCCCGGTCGACCAGGACAATCTCGATGCCGCTCCCCCTCCCCAGCCGTTTCGAAAGCGTCACGGCGGCCGTGAGACCGCCGAAGCCGGCTCCGAGAATCACAATGCGTTGGCGCTCCTGAGGCGTGTCCATATCCGCTTCAGTATACCATCTCCATGCTCAATACCGCACTTCGGCCAGCACAATCTCCGGCGGGCAGAAGAGGCGGGCGCGCGGGCCGGACTCCCCCGCTCCGGCGCCGATGACGAGCGGAATGCCCCGGAAATGAAAGATGCCCATGTCGTATTTCCGCCCGAGATAATGAGGCAGATTTGAGACGGATCCCAAAAGGGGCAGGCGGATCTGACCCCCGTGGGTGTGTCCGGAGAAAAAGAAGGCCGGACCCGGCCTGTTTTTCAAAAGTTCGGACGCGGGCGGCGCCAAATCGGGATTATGCAGCATGACGATCGCCGGTTCGTCCGGTCCGATATCTTTGAACGCCAGCGCCAAATCCGTTTCTCCGTACCAATCGTCATCGACGCCGGCGATCGAGAACGAAACGCCCTCTTTTGCGAGACGCGCGGAACGGTTGAGCAGCAGCGGAATGCCGGCGGCTTCAAACCACGCCAGCGATTCATGGCGGGCTTTCCATTCGTCGTGGTTGCCGAGGATCGCGAAGACGCCGAGCGGCGAGCGCAGAGCTTTGAGTGGCGCCAGTTCCGGCAGGGCCTTTGCTTCCTTGTAAAGGAAATCTCCGCCGAGCAGGATCAGGTCCGGCTTCAGGGCGTTGGTTCTGTCAACCAGCTTCTTGACCCATGCCTCGCCTTTGTACGGGCCGACATGGATGTCGGACAGGAACGCCACGCGCAAGACGCGCTCCCCTTCACCGAAGGCGTATCGACGGACGGTCAGTAAACGGGGCTCCACGAACGAGCCGTAGGCGACGGTCAAAAAACCGAGCGCGCCGGACAGGGCGATCGGGACATGCCCCTGCCGATATCCCCAGACGTGCAGCGCGGCAAAGAGTCCGAGCAGCAAAAAGACGGCGAGATCGAACGCCCACCAGGGAATGTCGAGTTCGAGCGGAACCGAGTACGTGCCGGGCATCGTTCAGAGCGCTTTGCCGACGCGCTCGACCATCTCCCCCAGGCGGTTGGAGTAGCCCCATTCGTTGTCGTACCAGGCGACGACTTTGACGAGATCGCCGTCGACGATCTGTGTCAGTTCCAGATCGACGATCGACGAATGCGGATTCTTGATGAAGTCGGAAGAGACGAGCGCTTCCTCCGTCCACGTCATGATTCCCTGAAAACGCTTTTCGGCGCAGGCCTTTTTGATGGCGGTGTTCACGTCTTCGACGGACGTGCTTTTGGCCAGCAGGAAAGTGAAGTCCGAACAGGAAACGACCGACGTCGGCACGCGGATCGACAGGCCGTCGAACAGGCCTTTGAGTTCCGGGATGGTTTCGGTCACGGCGATGGCCGCGCCGGTCGAGGTCGGCACCATGTTCATGGCGGCGGCCCGGGCGCGGCGCAGGTCCTTGTGCGGGCCGTCCTGGAGCATCTGATCGGCGGTGTAGCTGTGAATCGTCGTCATCATCGCTTTCCTGACGCCGAAAGACGACTGCATGACGGCCGCGACCGGCGCGATGCAGTTGGTGGTGCACGAAGCGTTGTTGATGACCGACGCCTTGCCCTCATAGGCTTCGTCGTTCACGCCGAGCACGTAGGTCGGAACGTTGCCGCCCTTGGCGGGCGCGGAAATGACGACGCGCCTGGCGCCGGCCCTGAGATGCTGCGAGGCGCCGGCTTCGTCGGTGAAGCGGCCGGTCGATTCGATGACGACATCGATCTTCAGATCCTTCCACGGCAGCTTGGCCGGATCTTTCTCGGCCGTCACCAGAATCGGCGTGCCGTCGACAATGAGATGCGCGTCATCGTGCGACACCTCACGCTCGTACAGGCCGTAGTTGGTGTCGTGCCGCAGCAGGTGCGCGAGCGTTTTGGTGTCGGTCAGGTCGTTGACCGCCACGAACTCGAGATCCTTCAGGCGGCCGAACGAGGCTTTGAAGACGTTGCGGCCGATGCGGCCGAAACCGTTGATGGCGACGCGGATCATGCGGAAAGGCGTTAAGAGTCAGGAACGGTAAAACGTGAGCGATGATACGAAGAGCGAGAAAGCGGCGGGATCGGCCGAAGCGGCGCGCAGCACGACGGCGGCGGTGGAGCTGGCCGCCACGTAGACGGCCTGGCGCAGGACGTGTCCGTTTTCGAAAGCGACGACGAACAGCGCGGGCTGGCCGTCGACCGCGACGTCGTAGAGCGCCGGACGCGTTCCGGCGAATTCGGCGGCGGCCAGGTTGGCGATCTCCTGGCGCGGCTGGAGCGTTTCGATGCCGATCGCCATGCCGCCGCCGGAGAACGGCGCGGAAGCCGCTTCTTTCCCCGAACGCCCGAGCCGGACATTGGCAGGATCGGCCGGGTCGACGACCCAACCCGGCGGAGCGGCAAAGGCGAACCCGTGGACGGGATCGTCGACGCGCGCCCAGAGGCCAAGATCGAGTGGGACCGGCTGCGGCAGCGCGGCGGCGTACGCAGACGACGTATCGGTCATCGGTGCGAGCGACGCGAGATAGATCGCCAAAAAGCCGTAAGCCGCCACGACGGTAACGAGTGCGGCTTCGAAGATCGGCGAGAGCGTATGTTTCACCCTCCAAAGAGACATACGCCATCAAGAATAAAACAAAAGGCCCGCGGGAGCAACGCGAGGCCTGATCGTGGGGTGGAGAGGTCCCCGATTGAAGAAGGATCAGCGGATAAGGGCGCCGGGGTCCGTATGCTCCGGGCTTCCGTTCTCGACGCCGCAGACGTGGTGCGCGGAAGCGCGGCTCGAGGTCGTCGACGTCGTCTCTTCGCCAGGCTCCGAATCGAGGACCGACGGTCCGCGCTGCAGATACGCCTCATGATCGATCTCGGTTTCCTGGGTGATGCCGTGAATGATCGGATTCATCAGGGCCCCGCCGCAGACAGTGCCGTCGCTGGACTGGCAGGCATCTGCGGTGGCGACATGGCGCAGGCCGAGCTGGTGACCGAATTCATGACCGATGATCGACAGCAGGCTCGTCCGGCTGAAGTCCGACTTTTGACGGATGCAGGCGGTGAACATATCGATCTGGCCGGGAGACGATTCCGCCAGCGTCGTCAGCCCGTTTTGCGGCTTGCAGAGCGTCACGGCATTCGCCATGCGGATGCGCACATGCGCGTGAAGCAGATCGGATGTGAGGACGCATTGGATGCCCTCCCAGCGCCAGATCATGCAGCTCTCGAGGGCGATCTCCGGCGAGACGGGGGAATTCTCTTCTATCCAGACCCGAAGTGTCTGAATGTCGGTGGGCGGCGGCGAGGGCACGTAGGGCACGCCGTTGTCTTCGGTCACGCAGGCCGCGGCGCAGGACATGATCAGGAACGCGATGAATGAACGCATGGACCTCTCCCGATTGTTGATGCCTTCTACAATACCACAAAAAGCCAATTTTGTCAATATAGACAAACAAAAAATCCGCGGCGGAAAGCGCACGGACTAACGAAGGGTGAACAAACAGCGATCCGGACCTGGAGCGACGTCCCAGACGTCGCCGGGGCCGGGCGCATCCTCGGCGATGGCCGCAAACCGCTCGGGCGAGATGGACGGGATGCGCAGGTCATAGGCCCGCTCATCAAGCTGCGTGAGCGCGAGGCTGGAATTGAGATTCGGATTCATGACGGCCTTGCCCCAGATGCCCGCGTCCATCAGCTCGGTTTCGAACGGATTGACGGCCAGTCGTAAATCGTGCATCTCGTGGATGTGGCCCGGCATCCCGGCTCCATGGCCGAACTCGTGCGTGGTCGAGATCACCAGCGACGGCTGCATCCCATATCCATCCGGCAAATACTGGAAGCATTCCATGTAGACGGTGACTTTTCCGGCTTTGATATTGGTCTTGGCCAAGATGAACGTACCATTCGTCTCGTCGATCGGACAGACGTTCTGGACGGGATAGACCTTCAACATGGCCGCGTTCTCGGACGCCCCCTGTTCGAACCGGAGACATTTTCGGTTCCAGGCGTCCGCACCGCGCATGATCGTCGGCCAAGGCAGGCTCTCGGGATCGGCGTTCCAGACCGTCACGGTCTTGTAGGCCGCAGGCGGCGCATCGGCATCACAGTGTTTGGAAACGGCCGAGAGTGGCAGGTTATCGCCGCACGCCCAGGCCCCACACGCCAAAAGAACGGAAAGCAGGCAACGCAGCATCGGAACCTCCTGTGCGCGACAGGTTTCCACACAACCGGATCGGCGTCAAGACGGCACGAAAAAAGCCGCTCGGAAGCGGCTTTTTTCCGGACATCAGCCCGGCACCTGGGTGCCGGATTCCATGGCGAAGCGCGTGAAGCGCTTGACTTGGATGTTCTCGCCGGTCTTGGAGATCGTTTCCTTCAGGATTTCCTCGACCGTCTTGTCCTCGTCCTTGATGTAGGCCTGGTTCAGCAGGCAGACGTCGGAGTGCCACTTGGCGAGCTTGCCTTCGAGGATCTTGGCGACGACGTCGGCCGGTTTGGCCGATCCCGCGAACTCTTCGGCATAGATCGATTTTTCCTTTTCGACCGCTTCCGGCGGGATATCCGCGCTCGAGACGTAGAGCGGGTTCATGGCAGCGATCTGGAGCGCCAATTCGTGGCAAAGCTCCCTGAAACCCTCGGTGCGCGCGACGAAGTCGGTTTCGCAGAGCACCTCGACCATCGCGCCGACTTTGCCGTTGCCGTGGACGTAGGCGTAAATCAGGCCCTCGGACGTCCGGCGGTCGGCCTTGGAGCCGGCCTTGGCGATCCCCTTCTTGCGGAGCAGCTCGGAGGCGGCGGCCAGATCGCCCCCGGCTTCTTCGAGCGCTTTCTTGCATTCGACGATGCCGGCGCCGGTCATGGCGCGCAGCTCGGAGACGGTTTTCGCGTCGATCATAGGAGCGGAAGGTTAGATGGACGTCAGGCGGTGATCACGCGCGTCGGCTCTTCGGAATCGGAAACGGGCGTCTTGGCGACTTCGGCGCGTTTGGCCGTCAATTCCTTCTCGCGGAGCTTCCGGCCCTCGGCCACCGCTTCGGAGAACAGCCGGGTGAACAGTTCGATCGACTTCACGGCGTCGTCGTTGGCCGGAATGCCGTAGGCGATGTCTTCGGGATTGATGTTGGAGTCGATCAGCGAGAAGATCGGCACCTTCTTGGCGAGCGCTTCCTCGACGGCCGTTTTCTCGTGCTTGGCGTCGACAATGAAGATCGCTTCCGGCAGCTTGGTCAGGCTGGCGATGCCGCCGACCTTGCGTTCCATATCCTCGATCTCGCGGTCGATGACGACGCGCTCTTTCTTGGTGTACTTGTCGAAACCGCCGGAATCGCGCTTGGCGCGGTCCTCGTTCAGCTTCCTGATGATCTTGGAAAGTTCAGCGAAGTTGGTGAAGGTGCCGCCCAGCCAGCGGTTGGCGATATACGGCGCGCCGCAGGCCTTGGCATACTTCTCGACGATCGGCGCAGCCTGGCGCTTGGTGCCGAGGAAGACGATCACGCCGCCTTTGGCGGTCAGATCGCGCGCGGCGTCGAGCGCCTCCGTGAGCTTCACCACGGTCTGCTCGAGGTTGATGATATGGATGCCGTTGCGCGAGCCGAACAGGTACGGCTTCATTTTGGGATGCCACTTGGAGACCTGGTGCCCAAAATGGGCGCCGGTCTTCAAGAGCTCCACCAAATCGGGGATCTCGTACATAAAGAGAGTTGCTCCTTTTACCACCTTTCCGGCAGGGACGGCCGTATCCCCTTCGGGAGAGCCGCGCCCAGGAGTGACGCCGGAAATGTGAGATGAATAATGGGCAGAGCATACGCCGGGCTCGGCAGCCCGTCAAGACCCCGGTCCGGAAATGAAAACGCCGGACACTGCTGCGCAGCATCCGACGATCGTTGAGGCGGTCCGGGCCGTTCAGCCCGCCGCGGTCGAGCTTGGCGATGTCACGCCCAGAAACGCGACCGAGACCTGCACCGCGGCAGCCATCTCGCCGAGCCCCGTGCGGAGACGCGCGAGGAAAATGGCGAACCGGCTCGAATTCACGGGCTCCAGGAATTGATCGACGACCGCGTGCAAAAGCACTTCATACGACGCAGCCAATCCGGCCGGGATCGTGGTACCGGCAGCGGCCAAGCGCTCGAGGCAGGACACCACGTCGCCGGGTGTGAGACTGAAGTTCACGCCTTGGCGCGCCTCGCATACCGCGAAGGCGCTGCATACCTCGAGAAACGCCAGCAACCGGGCCGGCGCCTCCGTCGTCAGGCGGCTCTGGAACCACCTGAAGGTCTCGATCGCCGTCGTGATGGCATTCGGATCATCCGCGGTACGACCAGTCTGCTCTTGCATGGACATATCCCACTCTCCTCTGTTCGGTTGACGCCCGCCTTGCGACGGACCGCATCAAGCGCGCACGGCCGGCTGCGTGCCGATCGCTGCCTTGACTGCGGAAGATATCACGTGTTGACGAGAAGGTCAAGGGTCCTGGGACTCCAAATAAAATCCGCCGCGAGCAGCGCTGGCGGCGGTCTGAATCGATCCAAGAACGGCTCGTCAGTCGGGAAGACCCTTGAAGCCGCTGCCGGCCGGCGCGAGTCCCTGCTCCAGCCAGGTGAGGTGGCGGCCGATCCGCGTCACCATGTCGGGAAGGATGCGCCGATCGTAACGGAGCGCGCTCAGCACGGAAATCAAGCCAGAGACGTCGTTGGATTGGAGTCTGAATGACGTGCCGGCCTGCAGCACACTTTCGAGCGCCGCCTGCTCCTGCGGATCGTCGGTGCACCAGCCCAGCATGGCCTCGATGCCGTAGACCAGCTGAGCGGGCGTGAGCGGCGCCTGGGCGCATCTGGGGCTGACCCTGAGCGCCCGGAGATAGGCGTCCAGCCACTGACGGCCTGCCCCCGCATTCGGATCTGTGAGTCCATTGTCGATCTGGGTCCGGAGCGTCTCGAACGCCTGTTGCGCTGTCCCTGCCGAACCCGAACTATCCTGACCGGTCTTGTCCATCTGCATCTCCCTCTGCACTCGCCCGTGACCTCAAGCGAGAATTGCCCCCGTGGCCGCGCCGACAGCATGTCAGAAGCCGCCATGGTGGTCGCAGGGAGGGTATAGCATAAAGACACATTCTGTCAATATCGCTTAACAACACGTGAGCCAGGCCTGAAAAATGATGTCGGCACAGCCGCGCCGACGACGCTTGCCAAGTCCGGCCGGACCTGTTAGACTGCGCCCGTAGTCAATTTATGAAAGCCGACACTCACCCGAAATACTTCCCTGAAGCCAAGGTGGTCTGCGCTTGCGGCAACACCTTCACGACCGGCGCGACCGTCGAGGAAATCCACGTCGAACTCTGCTCGGCCTGCCATCCGTTCTATACCGGCAAGCAGAAGCTGGTCGACACCTCCCGCCGCGTCGAGAAGTTCCAGGAACGCACGACCAAAAAAGCCGCCGAGGGCGCCAAGGCCACCGGCAAGAAGGCCCGTACCGCCAAGCGCGTCGCCAAGAAAGCCGCCAAAGCCGCCAAGTAGCCGCGCTGAACCCCGCCACCGCGCGGGGTTTTGGTTACAGGCGTTATACTTCCTGACATGAACGTTCCCGCTGAAATCCAAAAGAAGCGCGCGCGCTTCCGCGAGATCGAAAACCTCCTTTCCACCCCGGAGGGGCTTTCCGATACGCAAAAACTGCGCGCGCTCAACCAGGAATACGGCGAGCTGCGCGAAACGCTGGAGATCGCCGACCGCTGTGCGGCCCTGGAAAAAGAATCCGCCGGGACGGCCGCGATGCTGCAGACGGAAACGGATCCGGCACTGCGTGCCATGGCGGAGTCCGAAGCCGGACGTCTCCGCACGGAACTGGAGACCGCGCGCCTGCAGCTCGAAGACGCGCTGATCGAACCCGATCCGCTCGACAGGAAGAACATCATCATCGAGATCCGCGCCGGCGTCGGCGGCGATGAAGCCGCGCTCTTCGCCGCCGATCTTTTCCGCATGTACGTCCGCTATGCCGAATCCAGAAGCTGGAAGGTTTCGGCGATCTCGCAGAGCCGGAACGATCTGGGCGGCATGAAGGAAGCGATTTTCAGCATGCAGGGCAAGAATGTCTACCGGCAGATGAAATACGAATCGGGCGTGCACCGCGTCCAGCGCGTGCCGGAAACCGAGAAGGCCGGCCGCGTCCATACGTCCACCGTGACGGTCGCGGTCATGCCCGAAGCCGAGGAAATCGACGTCCGGATCGATCCAAAAGACATCCGCGTCGATACCTTTCTCGCGGGTGGACACGGCGGGCAGGGCGTACAGACCACCTATTCGGCCGTACGCATCACCTATCTGCCGACCGGTATGATCGTCGCCTGCCAGGACGAGCGCAGCCAGATCCAGAATCGCGAGAAGGCCATGGCGGTGCTGCGCGCGCGGCTCTTCGCCATCGAGGAGGAGAAGCGCCGCAGGGCGCGAACCGAGGCGCGCCAGGGGCAAATCGGCTCCGGCGAGCGCTCCGAGAAGATCCGGACCTATAATTTCCCCCAGGACCGCGTGACCGATCACCGCATCAAGAAATCCTGGCACGGATTGCCGGGCATCCTGGCGGGCCGGCTTGACGAGATCGTACGCGCGCTTCAGGAAGCCGAGCGGACCGGCACCTTCGGCGCCGCCTCCGACGAAGACGGGGAATGAAAGCCGTCATCTTCGCGGCCGGCCTGGGCACGCGCCTGCGTCCGCTGACCGACCAGCTCCCCAAACCGATGATCGAGATCGGCGGCAAGCCGATCCTTCGGCACACGCTCGAAGCGCTGCCGGATTCGGTTTCGGAAGCGATTCTCGTGGTCGGTTACAAGGCGGACGTCATCCGTTCTCATTTTGAAAATATCACTCCTTCTTTGCCGAAGAGAGGGCGTGGGGAGTTATCGTTACGCTTTGTCGAACAGCCCGTTCTCCGCGGTACCTACGACGCCCTGCTGCGTGCCCGGAGGCACCTCGACGGTGCCTTCCTGGCGCTCAACGGCGACGACCTCTATGCCAAAGCCGACCTCGAAAAGCTCGTAGGGGTTGCCCCGCGAAACCTGCAGGGCGAAGTGGGGTTCACGATGCTCGCGCATCGCATCCCGGCGCCGAATCCGTACAGCCATCTCGAGACCGCTGCCGGCAGGCTCTTGCATATCGCGCTGAACAAGAATTCGGTTCAGCTTCCGGAGCGTCTGGTCTACGTCGGCGCCTGCCGGCTCGACATGCGCTTCTTCGATCTGGCGCCTGCTTCCGCGCCCAACGGCGAGCTTGGCCTGCCCCACACGTTGGAAAAACATCTGAACACGCATCCTGTGCAGGTCCTTGAAGCCTCGTTCTGGATGCCGATCGGCACGCCGGAAGAACTGGCGTCCGCGCGGGCGACCTTGAACGCCATCTGATTCCGTTGTACCTTCCTGCTGGAGAGGTGAACCTTGAACGAACCTATCCGCATCCGCGCCGAAACGCTCCTCCTCGCGCTCGACTATCTGCAGTTCCTCGGCTCGTTCCAGCAAGCCGCACGACGCGAAAATCCGCTCGAGAACCCCTACGGCTTCTCCACGGACGTCTCCTGCATCGACGGGATCTTACGGGGCCGCTGCGGCTGTCCGTACGGTATCGGGGAAATCGTCCGCAAAGACTCGATCGTGTCGCCCAACTATCTGGTGATGGGTAACGCCTTCGACTGGGAGCGTTACTACAGGGGCTCGATCTGGAAGGCGTTCCACCGGCATTTCCTCGGCTGGAACCGCGACGTCCCGCACCTGCTGCACGCGGAAGTCGACGTGGCTCCGCTCCTGGCCTCTTCAGAAAAGGACCTCGACCAAGGCGTCCTGGGTATCAATGACTACAAGATGGAGGCCGCCGCCTTCGGCAGGCTGCTGGCGCTCCTGGCTTCCGGCGTGATCGTCGAAGCCGACCTGATGGATAAGGGGTCGACACTTCCGTGAAAATCGGTTAGCCCGCCTGCAGCACGTTTATGACCTGGGAACCGATCGGCAACACCGATGCGCAGGCGCCTATAGCCGCCGTGACACCCCTCCCCGCCGTTACGGCGACCTCCGCTTGGTGATGTCGCGTAATCGGTCCCGGTCCGCTTTTCCCTCCTACACGCTCCGCCCTCTCGCGGAGCTTCTTTTTTTCCCGTACGCTGGCCGCATGACCGTCGCTTCCCTCATTTCCGCCTCCGCCGATCGCCTCAAGCGCGCCCGCATCGAACAACCGCGCCTCGAGGCGGAGTCGCTCTTGGCGTTCCTGCTGAAGCGCGACCCGAGCTGGCCGTTGGCGCATCCGGAAGCCGAAGTCGCTCCGGCCATCGCCAACGCCTTCGCCACGCTGATCGCCAGGCGCGCGCGACGAGTCCCGTACGCCTACCTGACCGGCGAGAAAGGATTTTACGGAAGTTCATTCGTCGTCACCAAAGGCACGCTCATCCCCCGCCCGGAAACCGAGACGTTGGTCGACGCCGTCCTGTCGTTCCTGTCATCCCGATCGAAGCGCAGCGCAGCCGAGGAATCTATTTCGATCCTGGATATCGGGACCGGCAGCGGCGCCATCGGACTGACGCTGGCAGCCGAAATCCCTCACGCCCGCGTCACCGCGATCGACGCCTCCGAGAAGGCTCTCCGTGTCGCCAGGCTGAACGCCAAACGCCTGAAAGTCGGTGGACGCGTCAAGTTCCTGAAATACGATATCCTGAAACCGGACAGATCCCTCGTCTTCGCTCGGGAGAACAGGGACGGCATCCGAATCGTCACCGCCAACCTGCCATACCTGCCGATCGATACCTGGAAGCGTGCCCAACCCGAGGTCCGCATGCATGAGCCGAGGCTGGCGTTGGTGTCCGGCCGCGATGGCTTGAGGCACTACCGTGCGCTCTTCAGGCAGCTGGCGCGTTGGAAGCGGCCACTGGCGCTTCTGGCGATCGAAGCGGAACCGGAGCACATGCGGGCGCTCGTGCGGCTCGTCCATGAAGTCTGGCCGCGGGCGCGGACCGAAATTTTTAACGACCTGCATGGCGACGCGCGCGTCCTGACCGCGTTGCCGGCATAAACGAAAATCCCGCACGATCGTGCGGGATTTTTCCCTGGCATCACTTCGCCTCTTCGGCGGCCTCGGCCGCCTTCTTGGCCTCGTCGGCCGCCTTCTTCTCTTCGGCTTCGGTCTTGATGGCCGTCACGTCTGTGGCGGCGGGCGTTTCGAGCGCCTTGAGCTGTTCTTCCGTCATCGGAGCTTCCACCTTGGCGACGGTTGCGTCGGGCTGCTCGAGGATTTCGATACCGGACGGAACCTTCAGGTCCCTGACGACGATCATGTCCCCGAAGGCCTTCAGGACCGTGACGTCGACGTCGATGGCATGGACCAGGTCGGTCGGCAGACATTCCACACGGACGTGGTCGAGCGTCTTGACCAGCGAACCGCCCTGCTCCTTGACGGCCGGCGATTCGCCGACGAAGTTCAGGACGATTTCGGCCTTGAGCTTCTCCTTCAGGTTGACCTGATAGAAATCGACATGGATGAAGCGGTTCGTCAGCGGATCGACCTGCCAGTCCTTGACCAGCGCCTTGATCGTGCCGCCGCCCTCGAGCTGGAGGTCCATCAGCGTCGATTCGCCGGCGGCCCGGAAGGCCTTGGCGAAGGCGTTATAGTCGGCCATGACGCTCCGGTTCTCGGTCCCGTGCCCGTAAATGACGCCCGGCACCAGGCTTTGCTGGCGGAGCTTCTTCGGCTTCGTTTTTCCGTCGCGCGGCTGGAGCGCGAGCGCGATTGCTTCCATCGCCATACGGCTACTCTGCAATAAAAAGTTATGTCGGGATCATAGACACAAAAGCCGCCCCCGTCAAGGGGCGGCCGGACCGGCAATCAAATGCGATCGAGCACCGCGTCGATGAAGTCGGGTTCCTCGCCGCCGTCATCCGTCATCAGCTGGTGGACGGCGATGACGTCATCGGTCGATACGGACGTTTCCCGGCTCGAGAATTTCCGGACGTCGTCGTAGGTCAGGTCGGTAATCAACCCGACCGAAGAGACGCCGGCGTTGGAAACGAGCACCAAGGCCAGGATCGAATTCCAGCACTTCTTGCAGCGGATGTGCAGCAAGTGGCCGTCTTCGCGTTCGCCCAAGACCCGGGCCTCCATCGGATTATAATTCGTTTCGCACAGAGGGCAAAACGAGATCATCCGGAGGCCATCCTGATAATAGCTTGGCGTCGACGGTGAAAGCGGTGCCATAGCGTGAGTCTTGTGGACGAACGAATATTACCCGTACACTTTACCATTTTTTGCAAGACCTGTCGAGTGTATAAGTATCGATCCGACGGTGGCGCCCAGACACGATCAAACGCCGGGATCGTTCGTCTCAATGCTCCCAAGCCGCTTCAGGAACTCCTCCCGGGTTCCGTCATTGTCGATCCGCACGTCGGCCATCGTCTGGATTTCATCCAGCAAACGCTCCGTCTCGGCCTGCTCGCGCTCTAAAAAAGTTTCCCAGTCCATGGCGCTCTCCCCCGCTTTCTCGTTCCGGACGCGCATGCGCGCAAAGCGCATCCCGGCCGGCGCTTCGATCCAGAGCAATGTATAGTCGGCTCCAAAAAGTTCCCGTGCCAGATGTACATCGGCCGGCCGGCGGATTCCTTCGATGATCAGGCGGCGCTTCGGGGATTCGAGACAATCCTGCAGCATGTCGCGCGCCAGGAGATCTTCGCCCCAGCGCCCACGAAGCAGCGTGGAGATGTCCTGCAGATTCTGCCGGGTTTCGGGAATGCGAAACAGGCGCAGCGCCGCTCCCAGTTTGGTCGAATAACGGAAAGAGGCGCTGTCGGGATGCCGCAGGAAAAATTCAGCGGCCGTACCTTTGCCGCAGGCATTGCGTCCGGCAATGCCGATCACCCGACGGCGAATGTCCGTTTCCGTAGTCGACATACCGAATAGGTAAATTGTTCAGCTCCTTCTCATGGCGACGCTCTCCGCCACGGCGATCAGGAAGAAATGCACCAGGAGCGAAGAGCCTCCGTAGCTGACGAACGGCAGCGCCAAACCGGTGACCGGCAGCATTCCCGAAGCGACGCCGATGTTGATGAACGCTTCCGAGGCGATCAGCGTCGCGGCGCCGACGACCAGATACAGGGTGAAATCGTCACGGGAAGTTTTGGCCAACGCATAGAGCCGCCAGAACATCAGCGCGAACAGCCCGATCAGGATCACGATGCCTACGAAACCGAGTTCTTCGGCGATGACCGAATAGATGAAGTCGGTGCGCGCCTCGGGCAGGAAGCGCAGCTGGCTCTGGGAGCCGGAAGCGACTCCCCTGCCGGTCAGCTGTCCGGCGCCGATGGCGATGACGGATTGCGTGACGTTATAGCCGCGTCCGAACGGATCGCTGGCGGGATCGATGAAGGTCCGCAGGCGTTCCTTCTGATACGGCCGGAGCAGGAAGAACCAGGCGATGGCCGCGAAGGCAATGGCCGCGCCGCCGATCGTGAGGAGATGTCGCCAGCGGAGCCCGGACGCCAGCAGCATGCCGAACCAGAGCGCCGCCAGGACAATCGCGCCGCCGAGGTCGGGCTGGACGACAACCAGTCCGATCATCAGGGCGACGGTGACCGCGCTTTGCACGACGACTTTCAGCTCCCCGGTGTAGCGCCCATGGGTCGCCAAAAACTTGGCCATGACGATGACCAAGGCGAGCTTGGCCAGCTCGACCGGCTGGAAGCCGATCGGACCGAATGACAGCCAGCCGCGCGTGCCGTTGATGGTTTCGCCGATGAAGAGCACGGCGGCCAGCAGCAGCAGGGTGGCCGCGTAGATCGGCACGGTCATGGAGGCCAGCCAGCGGTAATGAAGCGCTGCGCTTCCCGCCAGTGCCACCAAGAGACCGATCACGGCGAAGAGCAGCTGCTTCTTGAAGCTTGAAAAATCCGATTCGGCACCGAGCCCGATCGAATAGAGCGCCAGCAGCCCGAGGCCCGTGAGCAGCAGCGCCGAGCCGAACAACAGCCAATCGAATTTTCGGTACGCCTGCAGGGTGCGTTGCAGCATGGATGGAAGCTCCCTGCGATCCTACTGAAACTCGGCCGGCATGGCAATCGACTCTTCGCTTACGGACAAAAACAACGAAAGCACCCGCGCATGAAACACGCGGCTCTCATGTCGGCGCGCGATAGACGGCCGGATCGTAAATGTTGATTTCCGGCAGGACTTCGATCTTCGTGACCTGCGGCAGCGGTTGGTACCAGAAAACCTGCATCGGCTTGCGTTCGCCGGGCAGCAGCCGGTCGACCGACGCGTGATTCACCCCGACGATCGCATCGCCCCGGTAGAGCAGCACGAGCAGACCGACGTCGTAATAGCCGAAGGCCGTGTCGTTGACCAGGGCGAACTGGGCGTTTGATGACGGCGTCGTCGCCTGGGGATCGGACGGCGTGAAAACGGCGTTCTGCGACCGGATGTTCAGCCGGGTTTCGGCAAACGCCTGCGGGTCGAGATCCGCCGGCGTATCGGCGTGGTGCCAGACGCGCTTTTCGACTTTCAGGTCGACGCTCGAACCGTTTTCGGTGGAGGCACCGAGCTCCGCCAGATACCTGGAATGGCCCGGGAGCACGGAGACTACGCGCAGCGGCAATGCGGTACCGCCGATGACCAGGCGATAGTCGAGCTCGGCCCAAAAACGCGGGTTGGGATTTTCGACCGGCACCAGGATATCGATCTTGCCGCTGCCGCCCGGCAGCACGATCGGCGCACCAATCCGCACGTCCTGCAGGCCAATGCCTTCGAAGCGGCCGTAGCCGGCGCCCGTCATTTCGCGAATGGCCTGTTCTTCGCGCAGGCCTCCGAACGCCAGCCAATCGGTGAAGCCCCAGGCGCCGATGCCGAGCAGCAGCACATCGATGCCGATCAAAAAGCCGATGCCGGCCTTTCGGACCCGCTCGCGATGATCGAGCCACCATTGGCTCCAGCCGAGTTCCCGGGCCGTCATCCCTTCGACGGGATTGAAACTGCCGATCCGCTGCCTGTCGGCCATACCCTGAAAGTATAGCAGATTTGAAAACGGCTTCCCGTTTCTTAAAAAACAACAACGCACCCGGACGGCATGAGCGAGGAAAGCTCATTGGCGCGCGGATGCAAGAAGGAGTGCCTAGATCAGGCCGAGCAGCCGGCTGGCGACCGGCCGACGGCCCTCCGCCTGCCGAAGCAGCTCGGCCAGCACGAGCTCGCGGGCGCAGCGCTCGGCGGCGGAGCGGGTGTTGCCGACGGCGGTCTGCTGGTACGCGCCGACGGCCTCACGCATGATCTCGCGGAGGAACGTGCGGCGGCGCCGACGGCACCCGCGATCCTTGGAGCTGCGGGGCGGCCGCGGCTGCGCTTCCCGCCTGATGAAGTGACGGAGCCGGTTGGACACCGACAGGACGGGGTTGCGGCGCGAGGACGGGAGAAGGTTCAGGGCGTTGGAAGACCGCGTCGGATGCATTGTTAGCCTCTCTGGGTTGGGAGAACAGCGATTGTTGGTAGACGCAGGGTAGCATGCTTCCATAAAAATGTCAATAGTTTATGACATATTTATGGGTTGGGGGTACCTTCCATGAAAAAGTCCGAATCCGCCGTTCAAAAAAGAAAAGCGCCCATGCAGCGCATGCAAAACGCTTGTACGGCACGGGCGCACGGAGTCCGTCAGAACCAACCTCGCAATCCAAACGCGCACACTTCGCTACGGGGTGACGACGCCCGTTCAGATGTCGACTTCTCCGTTCCGATGAAGCGTCGCCAACACCTGTGGATCGACCAGACGGATATCCAATGGCCCAGACGGCAGAGGAACCGCCGGACTCTGGATTTGGGCCAGAGCGTCCCCCAGCGTCCTCCACAGGCTCCAGCAGAAATCCACTTGTTCTTTGCTGGATCCGATCGTGTAGATCTGCCATTTTGCGCCATCCCGCGGACCACGGATCAGAATGGCGCAACATCCGGGATATTTCTCGGCCGCCGCGGCAAGCACCGTCGAGACGTCCGGCCATTCCACCTCGCCGCTGAATCCGTTGGGCGTACCGTCGCCGGCCACGCAGATCACCTCGCCGCGTTCATCCAGATCGAAGCACTTCTTCAGATCCTGCATCATCATCCTCCTGCGTTCTTCGTAAACCCCTTCCATCATAAAAGCGATTCCAAAGAACGTTCGACTGCCGGCAGGGTAGCCGTTTCCGGACACCGCGTCAAGCGATCACGTTCAAAAAAGCGCGGAATTTCCCCTTGCGAAAGGGCGCGGGTACGGTTATGCTGCGTCCGTATTCACCCCACTTTCCGCTATGGCCAAGGATGAAAAGAAACCCGCCTCCGCCTACGGTTCCCAGCAGATTCAGGTGCTCGAAGGGCTCGATCCGGTCCGCAAGCGTCCGGGCATGTACATCGGCTCGACTGGCCCGGAAGGGCTCCACCATTTGATTTGGGAAGTCGTCGACAACTCGATCGACGAAGCCATGGCCGGCCATGCCGACACGATCACCGTGCGGCTGCTTCCGGACGGCTTGGTCTCGGTCGAGGACAACGGCCGCGGCATCCCGGTCGATACCCACAAGGATTACGAAGTCTCGGCGCTCGAGCTGGTGCTGACCAAGCTGCACGCCGGCGGCAAATTCGGCGGCGGCGGCTACAAGGTCTCCGGCGGCCTGCACGGCGTCGGCGTCTCGGTCGTGAACGCGCTTTCGACCTACCTGAAAGCCGAAGTCAAGCGCGACGGCCAGCTCTGGGAACAGGAGTACAAGGTGGGCAAGCCCCAAGGCAAGGTTAAGGCGGTCGGCAAGGCCAAGGGCACCGGCACCATCATCACCTTCAAGGCCGACGAGACGATCTTCACTACGACGGAATACACGCTGAAAGTCATCCTTGACCGCCTGCGCCAGCAGTCCTATCTGACCAAAGGCGTCAAGATGGTCTGCAGCGATGAACGCGACCCGAAAGACGTCTTCACCTATGCCTTCTACTTCGAAGGCGGCGTACAGTCCTACGTGCGTCATTTGAACCGCACCAAAACGCCGAAGCACGATGCCATCTTCTACGTGAACAAGACGATCGACGACGTCGAAATCGAGATCGGCCTGCAGTATGTCGAAGATTACAAGGAAACGGTCTTCGCCTTCGCCAACAACATCTTCAACCCGGAAGGCGGCACCCACGTCGCCGGTTTCCGCACCTCGCTCACGCGCATCCTCAACAACTACGCGCGCAAGCAGAACTATCTCAAAGAGAAGGACGACAATCTTTCGGGCGAAGACACGCGCGAGGGACTGACCGCCGTCATCTCGGTGAAGGTGAAGGATCCGCAGTTCGAAGGCCAAACGAAAGCCAAACTCGGCAATCCCGAAGTCCAGCCGGCCGTCGCCTCGGCCTTCGCCGAAGCGTTCGAAATCTATCTCGAAGAGCATCCCAAGGACGCGCAGGCCATCGTCGAAAAGTGCCTCCTGGCCGCCCGCGCCCGTCTGGCCGCCCGCGCCGCCCGCGACACCGTACTGCGCAAAGGCGCGCTCGAAGGTTTGACGCTGCCGGGCAAGCTGGCCGACTGCTCCAGCAAGGACGCGGCCCGCTCCGAGCTCTACATCGTCGAGGGCGACTCGGCCGGCGGTTCGGCCAAACAGGGCCGCAACCGCGAGTTCCAGGCGATCCTGCCCCTGCGCGGCAAGATTTTGAACGTCGAGCGCGCGCGCCTCGACAAGATGCTCGGCAACGACGCCGTCAAATCGCTGATCATCGCGATCGGCACCAACATCGGCGAAGCCTTCAAGATCGAGGACCTGCGCTACAACCGCATCATCCTGATGACCGACGCGGACGTCGACGGCGCGCACATCCGCACCCTGCTCCTGACGCTCTTCTACCGCTACCTCCCCGACCTCATCACCCAGGGCCACCTCTATATCGCCCAGCCTCCCCTCTTCCGTCTGCAGTCCGGCAAGGACGTGCGCTACGCGTACGACGAGGCCGCCAAGGAGACGATCCTGAAGGAGATGCTCGAGGCGAAGAACGCCAAGAAGGACGCGAAGGCCGCCGCCAAAGGCAAGAAGCAAGAGGAGGAAGCGCCGGCCGAAGAGATGTCGAACGCCGACCTCGAAGCCTCCTCCGACGCTCCGGCCGAAGGCGAGATGGGCGAAGTCA
>CAZHHN010000003.1:0-69310 GCA_964532415.1 uncultured Gammaproteobacteria bacterium
GGATGATCAGCAGGCGCATCGTCGAGGAATACTCGAGCGGGCGCACGAAACTGAGCGCGGCGGAGAGCGCCATGGCGGCCAGCGCCGAGACGGCGATCGTCTTCCAGTGCCGTTCCAAGAGTTGAGTGATGTCGGGCGTCATGAAGAGTCTCCCCCCATTCTAGCGCGCTTCTCAGTCGAATGTCACATCCAGGCTGCGGCGCTCGCCGCCGCGCAGGATGTCGAAACGGGCTTTGGCGCCCGGGGCATACTGCGCAATCAGTTCGGCCAGATCGCGGCCGGTGGCCAGTTCCGCGCCGTCGATCTTCACGATGACGTCGCCGTCCCGGAGCCCGGCGCGCGCGGCCGCCGATCCGTTCCGCACGGCCGGCAGTCCGGCGGCACGGGAACCGCTCAGGCGGACGCCGGAAAGGGCGGAATCGGATCCGGAGAAGGCGGCTTCCTCCGGCGCAAGATAGCGCGCGCCCAGCAGGGCGCGGGCGGGCGGGTCGCCGCGAAAGACGGCCGCCAAGACCGGGCGGATCAGGTGCATCGGGACGAACGCCATGCCGCCGGCCGCATCGGGCGCGGCCACGCCGACCAGTTCGCCGTCGCCAGCGATCACCGCTCCGCCGACCGCCCCCGCATCGACCGCGCGATCGAAGCGATACGAAAGGGAGAAGCGGTCGGCATCCTGCAGCGCGCCCGGCAAAGGTTTACGCGGAGAGAGCGCCCGACCCGCGAAACGAAGCGCGGCGAATCCCCTCTCCGAACCCTGGGCATAGAGCGGCGCGGAAGCCGGGAGCATTTCGGTGTCCGCGAAACCGGCGACCGCCAGCGCCGAGGCATCGATCTTGAAAAAGGCGAGGCCGGTGCGCGCATCGACGACCTGGCGCGCCGGTTCCAACAGGCGCCCTTCGACTTCGATGACGATCTGGCCGCCGCTCAGCACGGACTGATGCGTGACGACCCAGCCGTCCGACGTCAGCGCCGTGGCGTACCCGACGGCTTCATACGGAGCGCGGGCGCGGTCGGCCGGATCGACTCCGGTCAACGGTTTTTTCAGGTAGAGCGGGAGATCGATTTTCCGGAGGCGGTCGGATAGATCCGCTTCGGCCATCGGCGGCGCCAGCTGGGCGGAGGGCCGACCGATCTGGATCAGCGCGGGTTCGACACCCGAGGACACGCTGAAAAGATAGGCGGGAACGATGAACGCCCCGGCGAGGCCGGAGGCGAGGCCGAGCACGACCGGCACGATGAAGGTGGAGAGGCGCAGGCTGCGCGGCATTGATGCGGATTCCATGGTATCAGGCCCAGCGGGCGGTCACGAAAATGAATAAAAGCAGGCCGCCGGCGTAAAGCGCGTACTTGCGGATCAGCCGCGGCGATAGGCCCTGTACGGCCCCGAGCGGGAGCAGATTGGCGGCGAGATAATACACGACGCCGACCAACGCGCCGCCGACGAACATCGGGGTCGGCAGCGCCAGCGCGACAAGATAGGCCTGCACGACAAGCAGCGCGGTAAGGGCGGTGTGCGACAACGGGCGGAGCCGCGGATGCGCGCAGGCGAAATAGAGGTGCCAGCTCCAGAGCAGCGCGGCCAACGCGATGGGCGGCACCGTCCACCAACGCGGGATCGGCAGAAAGACGGTGACGCCCAAGCCGACCGAAGCGACCAGGAAGAGCGAACCGATGTTGACCATGCGGGCGAACTCCGAGATCGCCAGCCGCTCTTCGGGATTCGAAGCGAGCGACTCGCGCCGAAGATGCTCGAAAAACAGGTAGAGGATCGCGGCGAAAAGCGCGACGAAAGCGTGGCGGTTGGCGACCAGGTCGAGGAACAGCAGCGAAGCGGCCGTCGAGAGCGCGATCATGGCGGCGGCCGGGACCGCGACCGGCGTCAGCCGGCTGCGCAGCTTGCCACGCGCCACCGCGGCGAAGGCCAGCAGGATCCATCCCATCGTCGCCAGGCTCCACCATGAAAATTCGGACGTGCGGGCCAGCGAGAGCTCGCTGAAGACGGCAAAGCCGGCGGCGCCGAGGATCGGGATCAGGATGGTGACGGTGCGCCGCATGTCAGCGTCCGGATTTCAGGAAACGGAAGGCGTCGCCGGCCACGATGCCGAGCATCATCGCCACCGGGATGGCCAGAAGCGCGCCGGGCAATCCCGCAACCTTCACGCCGATCAGCAGCGCGAAGATGCTGACGATCGGATGCAGGCCGGTCACTTTCTGCATGACCTTGGGCACCAGAATGTGGTTTTCCGTCTGCTGCGCGATCAGGTAGACGAGCGCGACCAAGGCGCCCCGCACCGGCGACTGCGCGAAACCGATCAGAACCGCCGGCAGCGCGGCCAGAACCGGACCGACATACGGGATCGACTCGGCCACGCCGGCCGTGAGCGCCAGAATCAGCGCGTACTTCATTCCGAGGAACTTCAGCATGATGTACACGGCCACGCCCATGATCAGCCCGAGGATCAGCTGGCCGCGCGCCCAGCCGCCGATGCTCTTCTCGATGCGTTGGAAGAGATCGACCAGATAGGGCTGATAGGCTTCGGGGGCGACGGCCCGGAAGAGGCGCTTGAGCGCGTCTTCGGAAACGACCAGATAGAACGCCACCACCAGCACGATCAGGAGCGAAATCGCCCCGTGACCGAGACCGCGGATGGTGGCGACGAGCCCACCGGCGGCCGCGCCGAGCCCGCCCGCGCCCGAGAGCGCCTGCCCGAGATCGTCGCTCAGCCCGTGGGTCGCCACGAAACTGCGGAGCGGGCCGAACGCGGTCAGCACGTTGTTCCAAATGGCGTCGGCGTTATTGACCAGATCGCGCGTCTCGCGCGCCACCGCCGGCACCAGCACGATGAAAATCGCCGCAAGGATGCCGAGAATGGCGGCATAGAGCAGGAGCACGGCCGCGCTGCGGGGAATGCGCTTCGACTGGAACCAGGCGGCCAGCGGGTTGATGATCGAGGCAAGCACCAGCGACACGAAAAAAAGCGCGATGATGTCGCGAATCACGTAGAGAAATCCGACCGCGAGCAGGAAGACCGCGACCTTCACGATCGTGAGAGTCGAAACGGTCACGACCTGCGCCTGGCGCCCGTCGCCTGTTTCAGCCATAGCTTCGCCTGAAATTTAGCACGTGGACGCGCTCTTCACAAGCCGTTACACTGGGCGGATGGACGTCATCGCCGCCAATGACCGCGCGCGCTACGATTACGAGCTTCTGGAGTCGCTGGAAGCCGGTTTGGCGCTGACCGGCCAGGAAACCAAATCGGCCAAAACCGGCCACCTGAAACTGAAAGGCGCGCACGTGACGTTCCACCGCGGCGAAGCGATGCTGACCGGCGCACACATCGCCCGTTACCCGAAGGCCGGTCCGCTCCCCGACTACGATCCGGAGCGGTCGCGCAAACTGCTGCTCCACAGGAAGGAATTGGACCGGTTGCGCGGCAAACGCGAAGAGGAGGGCTTGACGGTCGTGCCGATCCGTGCTTACCTGAAGGGCGGCCGCGTCAAAGTCGAGATCGCCGTGGCCCGCGGCAAGCGCCAGTTCGAGAAGCGCGAGGCGATCAAGAAGCGCGAACTCGAGCGCGAAGCCCGCGGCCGGATGAAAATTCGACGTTGATTCCCGGCCCGCCTGAAGAAGTCGTCTTGCGCGACTGCGCAAGACACATTGAACGCCGTCAAGCGCGGAACGTGCGCGAAGAGCGAGCGACGGACGCGCGGCGGCGAGAATGGCCTCGGGCCATTCGAGCGGAAGCGCGTCCGGCAAGCGAGCTGGGGATGAATAGATTCGATGGAGTTCGTTGCCAATCCGCGCAGGTCGACGGCGCCCGTCCGTCGTAAATTTCCGGGCAACACGACTACGTGCCAACGTCTTCGCAAAAGTGAAGTCGGCGCTCGCTTCGGCGTTCGCGCCGTCCTTCGCTCCGGTCCTCGCCTAAGCGCGATTGACCCATCGCCCGGCAATATCTTCTAGCCGGATCCCGGTGTCATAAGAAGGTCCGCCGCATGTTTCGCCCCGAGGCATGCGTTCCGGTTGGATCGGGGCGCGGACGCACGCCACTCGCCGCCTCTCTGCGTGTGCTCCGGCCCGCGCCTTCGGGCGCGGCAAACCCGAGACGGCTATGCCTGTAGTGCGGAGTGTCCCATGAACCCCAGACGCGGGTGCGAATCCCGCCATCTCCACCAGCAAAAATACCCATCGAAGATGGGTATTTTTGCCTGCACGATGGCTGCTCTCGCGACCATGATCTCCGTCATCGAACCGTTATTTTTCCCGTCGCCCGCTCAGCGAAGACAACGAGCCGTTGGGAATACTGTCTGGCGCGCGTATCCCAGGTCCCGAAGCACGTGATCAGATTCAAACGCGCCTTGCCATCATTGGAAAGAAAAACCTCCGTCGCATCGGCGGTGGCGGCGTACGTCCGTCTTTCGCGGACCGTGAAGGCCATGATCTTTCCCCGATCATCCTGCACGGAAATGACGTCGCCCGGCCGCAACGCGTCCAGGCGTTTGAACACGGCATTCGCTCCATGCAGCCAATTCACGTGGCCGGCGAGCACGGCGCTCCCCTTCTCTCCCGGCTTGGAACCCAACATGTACCAAGCGACGGCCCCGGGATCCTTAGGCACATCCATCGATCCGTCACCCGTCACCGTCACCTTCTCAATGGCCGCATCCACGCCGACAACGGGGATACTGAGGCGTGTGGGCATCCCGATGTCTTCCTGCGCGATGGATGCCGGCGGATTTTTGGCCGAGACGTGGAGCGGCGCCTCCATGCCGACCTCGACCCCGGAAACCGCTTTGCGGCGCAGAAAGAAACCAGAGAATATCAGGACGCCGCAGGCTGTCAGCATGCCGAGTACGACGGCTGTTTTTCGACGCATCGGATCTTTTTACCGACGCGGCGCTTCCGTTTGTTCAGAAGCTTCGAGCTGATGTCGGCGTGACCGCAGCCGCGCCAGCGCATAGAGAAGGGCGGATATCGAGATGAGGGGGAACGAAGTGATGAAAGCGTCCAGCGGTGTCGCGAACAGGCCGCGCGCGGCTTGCGCGAACGCCTGAAGGAACGTCGGCGGCCGTTCCGGTGCGGACGACGATCCGGCTTCCTCCCCGGTAGAGGTCGCGGGTTCCGTACCGGCCGTGGAAAGGGCCGGGAACGTCTTCGACGGGGGGATGAGCCTGGCCCGTGTCGTCAGGTCGAAAACGCCGCTCGACGGCAAGCCGACGCTTTTCTGATAGGCGGCGACAGCGAGACGCGTCAACGTCCCGAAATAACCCTTGGCGGCTCCGCGCGGCATTGTCAGTAAACCCTGCTGCTCAAGCGCCGTCTGAAGCTCGGTGACATCGCTGCCGGACGTACCGATGGCCAAAGACCGATGAGGCGCGGTGCCCACCCCAATCGTCCCATCATCTGTTAGGGCATCGGTGAAGACGACCCTCCGCAGGGGATAGACGCCGTTGACCTGGTTCCAGATGCCCTCGCACGTGATGAGGTTCAGGTGCGCCAGCCCGTCATCAGAAGTGAAGACCGTCGTTGCGTCCGCATCGCGCTCGAACAGGGCAATCTTCCGTACCTTGAAGGCCAAGCGAGCGCCTTTGTCGTCGACGACGTACACCGCGTCGCCGATCTTGAGTTTATCCAAGTTGAAGAAGACGAAGGGTGTGCCGCTCTGGATCCCGAAATGGCCGCCGATGACCGCGCTTCCTTCCTGCCCGGGATGGGGACCGAGCGCGAACCAAGCCACGTTCCTGGAACCTGCGGGCACGTCCATCCTCCCGTCCGGCGTCAACAGCGCGTCTTCGATCGCCGAATCCACGTTGATAGCCGGAATCCTGAGCCGCACCGGAAGTCCTTGAGGCAAGCCGCCGGGATCCCGTATATCGGAATAGGCAATGCTGTTCGGTCCGGTCATCGGGAACCTGGCGACCGGATATTTCCAGCCGGTTTCGAGGCTCAACCCGCCGTTTCGATGCAGCTCCGTCAGCGCCCGAGGATAAACTCCCGTAGCTAAAAGTCCGGCGCCGAGCAGCGCAAGGAACAGCCACTTCGCGCCGGTCATGCCTTTCTTCGGGGGAATACGCTTCGTCTTTTCCCGCGCCTCGAAGAAGCAGCCGAGCAGGAACGCCAGCATGACCGAAAGGATCCCCCAGATCACAATCTTCATACTCAGAACCTCGCCCGTTTCCGGGAATTTCGGACTGGCGGCGGCTGCAGTGGAAGTGGGAAAGGCGACCTTGACGGTGAGCGTGGCGCTGCCGATCGCCTTGAAGCCGTTGGCGTTACCTCTGACGGTCACCGTGTTCGTCATGGTCCGTTTCAGGATCGTCGTACACGTGTAGATCCAGACTTCATGCGTGTCCAAAAGGCCGTTGCCGTTGACGTCGCCCAATTTACCCGACATGTCGCGACATTTATCGTCAATGACGGACACGTCCGCCAAGGGCACGTCGCCGGGATTACTGACCCGGTACGTAAACGTGATCGGTCCGCCGTCGGTCGGCAGGGATAGGGGGTACGCGACTTTGGTGATGTTGATGATGCTGACCAGCGGCGGCGGGGTGTCCGAGCCAACGGCGACCGTTGTATAGGCCTCATGCTTCGCGACGATGCCGTTGGAGCTGCCCTTGGCCGTGGCCGTACTCCGCGTCGTCTCGGACAGCATGCTCGTGCAAACGTACCTCCAGGTTTCGCTCGATTCCAGCAGAGAGTTCCCGTTGTCGTCGCCGCCCGTGTAGACGAGCGGAGCGCAGGCGTTATCGACGACCTGCACGTCCGTCAAAGGCGCTTCTTCCAGAAAGCTTTTGACTGCGTAGTGATAAATGACTGCGCCCCCTTCCTTTGGCAACGCCAATGGTTCCGGCACTGACGTGATGCCTATCAGCGGAACGAACATGCCCGGACTCTCCTGGGCCAAAGCGCTTTTTGCGCCGAAGCACAGGATGATTGCGGCGATCAGGAGGAGAGCTCTGCCTTTGGTTTGAATCGTCATACGTGTGTCCGAAGAATGAAAGCGGACGCGAGCGCCGCAGCGAACGCTCCGAACATCGTCAGGAGCTTCCAAGTGGCGGCGCCCGGCTCGATGCCCGTATTCGGGAAGCCTGGGACGCTGCCGACCAAGACCCTGACAGTCGCGACATCGTACGCCCTCAGGAAGTTGCCCTCACCGCTGACCGAGATCGTGCTGGTCGTGCTCACTCGAAGCGTTTTGGTGCACGTATAGATCCAGGTCTCATCAATGCCGAGTTTCGCGTCGCCGTTAACGTCCCCGTTGACGTATTTCACCGGACCGCAATCGTCATCGGAGACGCGCACGTTGCTCAGGGCCACGGCGCCAATGTTGGTGACGGCATGCGTATAGGTGACCGGTCCGCCACCGAAAGGCAGCGACAGGGGATCGGGTATCTTGGTGACGTGGATCAGCGGCGGGGGCAGGGCCGCGCCGACCACGACCGTGGCCTGAGCGCGATCAAGCGCCTTGAAGCCGTTGGCGACACCGGAGACGATGGCGACGTTCTGGGTCGTTTCCGACAGCATCGCATCGCATCGATACGTCCAGGTTTCGGCCGGATCGAGCTGCCCATCCGCATCGGCGTCGCCAGAGACCGGGCTTACGGCCGTGCATTTGTTGTCGACGAGCGTCACCCCGATCATCGGGATAGATCCCAGATTCTTGACGGTATAGGTGTAGGTCACCGGACCGGGTCCGGATGGCAAGGCTAATGGACTCGGAATCTTGGTCAGGCTGATCAAGGGCGATATAGACGCAGATCCCCCCCCGCCGCCTCCCCCACCCCCTCCGCCCGAAGATGGCGCAGGAACGGCGTTATCATTGTTAATAATCGTGCAGGTCTTGTGCTCGCCGATGGCCAGAGTGACGGTGCCGTTAGAATCGCAATCTCCGTCGATGCTCGAAGCGTAACCGGCGAAAAGATCTTCGCGAAGCGTATAGGCACCCGGAGCCAGGCCGTAGCTCGTTCCCGGAGCCAGTGCCCCTCCTGCCGGACTGCCGGCGACGTCGGCTCCGGCCAGCGTCACATGCACGATGAAACTCGGTGCCGTGGCGATGCCGCCGTCATCATTGATGACAGCCGTGATGACCTTCAATGTGGCGGGGGGAGGCGTATCGATATCGGTAATCGTGCAGGTCTTGTGCTCGCCGGCGGCCAGCGTGACCGAGCCGCTCAGGTTGCAATCGCCGCTGACGCTTGAGGTATACCCCGGTAAGACGCTCTGGCTGACCGTATAGGTGCCCGGAACGAGTCCGAACGCCGTCCCGGGAGCCGGCGCTCCGGGACCCGGACTGCCGGCAATGTCCGCTCCGGAAAGTTTCACATGGACAGTGAAGCTTGAAGCTGTGGCGATGCCACCGTCATCATTGACGACATTGGTGACGACATTCAAAGAGGCCGGGGATGGAGGCGTGGCTGGCGGACAAGCGGCACCGCCCACCGCACCGGTCATCTTATTGAAGCTCCATAGATAGCCGGCATCTCCCAAACCGTAGAAACATTCCCCGATCAGGGTATAGCCGTAGTCGAGCGTGTTGCCGCCGTTCACCGTCGGCCAAGTCTTAGGGCCGGTGAAATCCCGGCATTGGCTTTGCAGGGCGAAATCGTAACAGAATACGGCATTCTGCGTGGCGAAATACGTCCGCGTGCCATCCTGTACCTCTTCCCTGACGGATCCCTGCGATCCGGCGCCGGCAAAAAGGCCGGGTGGTGGCGGCATTGGCGCCCGGGTGCCGATCTTCCAGCATGTCGCGCCTCCGGTGACCGTCGCCGCGACGCAGATGCCGGAGAGCGTGCCGGACGCGTCATAATTCCCGAAGATGGACGTGAAGCGCCTGGCGGCATCATTCGCTCCCAGGCTCGTCCAGCCATCGCAACGGGCGTTCGTCAGCGGATCGAAGCATGTCACGCGCGCGTTGTCGGCGATGATCGGCGATTGACCGCCGTAATTGACCAAAAGATAGATGCGCCCCTCGAGCACCTCCCGGATGACCAGGAAGGACGAGCCGGTATAGGCCGGCATGCCTTCTGTGGCGCCGATGATCGCGTAAGGCTGTCCCGGGCAGGCGGCCTGCGTCGCGGTGTCGAAGCAATAGGCCCGAAGGTCACGGCCGATCTCGTACAGGCGCGTGCCGGACTGCTCAAGCCCGTCGATCGTGGCCGTAAAGGTCCCGCCGACGCTCGGCAGGCTTCCGAGCCGGAAATAGCCGCAGTTGGTGCCAGTTTCAAGATCAAAGCAGCTGATTCCGTTATCGGTGGGACGCTGCGCGGCGTAATACAGCCGTGACGTGACCTGCACGTACCTGGGATGCGTCGAGGTTGAGATATCCGTCGGCCCCGTGTTCGACGTACCGGGCGCGGAACTGAAATATTTGGGATAGCCCCCGCACAGCTGATCCGTATGCGCGATGACGCAATTGATGTTATAAACGGGGGTCGGCGTGCCGCTCGGAGATTGGTGATGATAAATGGAGTAGATCCGTTCCTCGCCGCTCTGCATCGTATAGATGATCGGCGTATAGCCGTCCCCTCCCGTTGGGCTGTTGATATTGAAAGCGCGGGCGCCAATGACGCCCATCAAGCTGAATGCGATCGCTAAGAATACGACCCCTCCCGCCAGCCTTTTGATATAACGCATGCACTTCTTTATGAAATGCCGGCGGGAAATTAAAGTCCTCGGGCCGCGACAGCAACGTGTCTAAATAAGATGTAGAAGGAACTGCCTCCTCAGTGTATCACCTCTCCTCTATATAGCATACACCGGACAAAAGTCCGTCACGACCGGCTAGCGATTGACTACGCATTCCCCTATCGGGTGCCAATGTCCCGGCGGCATCTCCACCATCAAAAGAATCGCTCAAACAAGCGGTGCTTTTGTATCTCTGCAGATCGGAAGATATGGACCTCTCCCCTCCCATCCATTACGCTTCAGCCATGGACCCCATCAAACTCTCGCACGAAGAAATGAAGAAGCTCCTCTATGGCATCAAAAGCCTGGACGAGCAGCAGCGCGCGCTGATCGGGGAAACGCTCGCCGGACTCCTCAGACAGCATGGCCACATCTGGCCCGAAGACCTGCATCGCGAACTCCGGCGCCTGCACGACGCGCACCGGATTTCCGACCTGGACCGGGAGAGCGTGACCGAAGCGTTGTTCCCGGCAAGCTAAAAAGCCCCTCGCGGGGCTTTTCCCGTCCTTCGTCTCAATGCCCCATGGCCGTCAGGCCTTCGGCATTGGTCACGACGCGGATGCCGGTCGATTGGATGTAGGCGAGGATCTGGGCGAGGATTTCGGGCGTGGTGCTGTACTGCAGGCCGCTGTGATCGATGTCATGGAGTTCGAGGATCAGCCAGGTCCGATCGGCCAGGGCCTGATCGATCCAGCCCTTGATCTGGTCGATGGTCGTGTTCGATTCGACGTGCTGGTCTTCGAGTTCGAACGGGTTGGTGTTCCTGCTGTTGAAACCCTGACGCACGCTGCGAGCGCCGCGGTAACCGGCAACGACGACGGCCTGCTCGACGGCGTTGTTGAATTCGCCGTACGGATAGGCGAAGGTCGAAGGATCCATGCCGAGCGCCGCCAGATCGCTGCGCGCGCCCGCCACCTCGGAGGTCACCTCGGCCGGCGCAAGCTGCGTCAGGTGCGCGTGCGTGCGGGTGTGCGAGCCGATCTCGTGACCGGCGGAGCGCATGGCGGCCGTCTGGCTCTGGTCGACGTTGCCGCTCAGACCAAAGCTGCCGGTAATGATGTACTGCGTGCTGCGGATGCCGGCGGCGTCGAGCAGCGGAACGGCGTTCTGATAGACGCTCGTGAGGCCGTCATCGAAGTCCAGCGAGATCATGCCGGCGTCGAACCGGCCGTCGGGCAGTTTTTTGAGCGAGAAGCTGTCGGTCGTCAATGTGCCGACGCTCTTGATCAAATGAATGGCCGTCATCGACACGGCGTGCGCAGGGACGACGAAACGATCGGCGGCCTTGGTCCATCCGTCGGCGGACGCAAGGTCCAGGAGATCGAGATAGTCATAATGCCCGTCGTCGAACAGGAACTGCAGCGTGACGAGGCTCGGCGCGGTCGCCTTGTATTCATCGGAAAACTCGTAGCTCGCGCCGGGCGTGACCGGCACGGGCTGGAAATACCACTTGGCGCCGGAGCCCGAAACGTACGACGTGACGTTCACCTGCGCCGCGGCCGCGCCGGACTGCCCCGAAACGGGATACGCAAAGCCGGCCTGCGTGCCCGGCGAAGCGGTCCTGAACCAAAAGGCCGGCAGGCCGGATGCACCAGCAGCGGGCGTCTCAAACGAAGCGTTGACGACGAGGTTATCTGGATCGACGGGCGGCGGCACGTACTGAACGAGCCGGTGCGCGTCGGTCGCGATCCATCCGACCGATTTGATGAGATGGAAAACGGTCAGCGCGGCGACCGGCGCAGCGTACGACGTCGGGACGGTGAAGGTGCGCGATAGCTCCGTCCAGACGGATGCGGCCGGCAGGTGCAGCGCGATGTCGGCATACTTGTAGGTGCCGTCCTGCAGGCGATATTGGACCGTCAGGGAGCTCTCGACATTCGACGTGTAGGCGTCGGAGAACGTGTAGGACTGCCCGCCCGTCACAGCGACCGGCTGAAAGTACCATTTGGCGTCGCCGTTCGTGTAGCCGGTGATTTCCGTTCTTATGGCCTTGGCGCCGTCGAAGCCGGCGACCGGATAGGTCAACAGGCGCGTGTTGGCGCCCGAACCGCCTTTCAACCAGCCGACCGGCACGCCGGGAACGGACGAAGCTGATTCGACCGAGGGATTCGCGATCAGGTTGGCCGCGGGAGTCAGGAGAGGCGCGATGTCGTCATTGACGATCGTGCACTGTTTGACCGCGTCCATGGCGACGGAGACCGAACCGTCCGACGCGCAGTCGCCGGTCACGGTCGATGCGTAGCCGGCATCGGTGATTTCCGAGACGACGTGAGTGCCGGCCTCGACAGAGTTCGGCGCTCCGCTCACGACGTTGGCCGCATCGATGAAAGTCGGAAACTCGGCGGCCGTTTTCACACCGCCGTCGTCGTTGATGACGGACACCTGCACGATGAGCGTGCCGCCGGCATGGTTGCGCGTCTCGACCTGAATCGGCGTGGAAGTCGCGCTGTTCATGGCGGCATCATGCGCCACGACGAACACGCTATGGAGGCCGTCGTCTTCCCCACCCGTATCCCAGGCAAAAGCGTAGGGAGCCGAGCCGATTTCATTGCCCGTTTTCAGGCCATCAACGTACAACTGCACGCCGGTCACGCCGACGTCGTCGCTCGCGGTCGCCGACAGGACGATCACGCCGGTGGCGGGCTGCGGACTGACCGGGGCAAGTGTCACCGTCGGCGAAATCGTGTCGACGGTTTGCAGGCGGTAATTGTCGGTGACGACCCAGCCGACGGATTTGATCGCGTGGAAAATCGACACGTTCACGACCGGCGAACCGTAATTCTTCGGCACCGTGAAAGTTTTGGCAGCCTGAGTCCAGTTCGAAGCCGGCGGCAGTCCGGCAAAAAGAACGGGATAACGGTAAGTACCGTCCTGCAGCTGGTATTGGATCGTCACGACGGTCGTGGCGCTTGAGGTATACCAATCGGAGAAGGCCAGTGTTTGGCCGCCCGACACGCTGACCGGCTGGAAGTACCACTTGGCATCGCCGTCGGTGTAGCTCGCGATCTCCGTTTTCATCGCTTTGGCCCCATCGATGCCGGCGACCGGATAGGTCAGCGAACGGTTATTGGAACCGAAGCCGCCCTTCAGCCATGCCAACGGCAGTCCCGCTTTCGATGATGCCGTTTCCGCCGAAGCGTTGGCGATCAGGTTGGCGTCGGCGGCGCGGGCGGGCAAAGCGACGAACATCCAAAAAAGAAACAGCGGACCGATGAGCACGCCGAGCGGGATGGACTGCCTTGTATGCCGCCACAGAGACGATCGGTTGCGCATCTTACTGATGAGGATAAGTACCGCGAGGATAGCCCGGAACGGCCCTCTCGTCAAGCGCGCAGACCCGCCCGCGCCGTCAACCGAAAAAGCCCGGGCCAAAGGCCCGGACCTTTTCCGTCCTTCCGGTGCTTACGGCGCAGTCGTGAAGCTCCAGGAGAAGTGGCCGCCGGAAACGGCCATCCCGTTCGCGTCCCGGACGGCGTCCGTGAGCGTCACCGTATAGGTCGCGGCGGGTTGCAGGCTGGCGGCGGGGGTGAACGTCACGGTATTGCCGGAGACGGCGACAGTACCCGGAACCGGCACGCCCCCAAGAGTGAGCGTGAAGCTGTCAGCCTTCAGCGTGGAATTCGACATCGGCCCGCTGAAGGTCAGGGAGATCGGCGTCGAGACGGCGATGTTGCTCCCGCTGTCCGGCGGCGAGATCGAGACGACGGAGGTCATGCCCGTACCGGTCGAACCGGCGGTCGTGAAGGTCCAGGTGTAGTTTGAGGCGAGACCGTGATGGTCCGCGTCCTGCGCGCCGGTGGTGACGGTGGCGGTGTACGTGGTGCTGGGATCGAGCGTGACATTCGGCGTGAAGACGGCCGTATGGTCGGAAAGCGCGACGGTACCATAGATCGGCGTGGCGGAACCCGAAGCGGTCAGGGTGAAGGTCGCGCCGTTCAGCGAGGTGGCCGCCATGGCCGCGTTGAAGGTGGCGGAAACCGGGGTCGAAACGGACACGCCGGTCGCGCCGGTCGCCGGCACGGTCGCGGTCACCTTCGGAACGTTCCCGCCGTTTTCGGTCACGGCGCTCATGTCATCGTTGAACGAGACGCTGGCGTGCTGCTCGCCCGCCGGATCGAAATCGGCACAGGAAGCGAGCGGCGTCCCGATCTTGTAGTTGACGAAGAAGGCGTCGGAGATGTCGTCGATCAGCGTGTTCCAGTTCTGTCCGTAAAGCGAGGCGGCACAGGCTTCATCGGGCACGAGGCGCAGCGTGCCGCCATGGCTGACGACATAGGTTTTCGGATCGGACTGGATTTTGAGCATCTTGACGCCCGGCCGGTAGGTGACGTTGCCGCCGATCGTGATGGACGCGAGCTCGTCATCGGTGACCTGCTGGACGCCGGAGAAATCCCCGTACCACGTCATGTAGGCCTTGTCGTTCGTGAAGACGTAACGCTTGCCGTCGGCGCCGCAATAATAGACGGCGGAGAGCGAGCCTTTGATGAGCGTGCCGCTCGGGCAGCCGGCAGCCTGCGCGGGCTTCGCGAGGAAGAGCGCGGAAAGGGACCAGACGGCAGCCGCGATCGCGAGCAGAGCCGCCGCTGTCGCGCGGCGGTACGTGATGGCCTGAGTCATGAAAGGAAACGAAAAGAATAAACGCGCGTGCCATCGCTACGACGGGAGCGCGCGCGTCTTCTTACATGCTATGATGCCCGCATGCGCACGGAAGCTTTCACGCGCGAAGAACGCGCCGTCCTCCGGCGGCTCGGCACGCCGGCAAAAATCCAGGATTTCCTGAACGCCATTCCGGCCAACCGCGAGCCGGAAGGCGATACCTGCCTGTCGCCGCGCAGGGTGCTGCGCGAACGGCGCGCCCATTGCATCGAAGGCGCCATGCTGGCGGCGGCCGCTTTCCGTTTCCATGGCCGTCCGCCTTTGATCGTCGACATGGAAGCTTCGCCGGCGGACGACGACCACGTCATTGCCGTCTTCCGGCAGCGCGGACACTGGGGCGCGATTTCAAAAACCAACCATCCCGTGCTGCGCTATCGCGAGCCGGTCTATCGCACCGTTCGCGAGCTCGTCATGTCGTATTTCCACGAATATACGCCGGTCGGTGGCCGTCGGAAGACACTGCGCACCTATTCGCGCCCGGTCGACCTGTCGCGCTTCGACCGCATCGGCTGGATGACGCGCGAAGGCAGCGTCTGGGAGGTGCCGGAGTATCTCTGCGAGATCGGGCACTATCCGATCGTGACGCGCGCCCAGATTGCCGGACTGCGCAGACTCGATCCGATCGAAGTCGCATCGAGCAACATCGAGGAGTGGCCAAAACACCGCTGATCGGATAGGCTGGAGCCATAACTCTTTCCAAGCGCGTATGAGCATGGAGATGCCTGAGCAACCGAAGACTCCCAGACAGCAGCGGATCGCGGAGTTGAAGCAGTTAATTGCGGCCAATTCTGGAGATCTCGAGACCGCGGGCGGACAAGATGCGATCGACCACAATTACGCCGTCCAAAGCTACGCGAAAGAACTGGAGCAACTGGAACGGGAAGAACAGGGCAACTAGCCCTGTTTTCGTTTTTGTTGTTCAGCGCAGCCGTCGTTCGAGACCGCGGCGGAACTTCCAGTCATTGAAACGGTTGGCGAAGATGACCGTCGCTCCGGCGGCGATGCTTTCGGTCGAGCCGACCAAGGCGAGAATCCAGCCGTTGTGCAGCCCGCCGAGCGCGGCGGCCAGCATGCCGACGAAAGGAGCGAGCACCGAACCGAGCAGCAGCCCCATACGCGCGGGGTTGGTGAAATCCTGACGGATCGCCTCCCGAAGTTCGGAGCGGCCGCTGGCGTGCGCATGCCACTTCCCTTCCCGCTTCAGGGCGCGTACCGATCCGAGATACAATCCGACGCTTTGAACGGCGGTGGTGAGCGAAAGCGCCACGGCCGAGAAACCGAAGAGGGCGCCGGCGGCGAGCGTCCAGCCGCGTTCGAGCAGGGCTTCGACATGAAATGCCCCATAGGTCGCGAGAGCGAAGATCGGAATCAGAATCAGGAAACGCCTGCGCAGCGTCTTCCAGGAGAATCCCGATCCGCGCAGCGCCATGAGTTCGGCGGCTTCCCCGAGCAGATCGTCGGTTGAAGCCGCGAAGACCTTGCCGATGCCGCTTACCCATTTTTCCAAAAAATGCGCGATCGGCCCGATGATAAGCAAGGCCTTCAGGATATCCTGGGCAATTTCGGTGCGTTCGTTGGCGTTGTCGATCAGCAGGCGGTAGACGATGTAGTCGACCGAGAGCGGATAGAGCGTTTCGGAAAGTTCGTTCATCAGACGGCGTTCCCCGCTTCCGATGCCGACGTTCTCCTCGTCGATGAGCACCAGCACCTTGAAAGAGAGGCGCGTCTCGAGGATGCAGCGGATGTCGGCATCCAGATCGTGCCCCTGGGCGCGGGCGGCGGCCCGGTCGGCTTCGGAAATATTCGGAGCGTGCTTTTCCCGCAGCAGCTCCGGCAGCCAGGTCAGGACGCAATTGTGCTGCGACAGAACGCTGACGCGGCTCACGGCTTCGAGCAGCCGTTCAGGCGCGCGTTCGACCGTACGCACGCCGATGGCGCGCCCGGAAGCGAGCAGCCCGCGGACCTTTTCTTTCGCGCTGGGATCCCGGGCAAAAACGAAACGGAGCTCGACCGGCAGACGCGCCGCACGATCGAGCTCTTCGGGCAGCGAAACGACCTGGACGGAATAGGAGCCGAGCGGGTGGGGCATTTTCAAACGCTAGGTTTGGCAGGGATCGCGCAGGCCTCCGGCTCGGTGATCTTTTTCGCGATGCCGAAAATTGATCCGGTCACGACCACGATGCCGAGCCAGGTGAACTCCTGTCCGTGCAGGGGCAGCCAGCTCAGCGCGCCGACGGTCGCGCCCACGCCCAGCAGGCTGGTAAGAAACACCGAACCGCACGACGCGCAGCCGACGCCGAGCAGCCCGATCATCACGCCGACGGCGCTGGCGCCGGCCATGCGGTTCAACCGCACTTGGCGGCCCATGTAGTGCGCGATCAGCGCCGCATCCAAGCCAAAGAGGCCCGCCATGATCAGCGTCAACCAGCCGCCTTCGTGCAGGAAGATCAGGTGTCCGTTCCATACCACCCGCGCAGCCGTCATGAATTTCAGACGCGCATCAAAGGCTGGCTCGCGAAGGATAAAATCGAGCAGATTCAGGTTCGGAAGCAGCGCCGCGAGCGCGATCACGAAGAACGCGCCGAGAGCGGCCGCCAACCATCCGCGGGAATCAGAAAAGGCTTCCTGAATGGCGGCGCGAAGATGGGTCAGCCGTTTCGACATGCCGGCATTATACACCAAGCATGGCGCGCAATTCCTCGCTCGGCTGCCAGGGCGGATCGAAAGTGATTTCGATATCGACGACGCGCAGGCCGAGTCCGAGCAAGCCGCGTTTCAGGTCGCCGACCAGCTGCGGCCCGAACGGGCAGAGCGGCGTGGTGAAGGTCATCTTTACGTTCAGGATTTCCTCGTCGTCCGACAACTCGAAGCCGTAGATCAGCCCGAGCGTCCAAATGTCGATATGCAGCTCGGGATCCTGCGTATGCTTGAAGACCTCGACGATTTTTTCTTTCATGGTCATAGCATGTGTTCAAGGGCGATATCGAGACAGGGTTGGAAATCAAACTTGAAAGTCCGGAACTCCTCGGGAGTGAAGAATGCCATTTCAACGGATTCAGAATGGTTTGGGATCGACCGCTGATCGATGACGCGTCCTGCATACCATAATCCGTAATTTGTCGGAAATGGGTAGGGACGGCCATCGCGTTCGTGCGGTTTCGCATGATCCACCCGATGCACGGCGATCATTTCCAGATCGCCGACGATCAGACCCGTTTCTTCATACGTCTCGCGGCGTATGGCTTCTTCCATGGATTCACCGCGTTCGGCGTGGCCGCCCGGAATGTCCCAACCGCGATGATGACGCGTGAGAGCGATTTTCCCATCTTTGAAGGCAAAACAAAAGGCGGTGCTGCACAATGCGCGCGCCGGAACGGGATGATCGGCATAGAGCCGCCAGCGCATCTCAGGCGACCATGGCTTGTCAGCGAGAAGGCGCGGCATCATAACCTTCTTTCCCGATGCGCGCGGCCAATTCTTTTCCGCCTTCGGCGACGATCTTCCCCTCTTTCATAACGTGCACGACGTCGGGAGCGAGCGCTTCCAGCATTTTGGGATTATGGCTGATAACGAGAATGCCGATGTCCGGCCCGCGCAGGCGCGAGAGACCGTCGGTCACGATTTTGAGCGCGTCGACGTCCAGGCCGGAATCGGTCTCGTCCAGCACGGCATAGGCCGGACTGAGCACTGAGAGTTGCAGCACCTCGGCGCGTTTCTTTTCGCCGCCGGAGAAGCCGGCGTTCAGGTGCCGACGCGCGAAGAGCGGATCGATCTTCAGGTCTTCCATGCGCGCCTGAAGCAGCGCCTGGAATTCCAGAACGCCGAGCGGCTCCGACTTCACCGCGTTGAAAGCCGTGCGCAGGAAGTTCGAAAGCGTCACGCCGGGAATTTCCGGAGTGGATTGCATCGAGAGGAAGAGGCCGGCCTTCGCGCGCTCATGCGGCGCGGCGCGGGTGATGTCGGCGCCATCGAGCGCGATCGTGCCGGAAGTGATTTCGCAGGACGGATGCCCGGCGAGCGCGTTGGCGAAGGTCGATTTGCCGGAACCGTTCGGCCCCATGAGCGCATGAACTTCGCCTTTTTCGATCTCGAGCGAAACGCCTTTGACGATTTCCTTGCCGCCACGCGCCACCTGCAGGTTGTGGATCTTGAGGGAATGCATAGTCATTTTTTGTTTGCGAGCGCGGACCTGAGCGTCTTGAGCGGGAGCATCGCGCATTTCATGCGCATCGGGCCGACCGCGATGCCGAGCAGTTCGAGCATCGCTTTTTCGTCAATCGCCATCGCTTCTGCCAGCGACCGGCCTTTGAGACGCTCGGTCAGCATCGAGACGCCGGCTTGGCTGATGGCGCAGCCACGACCTTCAAACTTCACGTCTTCCACACGGTCACAAGCATCAAGTTTCAAGAATATCTCAATCGCATCGCCGCAGGAAGGGTTGAGTTCCCTTGCCTGGAGCATAGCACCCTCAAGCCGACCCGCGTTGCGCGGGTGCCTGTAGTGGTCGAGGATGTTTTCCATGTAGAGGTCTTCCATACTGTTTTGGCATCGTCTGAACGGGTCCTGTCACCTCTCGGCGACATCCCCGTTCGGCGCTGGCGCGCGCCTCAGGGGATATCGCCTGCGGTGCCACCCGTTCAGGCATTCAACCGCAAAGTTTTTTTCGCTTTTTCGATCCCTTCAACGAGCGCTTCAACATCGTGTTCATCATTATAGAGAGAGAAGCTGGCGCGCGTCGTGCCGGTCAGGCCCAGCCGCGCCATCAGCGGCATGGTGCAGTGATGGCCGCCGCGCACCGCCACTCCTTCGCGGTCGAGCAGCGTGGCGAGATCGTGCGGATGCGCGCCGTCGATCGTGAAGGAAATCGCGCCGATGCGCTCTCCCGTTTTCGGTCCGATGATCATCAGCCCCTGAATCGCCGAAAGCCGTGCGATCGCATACGTCGCCAGCGTGCGATCATGCGCCGCGACGTTTTCCATGCCGATCGCCTGCAGGTACCCGATCGCCGCGCCGAGACCGATCACGCCGGCAATGTTGGGCGTGCCGGCTTCGAATTTCCACGGCAGATCGTTCCAGGTCGCGGATTCCGGCGTGACTTCGCGGATCATGTCGCCGCCGTACTGGACCGGCTCCATCTTTTCCAACAGCGCCTTCCTGCCCCAGAGCACGCCGACGCCGGTCGGTCCGAGCATCTTGTGCGCCGAGAAGGCCAGGAAATCGCAGTCGAGTTCCCGGACATCCACCTGCATGTGCGGAACCGACTGCGCCGCGTCGAGAATCAGGAGCGCCCCGGCGGCATGCGCCAGCACCGCGAATTCCCTGACGGGATTGACCGTACCGAGCGCGTTGGAGGCGTGCGCAATCGAGACGATTTTCGTATGCGCTCCGATAAGCGCGCGGGCAGCATCCATGTCGAGCGTGAAATCATCCTTCATCGGAATGAACCTGAGCGCGAAGCCGTGACGTTTGGCGGCTTGCTGCCACGGCACCAGGTTGGCGTGATGTTCCATTTCGCTCAATACGACCTCATCGCCGGGTTTCAGGTTCCGGCCCAGCGAGGCGGCCAGCAGGTTGAGGGCGGCGGTCGTCCCGGACGTGAAGACGACTTCTTCCGGCGCGGAAGCATTCAAAAAGCTCGCAGCCATCGCACGCACGGCCTCGTAGCGTGCGGTCGCTTCTCCCGCCGTCGCGTACATGCCGCGATGGACGTTGGCGCGACATTCCCGATAGTAGGCGTCCATGGCCTCGAGCACCGGCTCCGGCGTCAAAGATGACGCGGCCGAGTCCAAGTAGGCCCGCATGCCCATGGCATGGAGGGAGGGAAAATCTTTCAAGATGTCGGCCGGCAGTTTTTTCATATCAGGAAAGTTTGGCGGCGATCGTTTCGGCCAGCGCAGCACGCAGCGTCTCGTCGGCAAGAGACGACAGGAACGGCTCGATGAACGCCCCGATCAGCATCCATTCGGCGGCGGCACGGTCGAGGCCGCGCGACATCAGGTAAAACATTTTTTCCCCGTCGATCCGCCCGATCGAAGCGGCATGGCCGCAGCGCACGTCCGGGTTTTCTATCTCGAGATTCGGCACGGCGTCGATCTCGGCATGTTCCGAAAGCAGCAACGTCTCTTCGCGCTGGAAACCCGTGCATCCGGACGCCTCCTTCCCGACGCGTACCAAGCCGCGGACGATCGCCTTGGCTTCATCTTTCAGCAGCGCGCGAATGTTCAAATCCGAGACGGTGCGCGGAGCCGCGTGCCGGATCTCGTGCCAGGCGTCGTAGCGCTGGCGACCGGTTCCGATCAGGAGCGCGGTCGCGGCCACTTCGGCCTGCTCCCCTTCCAGATGCGTCACGAATGCCGCGCGCGCGAACTCCGGCGAAAGGCAGGCATCGATCCAGCGCAACTTGGCGTTCTTGGCGAGATGCGCTTCGCGCCGCACGGATTCATACCGGGTATCCCCGACGACGGAAAGGTATTCGACCTGCGCGCCTTCGCCGAGCGAAAGTTCCACCCGCAGCTCACGGGCACCGCGTGACATTTCAATGAAACGGGCGCGGCTGCCGGCGCCGAGAACGATGCGAAGAACGGCGCGTCCGCCCGGAGCCTCCAGCACGATCAATCCCGCATCCTCCCCGGCCGGGATATCGACCGACTTCGGCCCGACCTCAACCAAGCCGGAAGGATCGAAGCCTTCGGGCACCTCCGGCATGAAAATGCCGATGCCGTATTTGAGAAGTTTCTGGGTCATATCAGCCGACGGAACCTTCCATTTCGAGTTCGATCAACTTGTTCAGCTCGACGGCGTATTCGAGCGGCAGCGCTTTCACGATCGGTTCGACGAAGCCGCTCACGATCAGGCGCGTCGCTTCTTCCCGTGAAAGTCCGCGCGACATCAGGTAGAAAAGTTCCTCTTCGCCGATCTTGCCGACGGTCGCCTCGTGCGCGATTTCGACGTCGTCGTTCGCGATCTTCATCGAAGGATAGGTGTTCGAAACGGAGCCGTCGTCGATCAGCAGCGCATCGCAGCTCACGCTCGATGTGGCGTGCGCGGCCGCCGGCGTCGCCGTGACGTAGCCGCGATAGGTAGAAACGCCGCCGCCTTTCGAAATGCTCTTGGCGCGGATCGTCGAGGTCGTGTGCGGCGCGGCATGGATGACTTTCGAGCCGGTGTCCTGATTCTGGCCGGGACCGGCGAAGGCCACGCCGAGCGCATGCGATTGCGCACGTTCGCCGCGCAAAATCGAACAGGGGTAGAGCATGGTCGTGCCCGAACCCATGTTGCCGTTGATCCATTCGACCACGCCCTTGGCGTCGACGACGGCGCGCTTGGTGTTGAGATTGTACGTGTTCTTGCTCCAGTTTTCGACGCTGGAATAACGGATGCGCGCGCCGGTCAGCACGTGCAGCTCGACGCAGCCGGCGTGGATCGAGCTGGCGTTGTAGCGCGGCGCCGAGCAGCCCTCGATGTACTGCACCTCGCTTCCTTCGTCGGCGATGATGAGCGTGTGTTCGAACTGGCCGCCGCGCTCGGCGTTCATGCGGAAATAGGCCTGGAGCGGCACGTTCACCTTCACGCCCCTGGGAACGTAGATGAAAGTGCCGCCGCTCCAGACCGCGGCGTGCAGCATGATGAACTTGTGGTCGTGCGACGGGATGCAGTCCGTCATGAAGTATTTCTTCACGAGTTCCGGGTATTTCCGCACCGCCTCGTCCATGTTCTCGAAGATCACGCCCTTGTCTTCCCATTCCTTCTTCAGATTGTGATAGACGACTTCGGAATCGTACTGCGCGCCGACGCCCGAAAGCGCGTGGCGCTCCGCCTCCGGAATGCCGAGCTTCTCGAAGGTTTCGCGGATCTTGTCCGGCACGGTCGCCCACGACTGCGATTCTTCGGCGTCGGGCCGCACGAAATAGGTGATCTGATCAAGATCGAGCTTCGAGAGATCCGGACCCCATGACGGCATCGGCGTGCGTTTGAACATGGCGAACGCTTTGAGACGCAGATCGAGCATCCACTCCGGTTCCTGCTTGGACGCCGAAATTTCCCGAACCACCCCTTCGGCAAGTCCGAGCCCGGCCGCATGGCGCGTCACGCCTTCGGCGGCTTTGTCGTAGACGTCACGAAACTTGGCGTCGTCCATATCAGGCGATTTCGGCAATCGAGGTATTCATGAGCGTCGCCATCACCTGGCCCTGCACCTTGGTGATGATGCCGGGGTGGGCGTGATCGTGCGCATGGGCCGTGCAAGCCCCGATTGCGATCGGGCCTTCGGCGGCATGCAGCACCTCGGCGACGGTGATCGACTTCGCCTCGCGTTTCAGGCGATAGCCGCCCACCGCGCCGCGCACACCTTCGATCAAGCCGGCTTTACGGAGCTCGCCAGCGACCTGTTCCAGGAACTTGCGGGAAGCGCCGGTCTTCCTGGAAATGACCTCGAGCGAAACCAGCTCTCCTGTGTGGAGAGCCAATTCGGAAACGAGGAGCAAGCCGAGTTCGGCTTGGCGGGTGACCTTAAGGAGGGATTTCATCCAAATCCTAGTAGCTTACTGGGAATTGATATCACGATAATAAAATGAGGTCAAGGTCTGGGAATCCAGCTTGACAAAAATACTTTTTTCTGGTACCGTTATGCGTCCGATAATTCCTGCCTGTATGGGGAGGTCGGCCGCAAGGCTCAAGGGTCGTCTCTGCCCTACCAGAGATATGTTCCTGTTAAGGAGGCGACACGTGGACCCGCATAATGTTCCGGACTTGAGCGCTGAAATCATCGATGGACCTTCTCCGGATGCACTGTTCGAGGCACCCGAGGACGCCCGCGGCTCCGAATTGACATTCACCCTGAAGTGCGATGCCACGGGCAAGGTTTACCAAGTGACGGGGATCGTCAATAGCATGAAGATCGAGGGCAAGAGCTGGACCATTGAAGGCAGCCTCACGGCCCCGATTCCGGGTGGCAAGCATGAACGACCGAAGTTCAAGGCATGGTATGACCCCACACCTCCCTCGGGGTGGCTCTCGACAAACTGACAGACGCACCCGCGCAAAAGAGCACCCCTCGCTCTCGCATCCGGGTGCTCTTTATTTGCGGGCGATCAACGCGCGGCCGCATGAGTGATGCCCTCAGGCAGTTGACAAGATCGCGTTCGGGACGTAAAGTTCCGGGCTCGAAACCGATGCCTATCCCCCAAGGAGCTTGCCATGCTGTTGCACGCATTCGACCTTTCCCCCGTGGTACTGAAAGCCCTTCTCTGCCGTTGCGTCGATAATGCCGCGTCCGGCCAGGGGAAGACGGATCATCTGATCGTTCAAACGGCGCACTATGACGCACACGGGCGTCCGGATATGAAGACACGGGAGCCATTATTGATTGACTGCGGCCATATTGAAATCGGGCCCGACGGGAATAATGCGCTCATCATTCAAGGGGAAGCGACGATAGCAGGGCGCCCGAGAGCCGTACGACTCAGCTACCGCCTCGCCGAAGAGGCCGGACAAATCAGTTACTGAAGAGTGCTTCAAGCACCCGCGACGCAAAGAGCACCCCTCGCTCTCGCGTCGCGGGTGTTCTTTGTTCTCGCCATCAGGAGGCCAGCGCGTTCGCCTCGCGCAGTTCCGCCCGCAGGTCCCCCACGGCTTTATTGACCGTCCGGTCGGTGTGGTCCATCAGTTCGTGCCGCATGCTTCGCATTTCCCCGCGGAGTTCGGCACCCAAGGCGGCCGCCTCCGCTTTGCCGGCCGTCATTTCGAAACCTTCCCGTATCGCTTCAAGAACCGGTTCAAGCTTCTCGTCGAATGCATTGTCGATCTTCTCATCCACGATCGCACCGATGGCGTGCAGGTCGGCTTCGGAGAGCATAGGCATATCTTTTTAAGAATACGCCGACGGCTTGCCGGAAGTCGAACCGAGATGTCAAGCGCGGATGGTCATACCCCCGACCGCGCCGTCCCATTACGGCGTCTGGAAGGATTTTGAGGGCGTAAAAATGCAGCGCCCGCGACCATGAGAAGGGCCGCGGGCGATGAGTTGAGGGTGAGATAGTGCAGTCGATAGGCTAGAGCGTCCACCGCGCGAGTCGCCGGTCCGAACGACCGGTCGGCCCGACGCAAGCGAGCGCCGGTGCGTCAGGGCTAGCCGCCGCTGCCGCCGTTGAGTGGAACGAGGTTGCCGGTGTTCGTGGAGATATGGTTGCTCGTCCCGGACGCGCTTCCGGGGTTGTCGAGCGGGCCGCTCGCATGGTGGGTGTGGTGCGTCGCGGTGATGCTGCCGAACGTGGTGCTCTGACTCGGATCCTTCATCTTTCGCTTCTCCCGTTGTTGTGTGTCCCGTGCTCTCGCCCGCGAACGGGCGAATCAGATCGACGACCTGACCGCAGCCAACGTAACATGCGCCAAGAAGTCGCGTCAAACGCGGCCTGAATCTTGCCTGTTTTAAGCGATTCGGCTATAGTGGCTCCCGTAATCCATCTTCCCGCGATCCGACCCAAAATGCGCATTCACCCCAAGAAGTTCCGCCGCCCCGTCGAGACCGCCCCGCTCTACCGGGCCAATCAGCAGATCCTGTCTCCGGACGTCCGCGTCATCGACGAAAACGGCGTGAACCTTGGCGTCATATCCACCCTGCAGGCCGTCGGTATCGCCCAGGAACGCGGCTACGACCTGGTGGAGGTCGACCCGCGCCCGCAGCCGCCTATCTGCAAGATCCTGAATCTCGGCCAGTTCAAGTACGAACGCGAACGCGAGATGCGCAAGCAGAAGGCCAAAGCCAAACAGGTCGAGGTCAAGGGCATCCGGCTCTCCCCCCGTATCGGCGCGCACGACCGGGAGACCCGCCTGCGCCTGGCCGAACGTTTCCTGGAAGAGGGCGACAAGCTCCGGATCGAAATCATCCTGCGAGGCCGGGAAAAAGCCCATGCCGAGCTGGCCAAGGGCGTGATCGCGGGCTTCGTCAGCCAGCTTTCGCAGAAATTCCCACTGACGACCGAGCAGCCGATCCAAGTCCAGGGCGGACAGTTGACAACCATCGTCGGAAAGAAGTAATCTACGCGCACTATGAAAGCCAAGACGAAGAAGGCCTTCGCTAAGCGCATCAAAGTGACCAAAAACGGCAAGCTGCTCAAGCGCCATGCCGGCCAGGACCACTTCAACGCGCGCGACACCGGCAAGGTCACCAAAAAGAAACGCCGGGACACGAGCATGTCGGAATCCTACCGGCATTCGCTGAAGTCCCTGCTGCCTAACCACACCGTCTGATATGCCGCGCGTCAAACGAGGCAAAGTCCGCGCCCGCAAGCGCGCCCGTGTCCTGAAACGGACGAAGGGCATGATGTGGGGCCGCAAGAACAAGATCAAGTTGGCCAAAACCGCCGCCACCAAGGCCGGCGCCTATGCCTATCGCGACCGTCGCACCAAAAAACGCAACTTCCGCAGCCTCTGGCTGATCCGCCTGAACGCCGCTCTGCGTGAAAATGGCCTCTCCTATAGCAAGTTCGCCGGGATGCTGGGCAAGGCCAAAATCGGACTGGATCGCAAAGTACTGGCCGAACTGGCTATGAACCACCCGGCGGTGTTCAAAGCCCTGGTCGAGACGGCCTCAAAAATGGCCCAGAAATAAGGCGGAAAAACCGGTCAAAAAGAAGGTCGAGGATTTGTCAAAAATCCTTGACTTTTTTAGTTTTTCATGCTACGCTGTGGCGTCCCCTGAAGTGAGGGGGATTCCGTCCGATTCCGGCCGGAGACCGCCCCTTGACAATTCCATCAACCCGTTTGCCCCGCTTGAGGAGGACCGTCATGATTACCCATGAACAGTGTGTCGCTGCGGTTGCAGCGATCTGCGAACAGACGTGCGCGCAATGTAATGGGCCCCTGATTTCGGTGCACCACAGGCTCGTCGATGACGAAGGCCATGTCGGTTGCTGTCATCCCGATCCGCTGCCGGAGACAGATCTGAAACTAATAGAGTTTCTCGTAAGAGAGCAGCTCGACAATCTGAGCATCGATCCCCCGCCGCCACCAGCCGACGCAGTCTCGCCCAACCGGAGCCTGCCGGGCCAGGCGGGCGACGATGTCATCCGAGGCCAAGCTCTGGCGAGGGATCTGGCCAGAAAGATCGGCGAGATTGAGGACGCCCACCGGAGGGCTTTGTCCGAAATGGAGGCCGCTCACAGAGAGGCTCTGGCCGTCGCGCGCGCCGAAGGCGTCGCCGCGGGCATGCAAGCCCGGGAAGATCGCGCCGCGGAGGTCGAGCGTCTGCTGCAAGATGCGGCGGCACAACGGGAGCATGACCGGGAGCGCGTGCGGGAAGCTGATCTCGCCGCCGCGGGCCATAAGGCCGGGGTGCTTCTCGCAGAGCAGCAGGTCGAAATGCTCAACCAAACCCTGAACACGCTGCGCACGCTGGTGAGCACGCTGCCGACGCTCCAAGGGAGCGACGCTCAGACGGTACTGCTCGCCATACTGAACATGGCACCGCCGCCTCAACCGGCAGTGCCTCCCGTCACACCGCCCGTACCCGATCCGCCCACGACACCGCCGTCGGCGCCAGCTCAGACCGTGGATACCGCTCCGGCTCATCAGAAGTGCCGGGCTAAGTGCCCGAGGATGGCCCACCTGACGCAGCAGTATGTCTGGAAAGACGGCAAGCCGCCGTTGGAGCTGTACGCCTGCGGGCCCGGGCATGACGAACTGTTCTTCAGGGCCCTGACAACCAATCCGAAGTACGTCGGCAAGCTCGAGACCCCACCAACCAGCGTTGATGATCTCACCGCCAGATGGGTGTCCATCGCTCCGGCCACAACCACCAACCCATAAGGGGGAAATGATGTCCGCAACGAGACGCGTAGTCAGGCATACGATCGCCGTACCACCGCCGGTGGTCGATGACCCATCGAAGATGATGACCATCACCCCACAAACGCCCCGCCGATCGCGGCTGCCGTGGATCATCCTGGCATGTGTCATCCTGCTCGGCGCCGGCGCGGCGGCGGTCTTCCTCCCGATGGGAGGAGATCGCTCCAAGCTGCGCCGGAACGCAGTCGCCGGACTGGCGAGCGCAGCGGGCGATGCCGTGCAGGTCGTGCCCGCTGCCGATCCGGCAGCAACGGCCGGCCAGCCGGACGTGCTGACCGCATGGTATCAGGCACGGATTGCACCGCTGGTCACGGCGGTGAATGAAAAAGCCAGGCTGCAGGATGCAGCAATCGCCGAGCTCAGGCGACAGAACGAAGCGCAGGCACGGGAGATTGAGTTCCTGCAGGCGCCGTACGGCGTGCCCAACTGGGCATGGCTGGCGTCCGGGTGCCTCCTCAGCCTGGTCGCGATCGCGCTGGCGCTTCGACGACGCCCTTAGCCGTTCCTCTGTACTCCGCACGGGATCCGACCGGTGTCAGTTCATGACACTGCCGGATCCCTTTCTTTTTTTACACCTGGACCGGCGGCAACGCCTCGGGAACGGTCACGAAGCCCTGCAGTGGCGCGCCCGCACGGCCGTAGGCCGGCGTTTCGTCGGCCCAGGCATATCCGGCACGGCGGCCGTCGAGCCCGTAGGCGGCGAAAAGCGGGCGCCCGCCGAATTCGCGGCTGAGCGGATCGAACGCCAGGTAGCCGACCAGCGCACCGGACGCGTCCGCGACCGCCCGGCAGCGGACCGACCGTCCATGTTTGCCCCGGCAGATCCGCGGGGCACTCCAGCGGCCTTTCGGCGCGGCATCGAACAGGCGTCCGGGAGCGAATACGGCCGTACGCAGCGGGCCCGGGTCAAAGCCGAGCGCATCGGCGAAAGAAATGCGGCGCGCGCCCGCACGATGCCCGGCGAGCTGGGCGGCTCCGATAGCCAAGGCGCGCTCCGTCTCATCGATGCGCGGATCGGCGGAATGCCGGTGAAGCTCGGCGGCCACGGCCGCGGCCGTCAGATGGCCGTAGCGTTCTTTCCAGGCTTCCGGTAGGAGTTCGGATGAAAACCAGGCGGGTGCAGCGGAAGATTCCCGGAAACGCAGATTCCCTTTCCCGAAGGCGGCGCACGCCGAAGCGGCGCCGAGCAGGCGTGCTTCCCCGGAAGTCAGCTCATACATCGACAAGCGCAGCGCGTTGCCGGAGACAGCGTCCGCAGCCAGACGCAGCGCCGCAGATGTCTGGCGGGAAACGGCCGGAATCGATCCCTGCTTCAGCAGGACCGAAGCAGCCGCGCCGAGCATATGCGACAGCGCGACCCTGTCCGCGGCACGCCCGGTCAGCGCGGCGGCGGCAACAAGCGACGCGCGCGCGGCGGCCTCGCGTTCCAACCCATGATTCCGGGCATTCCGCGCGAATTCCGGAAGCAGCGGACGAAGCGCCCGCTCCCAGATGGCGACGCCGTGACGTTCCCGAGCGAACGCAACCTGTGCCTCCCCTCCCAGTCTGGATTGGGCTTCCGAGATGCCCGGTATCGTGATCTCGCGGATGGCGACGCAGAGCGCCTGGGCAACGGCATGACCATCCGTCAGATCGACGGGTGGAAGTGCCTTTCTTTCCTGCCGATGGAATGCGAGGCTGCCCGCCGCGCGCAGGCATCCGGCATGCGCAAGCCACTCGGCATGGGCCCGACCACGGCGATACCACGCCGCATCGGCCGCGGCCGCGTGCAGAGGCGCGGGAAACGTTTCGGTCGGCGCGAGCAGACGCGCCGAGCGGACGGCGATCCGATCGCGCACGTCTTTTGAAAATTTGGGCAGCGTTCCTTCCCGGCCGAGCCGATCGAGGAGCGCGCGGAATCCGGCATCGGCATCGTGCATCAGCGCCGCGAGGTCGGCGTCGGTAAAATGCCTGCGCAGTTCCCGCGCGTTCATAGGCCGAGCTCGGCGCGAAGTGCAACGGCCCGTTCGAGACATTCCCGACCGAAGGCGTCGAGCGCCGTCCGGACGCGCGTTTCGGCATCGGGCAGGCGCACGTCGAAGAAAGCCGCCAGCTCCTCTTCAGAAGCTTCGTCCGCCGCCAGCTGCCGAAATGCCCGGAGCGAATGCGGATCGAGCGCCCCGGCCAGCTCCAGACCGACGCGGCGCTCGGCTTCAGCCGTGAGCGTCGTGACCGCCTCGGCGCGCTCCAGTTCCGGCGCGTGCGCGAAGCCGGCCCTGGCCAGCAAAGCTTCGACATAGGCGCGGACCGGATCGTGCGCGAGCGTCGGGATCGGCGGGAGGCTCTCCATGCCCTGACAGTATAAGAGAAAAAGAAAAGCCCGTCATCCAGAGGAGGACGGGCCGTGACAGAGTTCTGGAACGGACTACGGGCAGGCCGGCGGACCGATTGGAGTTGTCATATCCACGGAAACTTGGTTCCCCGTCAGAGCGGCATAGTACACCCGGACGTTGTCGATCAGGCCCCAGAACATGAATCCCGACGAGTCGCGTCCGATATTGAAGGCCGTGCCGGCGGCCGGTTCCGCGAACGACGCCGGAATGACGGTCGTTTCGCCCGTCATCGTGCCGTTACTCAGAAGGCCGTCGACGTAGATATCGAGCCTCCTGGGCACGGACGTCCCGTCGTAGACGCAGGTGACATGATGCGATTCGCCCAGATGGCGAATGGCCACGCTGTTTATCTGGATCGTGCCGCTGTTGCCCAACAGCAGCTCGCAGGCGTAATGCGGCTGGGTCGGATCGTGCCCGACGTCCGGGCTGGTCTTGATGCGCCACCCCTTCGTACTCGTCGCCCGCGCGGCAATCACCCCGTCCTCGCCGCCGGCCGGATTCGTCGTCGCATTGGTCCATGCGCTCAATGTCAGTTTCGACCGGTTCGTCGAGGTCGGGAAGGTATTGCTTTGAACGCTGTCCTTCTTGCCGTCCCGGAACCTCAGCGCCTTGCCGAACGAGGAACCGGCCGGCGACGACGTGACCCACTGTGCACCGTTGATCGTGCCGTTGTGATGGCACGTACTGTCGGCCGCGACGCTGCCGCTGCCGGCATCGAAGGCGTAGGCCGCTTCCGCAGCCGGAAGCGTCACGACTTCGCAGGCGTCGCCGATGCCGTTGCCGTTCGAATCCTGTTGGCCGGGATTCGGGACCGTCGGACAGTTGTCCACACAGTTTGGTACGCCATCTCCGTCCCCATCCGTATCCGCTACCCCGCAACCACACGTACCTGGCGCCGTCTTGTTGGGATCGCTGGCGCAGGCGTCATGACAGTCGGCCGTACCATCGCCGTCAGTATCCGTATCGGCCACACCGCAGCCACACTGGCCTGGTGCAGTCTTATTCGGATCCACAGGGCAGGCGTCATGACAATTCGGCGTCCCGTCATTGTCACTGTCCGTATCCGCCACGCCGCAACCGCACTGACCGGGAACGGTCTTCGCGGGGTCGGCGGGACAGGCATCAATGCAATCGGGGAATCCGTCGCCATCGCCGTCGAGATCGGCCGTGCCGCAGCCGCAAACGCCTGGAGCGATCTTGAATGGATCGAGCGGGCAGGTATCATGGCAATCCGCAGTCCCATCGCCATCCGTATCGACATCGGAAACGCCGCAGCCGCATTGGCCCGGCACGGTCTTAGCCGGATCGATTGGACACGCGTCGATGCAATTCGGAAATCCATCGCCATCCGTATCGGTATCCGCTACGCCGCAACCACACGTGCCTGGAGCCGTCTTATTGGGATCGCTGGCGCAGGCGTCATGACAGTCGGCCGTACCGTCGCCGTCAGTATCCGTATCGGCCACACCGCAGCCACACTGGCCTGGTGCAGTCTTATTCGGATCGGTGGCACACGCATCGTGGCAATCGGGAGTCCCATCGCCATCGCCGTCGGCATCCGAAACGTCGCAGCCGCAGACGCCAGGAACCGTCTTGCCCGGATCTGTGTCGCACTCGTCATTGCAGTCCGCGGTTCCGTCCGCATCCGTATCGACATCGGAAACGCCGCAGCCACATTGGCCCGCGCTGACCGACTTGGCCGGATCGAGCGGACAGGCATCGACCCCATCCCTGACGCCATCGCCGTCGCTGTCGGCGGTATAGAGGCCATCCTTCACCAAGCAAACCTGTGCCGGCGTGAGCGCGACTCTGAAGAATGACATATCCTGCAGCTGGCTGGCCGGTCCGGTCGTAAAGACCATGCCGTTCAGGTTCGTGACGTTGGCGGCGACATGCACGAGCGATGCCACCTGGACGCAATCAAGGTAGAGACGAAGCGTTCCGTCGGCTTCGCGGACGGCGGCGACATGCTTCCAGCCGGCACCGACGAGCGTCGGGACGGTGGCATGCACTTCATCCGTGCCCGCCAAGCCTGCCAAGAAACCGATGTCGGTCCCAGATGCACCCAGGCTGATCTTGATGCTGTTCCCCAACGGAAGGAGGCCGGTCTTGGAAAACCAGTCCCGCCCGTTGGACGTTCCGACATTGGCGCGAAAGGCGATCGAGAAAGCTCCCTGACCGACATGGTTTTCGCGCCGATCCGGAATGCCGGGCGGCCCGACGACGGTCGTCCAAGTGGGACTGCCCGAAACCATCGAACCGGCCGCGCCGGTGAAACCGGGAGAACCCGGTCCCCACGGGCTACCCGGCAAGGCGGCGCCGTTCGGTCCCAGAGAGGAACCGGTGGGCGTATCCCGATCATGCAGGACGTTCGTGGTGTTCCCACTTGACGCTTCGTCGAGCCGCCAACGATTGACCAAGCCATCGATGCCCGGCCGTTCGATCTGGCAGACGGAGTTGCATCCGTCGCCGTCCACGAGATTACCATCGTCGCACTCCTCGGAAGCGCCGATGCTGGTCGCTGTGACGACACCATCGCCGCATTGGTTCATGGTCGAAAGCCGGCACATACCATGTTCGGCCGACGTCCAGATGTCATCGATCTTTGCAACCGTCAGCGCGCGGCCGACGGTTGGTTCGTCGATATCGATGCCGGGACTCGAACGGCGGTTGCAGGCGAGGCTGTCGACGTCCGATGCTTGCGTATTGGACTGGTACTCGACCAGGTCGGCGTGGGCATCCACCGCATTGTCGACATACACGTCAACCGGACCGGCTGCGTTCCCGTTGACCATGCCCAGCTTGTTGGGCAGGTTCAGAACCACGAAGTGCCATGCGCCGTCGGCGACATTGGTCGCGCCCTCGACGGTGACGACCGGTACCGAGTTGACCCGGTAGACCAGGTGACCGGCCGCGTTGACATAGAACTCGAAGTGCCGATTGGCACCGTGGAATTCCATGATGCTTTGGTCTCCGGTACCTCCCGGCATCCGCCGAACCCAAGCCATCAACGAGCAATCGCTCGTATTGGCACAGGTGGCGGAATCGCCTCCGGCGGCAAGTGCGTAGTTACGGCCATCGAAGTGGAATGCTTGGATGGCCTTGCCGGCGACGTAATCGCCGCCGTCATAGACCAGGTCCATCGATCCACTCGAGTGCCCGGGGAAACCGTCGCCGGTCCACCAGACCTTGGTACCGAGCGGCACCGTCGCGCAGGAACCGGCCAAGTATGTATTGGTGATGCCGGGCGCCGGAGCGGTGCCGACGGAAGCGTCCGGGGCTTCGGCCGATCCGGGCCCGACGTCTCCCGCACAGGCCATGGCGCCCAAGGCGAAGGCGAAAGCCATCGCCGTCAGGCATGGACGTAATAATCGCTTGCAGTTTCGCAGATGTAACACGAGAATCTCCTTTTTCTTGCGACGTTCCTGGGGAATACGACGAGAGATAAGCCAGACGATGTCAATGTACGGTGCAGCTTTGCCAGAAGGGTGTTTCGCACCCTTATTGCCTCCTGGCGACATGAAGTCCCGCGAACCTGAAGCCCGCGGGACGTTCAAAAAATACGCTGATTCGGACGGCGCGTCAAGCGGTCGTGGATGGGTCGCTCAAACTGTTTTGGTGGCCGTGCCGATGCTGTCCGAAACGGTGATCGAGACGGTCGAATCGGGCTTCACGTCCACGCGCGCATAGATGTCCCACGGATAGAAGGTGAAAGTCTTCGATCCGGTGAACGAACCCGACCAGTAGGGCGGAATGGCGACGCCATACCGGCGATATTTGATCCGGACGGACGGGTTCGCGGCGGTCAATGTCATCGTCCAGCTGACGCCGATCGCGACACGCCAATAGGCGTTGGTCCACGTTCCTCCTGCGGCCATACAGAAGCTTGCGTGAGTCAATTCAGGGAGCCTCGAAGTTCAACCGGCAATCTCAGAGGGAGCGGGTTGCCACCAAGGCAACGAATTCCCGCTCGACAAAGCGACGACTTCCTGCGGGCTCTTCGGCAAAAACCAATCCCGCAACTTCAGAGGGCGTCCGATCACGACCAAGAGGGCGAGCGGAGCGGCGATGTTGCCGAATCGCTCCACGAACTCCCAGACCGGCTCACTGACCAACAGGCGGGCGAACGGATCGAAACACAGGAAAATAAGCGCGAGCAGGACCGGACCCCGGGCCGGCCGGAGCAGAATGATGGCTCCGAGCGCCATTTCAATCCAGCCGAAGGTCTTGATCATATGATAGGCATCGACGAAGGCATGGTCGAAGCCGTAGGCGGCCATGTAGGTGTACCACAGCTTTTTGGCAACGATGGCACCATAGGCCCCGTGCCCGAGAAAATGGACGGCGGTTCCGAGCACCAGGCACCAGGAAATGAAGCGCAATCTCTTTGACTTATCGATCGCCGTTTTCAGATAGAAGGGGCTCGGGAATTGCATGAACAGGAACGCCAACGGGACGATCCAGTTCGGAAACCGCTCGAAGAATTCGGCCCAGCCCTCGCCGGCGAGCGGACGAAGCAAGGCGGTCCAAAACCCCCAGCTGACCATGTAATACAAGGCGGGCCGCGAAGGCCTGAGAAGGATGGAGATGGCGATGCTGACATCGAAAATGCCGATGGCACGCATGAGCGGCCAGGCAATGGCCGGCGTGATGCCGACGGCCGCAAAATACGGAAGCCAGCCGACTTTTCCTCCGATCACCCCGAACATGCCGTGCCCGATGAAGATACCCGCGGTCCCGATCCGAAGGATCCAATGAAGGGTTTTGTGCATAGTATCTTCATGATACTACATACGCGCGCAAATGCATAAAGACGCCCGGATCGGGTTAATCTTACAATATTCCCTGGTCACAAACCGCGTCTATGGAAAATCCCCCAGCGCAAGGCTGGAGGATTTTCCATGGCGGCCCTTGGCGTACGAACTTCGAACCTTCTTTACGGCCAATAGAGTCTTTGTACCGGCCTTTGCCTAGCCGTTTATGGCGTTATCCCTGTACGTCTAAGGCAAACCGATACATCCCCATCCCGCAGGTTCCTTGGAGTGACCCCTCTTGGAGTGTCCCGAGCGCGATATCAGTCGTGCCGGTGGGCGGAAGCATCTTGTCCACACCGAGGCTCGGAATGCGGACTTGCGACGAGCAGTCATACGTGGCATTCGTCTCGAACCTCAAGACGGTCGGCATGCCCGCTTTCACCGTGCTCGTTCCCGGCTGGTAGCCGCCTTTCACCTTGATGCGCACGATCTGTGTTGCATCGACGACCGACACGTTCGTTCCGGTCGGTGCAGTGACGGCGGGCTGGGACGGTCCGCCACGGAAAAGGACGAAAGCGCCAATGACGATGACTGCCGCAGCGAGAATCGTAGTTGGTTTCATGGGGTTAGATGTTGAAGAAGGGAGGGATGTAACCGGCCGCGACGAGGGCGTTCAGGATAGTGAACAGGGCGAATAGGATCACGATGATTCCGGCCGTCTTGAAGAAGACGCCCTTGTTGCGGCTTTTCTCGACGCTGAACGAGCTGAAGCTGATGAGCGCGAGGACCGGGAACGTCCCAAGCGCGAACGCCAGCATCGTCAGGCCGCCTTTCAGAAAGCTGCCGGTCGTGAGGGCATAGAGCTGCATCGACTGCGTGAAACCGCACGGCAGGAAGAACGTGGCGACGCCGACCAAGAGCGGCGTGAGCGTGTGGTTGAGCTTCGAGATGCCGAACGCATGCTTGGAGAAAGCCCTGGGCATCGCGGGCTGGAACCTCTTGGTCCAATCGAAGACGTCCAGCAGATTGATGCCGAGGATGAACATGACGATGCCGACGATGACGCCCAAGACGAGAGTGGCGGAAGCGTTCAGCCGGAACGCCGAGCCCGCCACGCCGATTGCTCCCCCGAGCACGAAGAACGAGACGATCCGCCCGGCGTGGAACATCATCTGCGGCCTCGTCCTGTCGCCTTCCTTGGCGAAGGTAGCCGACATCGAGAGCACCAATCCGCCCACGACCGCCAGGCAGGTGGACAGCGAGGCGACGGCGCCGATCACGAAGGCGGTGCCATACGTAACATTGCTGCCCGTAATGAGGTTGACCAAGCCCGCCTTTTGGAGGGCGAGGAACCCGATCATGATCGCCGCCGCGATCGGAAGTGCGTACTGGAACTCTCTCCAGTTCTTTTTCCGCAGCGGCTTGTCGACCGAGAGCGTGTAGCTGTATTTTTCAAGGATGGCAGTCAGGTCGCCCGCAATCGCCACGGTTTCTTTGCCTCCAAAATCCCCGGTCACTTCGACGGTATGCGTCTTCAGGCTCGATTTCGCCCGGATAATATACGGCACGTCCTGCAATTCGCTCTCGGTCATAAGAATGCAGGCGTCGCAGTGCATCCCCGTAATGTGGAAGAGAAGTGTCTTTTCCATACGTCATAGCTTCTTCGTCTTCAGCCGGAGCGAATTGCCGACGACCGAAAAACTGGAGAAAGCCATCGCCAGCCCCGCGAAGACAGGGCTCAGCAGCCAGCCGAAGATCGGATAGAACAGCCCGGCCGCGAGCGGGATACCCACCGTGTTATAGATGAAGGCCCAGAACAGGTTTTGCCTGATCCCGCGCATGGTCATCTTCGAGAGCCGGATCGCTTTCACGAGGCGGGAGATGTCGCCGTGGAGCAGCGTGATCCCGGCCGATTCGATGGCGACGTCCGTGCCGGTCGCCATGGCGATGCCGACGTCTGCTTTGGCGAGCGCCGGAGCGTCGTTCACACCGTCTCCGGCCATGGCGACGACGCGACCGTCCGACTGCAAGCTCTTGATCTTGTCGAGCTTGCCCTCGGGCAGGACTTCCGCGACGATCTCGTCCACGCCCGCCTGTCTGCCGATGAACTCGGCCGTGTTTCTGTCGTCGCCGGTCAGCATGACGACCTTGATGCCAAGCGCGTGGAGGCTTGAGACGGCTTCCGCCGCCCCTTCCCGCAGCGCATCAGCAACCATGACGACCGCCAGTACGCCCCGCGCTGTCGCAAGCAGCACCGGCGTCTTACCTTCCGAGGTTTCTGCTTGAAGGCAGGCGGCGTCGAATCGCAGCTTGAGCGCTGTAATGAGCTTAGCATTGCCTGCGTAGTATTCAGTGCCGTTCACGGTTCCTTTCACGCCTTGACCCTTGATCGCCTCGAAACTATCGACGGGCAGAAGAGCAATCTTCTTGCCTTCGGCATACGCCTCGATCGCGTGCGCGATGGGATGTTCCGATTTCTTCTCCAACGAGGCCAGAATCGCAACGAGCTCCCGCTCGTCCGTATCGACGAAGCGGCGAAGAGAGACGAGTTCCGGCTTGCCCTTGGTCAGGGTGCCCGTCTTGTCGATTACGACCGTATCGACCTCGTGCAGCCGTTCGAGCGTCGCCGCATCTTTAATAAGGATGCCTTCCTTCGCGCCCTTGCCGACGCCCACAATGATGGCCGTCGGCGTAGCGAGGCCGAGCGCGCACGGGCAGGCGATAACGAGCACGCCCACGAAGGAGACGAGGCCGTTCGAAAGCGCCTGCGAGAAGCCGAGGGGCTGCGTGCCGAAAACGAGCCAAGCGGCCAAGGTCACGAATGCCACGACAAGGACGCCCGGCACGAAAACGGCCGAAATCCTGTCCGCAAGGGCCTGGATCGGCGCGCGGCTCCCTTGGGCTTCCTCCACCATCTTGATGATGCGCGAAAGCATCGTTTCCGCCCCGACTTTGGTTGCCTTGAACGTGAAGGAGCCGGTCGTATTCATGGTTCCCGAAACGACCGCATCTCCGGCCGATTTCTTCACGGGCATCGGCTCCCCTGTGACGACGGCCTCATCCACGTAGGACGATCCTTCAACGACGGTGCCGTCGACGGGAAGGCGTCCTGCAGGTTTCACGACGATCAGATCGCCGTGCACGACCCGATCAACAGACAGTTCCTGCTCCTTGCCGTCACGGACGACGAGCGCGGTCTTCACCTGGAGGTTCAGCAGCTTCTCAATGGCGTCGCCGGTCCTGAGCTTCGAGCGGGCTTCAAGATACTTGCCGAGCGCGATGAAGGTGATGACGACGATCGTGACGTCGTAGTAGGTGTGCTCGACGTTCATGAAGGGCTTGAGCACATCCTCGAACGCCGACACGGCGAAACTGTAGAGATACGCAGCCGCGGTGCCGAGGCCGATCAGCGTATCCATGTTCGCCTTGCCATAGCGCAGGAAGCGGTACAGGCCGAGCAGATACGGTTTGCCGACGACGAAGAGGGTGTAGGTCGCCATCAGCGGGAGCAGGTGGTGAGAGAACTCGTCCCAAAGATACGGAATCGCCGGGACAGCGCCGAGCTGCGTGGCGATCTCCCAGCCCATGACGAAAACACTGAACGCGGCGAGCGGGATGATTGAAAGCACCTGGCCCCGCATTTCGGCGATCTCCGCGAGCTTCTCGTTTTTTGACTGGTTCGTACCTGCGTGTCTGGAGTGGTCCTCCGGCATCATCAATTTGTATCCGAGATGTTCGATGTGTTTCGAAAGCTGTTCCGGGCTGGTTTTCGAGGCGTCGAAAGCGAGCTTGGCGGTCTCGGTACCATAGTTCACCTCGGCCGAGACGACGCCTACCGTTTTCTTGAGCGTCTTTTCGATGATGCCCGCGCAGGAAGCGCAGTGCATACCCTTGATCTTGTAGATTGTTGTTCCATCCATATGTTCAGGTAAATGAAAACCAAGCGGGGGCCAAAGCCGACGCTTGGTTTCAATTACGCAAGATGATGGTGGAGAGATTTTGATGCAAAAGGAGTTTTCCTATGCCCGAACGCCAGCGAGGATGAACGCGCTCAACGCGACCGACTTCCGCAAGCCGCTCGTGGAGAAAGAGGATGAGCAGCGCCAACACGAAAACGGCGAAGGGAAAAAGCGGCGCGGGACTTGAGGCCGGGATAGCGGAGAGGCAGTGGCTCAGGCATTCCATGCCAGACATGTCGCCGGGCATCGAATCGCAGACGGAGCCGATGCAGGTGCCGTGATCCGTGGCCATTCCAGAACCCATGCCGAAAAATGCCAGTCCCGCGAACGTCGTGACGAAGAGGACAAGCGAGGCGATCAGGAATGAAAGGAGGGTGCGGCGCATACCAATTAGAACGATAGCACCGAAGATGTCTCTTGGAAAGAGAGACCAGTATTTCTGCTGCTCCCTCTGTGCACGCTGGCCTCAATACTTCGGCGCCACAAGCGTGACCTGAATGCAAAACGCCCAGGACTTGCCTGAGCGTTCCACATGGCGGCCCTTGGCTTATGAACTTCGAACCTTCTTTACGGCCAACAGGGTCTTTGTACCAACCTTTGCCTAGCTCCGCCTCATACTTTGGCCATTCGGGTCTGCCGGTACGGAGTTGTAGCTGCAGGGCATTTGCGAGGATGTTAGAACTTGTGCGCTTCCAGCCATGCGAAAAGCTCAATCCAAACTTGGAGAAGCGCTGCCTTTTCTTTTTCTTCCCCCTTCTTCCATTCGCTCGCGCCCAAATCCAGCATGACGGTGTTCATCGCGAAGTTCAGCAGATTGAACCAATATTGCTGATCTTCGGAAGGATCACGACCAAGTACTCCCGTACTCCACAGATTTGTCCACTCTTCAATGCGCCGCACGATGGAAGCCAGAGTAACATGCTCATCGCGGGTATGCATGATATCGACCCACATCGGAAAAGCGAGTTCATAGTGCCGTGGGCGATACGACCAATACAGATTCGCAAGGAGGGTGAAGCCGTCGATTGTCTCGTCGTATTTGACGTCGAATCCCGAGAGATGCCCGTGGGTGAAGTGAATATCGCCTAGCTGGCATCGATCAAGAACGGCGAAGTAGCGTGACCGCAAATCCTCAACGATATACCTTTCGACATGTTGATTGGCTGACGCCGCGGCAATCTCCGAAAAGTGCGCGTGGGCTTCCCGATACCTTTCCTGCATTGTCCCCTTTGGCATCGGAAGCCACGGATCGGCCGGGAGCATGAGATCGAAGAACTCTTTGAGAAAATCGGCGTGACGTTCTTGCTCACGAGAAGTTGGTCGCTGACCCTCCCAGAGATTAGGAAGTCCTGACAGATCTTCAAAAATGATGAAACCGTACCCATCCTTTTCGTTCCATGCCTTGTCAATCAGCATTCCCGGCAGCCTAATACGCGCACTACGGTTGTGCTCGCTCACGTGTCGGATAATAAAACCTTCATCGAACGGCAACGGCCGAAGTTGAAGTTTTACCACCGCGCGAGTTTCGCCTTTCTGCGCTCGAACGATAAAACTCCCTACCTTTTGGCTGTCGTAATAGACGCCAGAAAAAAGACGGTTGTTGACGTCGGTTTTCCATCCATACTGCGATTCAATTTCGCTTAACGCGCGTGCCATCAACTCCTTGCCATCATTGGCAGAAAGCGCATTATCCGTAATTCTATTGCCGTATTCCTTTGCCATTTTTACATGGTGGCATAGTCCGCTTCCTTATGAAAGGACGGCGATTCCAAGCATCCCGACAAAAACACCTCTCGTTTGAGAGGTGTTCTTGCTGGCGGGCCGGACGGGATTCGAACCCGCGATTTCCTCCGTGACAGGGAGGCGCGATAACCGGGCTTCGCTACCGGCCCAGATTGGACTGCCCCAATGTAGCAGAAGAGCCCGGGCCTGGCAAGACCGGCCGGCCGGATTCATGCGGTGAAGATTTCCCCGGGAAACCCGGGGGATTTCCGGACGCTGCGATCGGGGAAAAGCAGCAGGTAGTCGAAATCGAAATGCGGCAGCAGCGCTTCGGGCGCCGTGAAATACAGAGCGGTCGCCATGGCGTCGGCCAAGAGCGTCGTCCCGGCCACCGCCCAGACGGCTGCCAAATGCCGAGGCGATTCAAGCGTCCGCGGATCCATGATGTGGTGGAAGCGGCTCCAAGCGCGGCGATTGCCGGCCGATCCGCAAATGCTGCGGTTGGCGATCCCGGCCACGCCGATCGCCTTGGACGCGTCGGCCGGATCTTCCAAGCCGACCCGAAGCTCCGCGCCGGACGGATCGCGTTCGCGGATGTCCCCGCCCGCGTCGATGCAATAAGATCGCACGCCCCGCGCCTCCAAAAGTTCGCCGATAAGATCGATCAGATACCCCTTGCCGAGCGCGCCGAAATCGAGCAGAGCCGGCTGCCTGAGCCGAAGTTTCGGATACGTATATTCAAGCGCATCCTCCCAGCGCGGAGGCGTTTTCAACCGGCCCGGCTGCAGCGAATACTCCGCATCGTACCCGGCATCCGAAAGTAGCTGCCCGATGAGCGGCGTCATGGCGCCGTTCGTCAAATCGTACAGCCGTCTGTAGAGATCGAGCATCGGCTTGGCGTCCGCGGGCAGATCGAATTCCTCCGCGCGCCGCGCCATCTCGGCCACGAGCGAATCTTCCCGGAAACGGGAGTAGTGCCGGTCGAAAACGCCGATGCGATCCGAAACGAGACGAAGGAGAAGCTCCTTCGTCTCGTCGGCCAGCGTTTCCCGGATGTCGATCTGCCATCGCGTGCCGATGGCTTCGAAGGCCAGGGACGTCCCCATGCCTTCAGGCCCTGGCCTGCGCCTTGATCTTGGCGACGGCGTCGTTGAAACCCATCGGGGTGCGCGAGGAGCCGGAGACCTTTCCCAGATTGAGTTCGTCGAGGTTCTTGCCGATGACAAGCGGCTTGTAGTTATCGGCGAACATCTTCATGAAGTTGCCGGAGATGGCGACTTTCGGGGTTCCCACGAACTGGCTGTCGACGACGACACCGTTCTTGAGCGTCAGCGTGACGGTCACCTCCTCGGAGCCGCTGTGATAGGTGTAGTCCCCCTTGGCGGTGTAGGTGCCGTCCCTGTAGGACGATTTCCCGTCGGGCGGCATGGTGGCGGGAGTCGGCGGCTCGGGCGGCGGCGTGGACGGCGCGGGAGTCGGCACGACCTGAACGTCGACCTTGGCGCCGGTATCGGTTTGAACGCTCACGGGCGGCTGCTGGGTGCAGCCGGCGCCGAGCGCGATCAGCGTAGCGGCGGCTCCGATCAAGCCAGTCATGAACAAGGAGGCACGTTTCGTTTCGTGTTGCGGCATAGAAAATGAGGTAATGATCATTGAATTTTAATACCGGCGACAGGAGCTGTCAAACCGCCAAGCGATCCGAGATAATACGATGCTGCGCGCGTCTTTGGTGCATCATGCGTGGTCCATCAAAAAAGACCGCCCAGCGCCTGAACGGTCAATCGTCCCAGTCTCCCCCGCCCGTCCATGCCTGCACCTGACCGACTCTCTCAGCTTCACCATGCAACCAGCGCTGTCCGGTAACCACATCAATGATCTCGGAACGCGCCCCGCGCCTCACTTCGAATCGCATATTGTTCGGATGGTGACGCCCGTGGAGAGAGATCCAGTCGAAGCCCTCATCCGGCGTGCAGATGCCGTCTGCGCGACGAACAATGTACCAATTTTCTCCCTTCATCGCGATCGAAAACGGATGCCGCAACCGATCGTCCAAATCGTCGTAGACGCCGTTTCCAATACGCCGACCTCCGGTATCGACCAGCATCCAGCCCTCCGACATCCGAACCCAGGCGCGCTGCGCATAGAAATCCAGAGCCTCCAGGCACGTTCCGCTCCAAGCCTGCTCGCCTGCCGGCGTCAGGAACAGGAACTGATCGGCTGTCTGGATCAAGGCAAGACCATCGGAAAAATCGTAGGCTTCGGTAATTCCGGGCGGCCCGATCAGCTCTCCGGCGGCATTCAGAAGGCGCCAATGCCCCATCTCGAATGTGCTGCCCAGTCGGCGTACCCAACGGACCTCTCCGTAGGCACGATGGGCAATCTCTGAGAATTCGCCGAGCACTTTGCCGTCGGGCAGAATCGCCGTACCGCCCCGGTCATCCTTGTCCAGCGGACCGGCCCAAACGATCCCGCCCGGTCCATCCTCATGCTTTTTCCGGTGGCCTTTGAGAAACGCATCGCCGATCTTCACGCCACACACGTCAATGAGCCAGTTTGAGCCGCTCCATGGTTCTTCAACCTCGGCAACGAGCGGTTTCTCGCAGACCCAGATCCAGCTGTACGGTTGGCCGATCTGCGTTCCTTTGGCATCAAGGTGATGCCACCAGCGGCCGCGCCTGACGAATCGAGTCGTGCCGAACGGCACATCTTCTTCATTCCGATTCATGAAAAGATCCGCCTTTCTGGAGACAGCACAAACCTAGCAGAAACCGCCGTCCGAGGCAAGGTTGGTGGAACAAAAAACGGGGTTGCGCCCCGTTTGTCTTTCATTTTGCGGTCGCCCAGCTTTTGAGCTTCTCGTAATCGACCGCGCCGCAGATTTTCGCTCCGGTCTCCTCGTTCACGAAGAACGGCACGCCGCCGCAGGCCCCGCCTGCGTCTTTTTCGGCACGTAGCTTTTCGTTGGCCTCGTCGTGCCACGTTTCGAATTTCTTCACTTCAACGCCGAGCTCCTTCTCCAGCTGTTCGATCAAGGGGGCCATCCGGACGCAATGCGGGCATTCCTTGCCGTAGAATTCAAGCAGGGCCATGAGCGTCGTTTATGAATCAAGACTGGCCTGAATGTACCACGCATGGCCGGGACGTTCCAACCGCGTCGGCCATTGGACAGGGCCGCGCGGCACCGATAGAGTGAAGGCAGGCCCACCAGGAGATGTCAGATGACCGAGGAGTCCCTTCAACACCCGACGATCGCCGAAGCAAGCAGCAAAGGCGCCTTCATCATGAGCTCGCTCTTTTCGATCTTCCATCTCGCCATGATGGGAGATGCCTTCTGGAACGGGGGTCCCGCGCCGCCGCGCGAAATGATCGCCATGCATTCGGCCCTGGTCGGGCTGCTGTATGTCGTACCCAAGGAATTGGCGCGCTGGACCAACGGCCCCAAATTTCTCTCGAGCCGTCCGGGCCATGCGCTGGTCTGGATGTGGATCGCGGCCTTCACGGGCATGTGCGGCATCCAGCACTTCGGCCGGGAAGCGCATACGTTGCCCGACGGCATGCTCAAAATGACGCTCATCCTGGCGGGCACGCTCACCGCCACGGCCGTCTCCAAAGCGATCCAGGCACGCAAGGCTCACGCCGCCAAGCCCCCTTTCGAAAAGACGTCCCCCTGACAGGGACGCTTTTTATGACCGGGCCGCCGGCAGCCTGACGGTGAAGACAGTCGGCGCGCCGGGAGCGCTCTCGAAAGAGATCGCGCCGCTCATGCCTTCGACCAGGCGCTTGGTGATGAACAGCCCCAGCCCGCTGCCTTCGATGCCGGTGACGTTCTTGGAGCGCCAGAATTTCTCGAAGAGATGGCCCTGTTCTTCGGGCGGGATGCCGGGACCGTCGTCGATCACGTCGTAGCGCAGGTACGGGTCTTCCCGGCCGATTTTAACGGTGACGTGTCCGCCGACCCGGTTGTATTTGACGGCGTTGGCGATCAGGTTGACCAGCACTTCGTTGACGCGGCGTCCGTCGGCCAGCGCAATGGCGATCAGCGCCTCGGGCGCCTCGACCCGTATGTCGATCCGCTTTTTCTGGGCGATCGATGCGACCTGCTGGATGGCCGTCTGGGCCGCCTCGATCAGATTGACAAACTCCTTCTTGAACGGAATGCGCTTGGCGTCGAGCCGGGCCATGTTGAGGAGATCTTCAACGAGCGTTCCCAGGCTCCTGCCGGCGTTCATGGCATCTTCAAAAGCCTGATGGATTTCGGGGGACATTTTCCGGTCGGCCACCGATTCCAGGCTCCAGCGGATCGAGGTGACCGGGGTGCGCAGTTCGTGCGCGGCCACGAACAGGAATTCGTCCTTGAGGCGCAGCACTTCATTTTGGCGTTCGAGTTCCTTCCGCTGGGCGGCCTCCAGGTCGCGGGTGCGTTCACGGACCTTGTTTTCAAGCGACTGGCGTTCGGCTTTGATCGTCGCCGCCATCGAAGCGAAGCGGTCGGCGAGGACTTCGAGCTCGTCGCCCGTTTTGACCTGCAGCCGCACGTCCAGGTTGCCGCGCATGATCTCCTCGGTCCCCTTCGTCAGGATCGAGACGGGATTAAAGATGCGGGTGATGATCATGTAGGTCAGATAACCGGCCAGGACGAGCGTCGAGATGAGCACGACCGCGACCAGATACTGATGCCGCAGGTTGATGGCGCGCAGGAACGACTGCTCGTCGAGCAGGAAATTCGTGACGAGGCTGTAGGCCAACAGCATCAAAAGCTCGAAGAAGATGACCATGGCGGCCACCTTGAGCCCGACGTTCAGCCTGAATTTCAGGAACCTCCGCGCGCCCATACTCCATCACTATACACTTTCGGCGGAAGCTTGGCAGCTCAATGAAGCTCGCGGATATCGAAAGGGGCGTCCGTCGACGGATCGCCGGCGATCGCCAGACGATCGCCGGGCGCGAGCAGCCGTTCGGTTGTGAGCCGCCCGATCGCGCGATCGCGATACACCGCCGCGTCACCGGAAGGTTCGAGCAGGAACGGCCGGATACCCCATGACACGCTAAGCTGCCGGCACGCACGCGCGTCGGCGACGGCCGCGTAGACGGGCCGTTCGGTCCGGGCCTGACTGAGGCGCGATGCGGCTTCGACGGAAAGGGCCAGAAACGCCTTGATCCGCGGATCGCGGGCGAGCACCTCGGCTACGGCACCTTCCGGGCCGACGTCATCGTAAGCGGAGCGCTCGGTCTCGCGGATGACCTCCGCCATGACCGCCGCGGCCGCGACGGGATGCCGGCCGCCGGCCGTTTCGCCCGAGAGCATGACGGCGTCGGCGTGATCGATGACGGCGTTGGCCACGTCCGACACTTCGGCGCGGGTCGGGCGCGGATTGCGGATCATCGAATCGAGCATCTGGGTGGCGACGATGACCGGCTTGCCGGCCGCGCGGCAGGCGGCGATCAGGTCCTTCTGGATGACCGGCACGCGCGCGGCCACCATTTCGATGCCGAGATCGCCGCGGGCGACCATGATGGCGTCGACGGCCTCGAGAATCTCCGTGATCGCTCCAACCGCTTCGGCCTTCTCGATCTTGGCGATCGTGCGGATCGCCGTCGCCGGTCGGTCGGCGCCGAGCGCCCGTTCATGTTCTTCGATCAGTTCACGCAGCTCATGCGCCTCCCGGCCCGTGCGGACGAACGAAAGCGCCACCCAATCGACCCGCTGCGCCACGCCAAATGCCAGATCGGCTTTGTCCTTTTCGGTGATGGGAGAGACGCCGAGGCGGGATTCCGGGAAGTTCACGCCTTTATGCGACGTGAGCGTTCCTCCGTCCACGACTTCGCAGACGACATCGCGGCCTTCGACGCTTAAAATCTTGGCGGAAAGCAGGCCGTCATCGAGCAAAATGCGTTCGCCGGGTTTCACGTCCTGCGACAGCCGGTCATAGGTCACGTGCAGCCGCCGTGTCGCGGGATCGCCCGCATCGGCCGTGAAAACGACGCGCGCACCCGCCTCCAATGTGACGCCGGCGTCGGGCAGGACGCCGACGCGGATTTTCGGACCTTGGAGATCCTGCAGGATGGCCACCTGGCGACCGGCAGCGTCGGCGGCCGAACGGATCCGGCGGATCAATTCGGCGTGCTCGTCGTAGGTACCGTGCGAAAAATTCAGCCGGGCGACGTCCATCCCGGCTTCGATCAACGCGGCGATCGTTTCACTGGAAGCGGAGGCCGGCCCGATCGTGCAGACGATCTTGGTGCGCTTGGCGTCGAAAGAAAGCATGGTGCGCGGATTACGGAGCCGCCGGCAATTCTTCCAACAGGACCTGCGCGGTGTGGCGCGCCTTGTCGCGCAGGTAGACGACGGTGACGCCCTGTCCGGCCCGCTTCTTGGCCACAAGGCTGGAGAGCGCATGTGCGTCGTCGATCGGCACGCCGTCGACCTCGAGCAGCACGTCACCGGCTTTGAGACCGGCCTTGTCGGCCGGGGAATTCCTGACGACGGCCGGACCGCCATCACCGGCAGCGATCAGCGCGCCGGCCGAAACGTCCAGACCGCCCGCCTTGGCCGACTCGGGCGTCAGCATCACGTAGCGCACGCCCAGCCACGGTCGGACGATGCGTCCCTGGGATTTGACGCTGTCAATCACGACCTTGGCGGCATCGATCGGGATGGCGAAACCGATCGACTGGCCGGAGCGGTTGACCGCCGTGTTCATTCCGATCACCTTGCCGTTCAAATCGATGAGCGGTCCTCCGGAATTGCCGGGATTGATGGCAGCATCGGTCTGGAGCGCTTCTTCGAGCACCTCGGACGTTCCGGCGCCGTCGCCGGCCACCACGTGGCGGTTGATGCCGGAGATGACGCCTTTCGTGACGGTGTTGCGGTATTCGGAGAGCGCGTTGCCGATGGCGATGACCGTCTCTCCCGCCTCGAGCGTGTCGGAATCGCCGAGCGTCGGCACGGGAAGATTGGTGGCATCGATCCTGAGGACGGCGACATCGAGGATCGAATCGGTCGCGAGGACTTTGGCGGCATACGATTTGCCGTCGTTCATCACCACCTGATACTCGGCGTCGGCATCGGCCACCACGTGGCGGTTGGTCAGGATCAACCCGTCCGAAGAGATGACGAAGCCCGTGCCGCCGCCGATGACTTCCTTCTGGCCCGGTTGGGCCGGCTGGCGCTGCAAATTTGGCGGCGCGATGCCAAAATACTCCTCGAACGGGAAGGCGCCCGTGGCGTTGTAGAGCCTTGAAACGTCCTTGGAAATGACGACGCTGACGACCGACGGCGAGACCTTGCGGACGGCCTCGATCACCTGGCGATCGTCCTGTGAAACGGGCCGCGGGGCCGTGGCCGCATCCGGCTGGCCGCGCCACGGATAATATTTTTGATTGAGCGAGATCGCGAACAGCACGCCGAAGGCGGCGCCCGAAAAGCTTCCGAGCAGGAAACTTACGAGAATGGCATACGCGAGCGGTTTGCGCGTTTTTCCGGCAACGGCGACGGGCAGGTCCTCCATAGCGGCGTTCAAAGTTTTTTCTTGGCAAGGCGTTCCCTGCGACGCGGGCGCGCCACAGGCTTGGCCGGCCGGGTGGAGGACGTGAGATGCGCCAGCGCTTCCTGAAACGTCCTGACGTCCTCAAAGGCGCGGTAGACCGAAGCGAAGCGGATATAGGCCACCGTATCGACGTGTTTCAGGCGGTTCATGACGATCTCGCCGACCTCGCGGGTGGTCACCTCGCTTTTGCGGCGCTTCTGCAGGTCGCGTTCGACCTGATTGACCAGATCCTTGAAAGCCTCGGCGGTGATCGGACGCTTTTGCAGCGCCTTGCGCAGTCCGACTTCAAGCTTCTCGCGCATATAGGCCTCACGGCGTCCATCGCGCTTGACGACCGTCAGGTCAAGGATTTCGCTCTCCTCCACCGTCGAAAAACGGAAATGGCATTTCAGGCACTGGCGGCGCCGGCGGATGCTCATCCCTCCCTGCGAAAGGCGCGAGTCGACGACCTTGGTGTCCTTATGGTTGCAGGCGGCGCACCTCACAGCATCTTCTTGCGGATGAAGGCCGGGATGTCGAGCTCCTCCTCTTCCGCCCGCGGTTGGACCGGCGCCGTCGCGGCCGGACGGAAGCGCTGCGGCTCGGTGTCGATCGATTTGACGCGCTTCGGCAGAACCGGAGCTTTGGACGCTTCGAACGCGTCGCGCTCGGCCGGTTCGTCCTGATGTTCCTGTTTCGCTTCGGTCGGACGGGCAAACGGCGCGCTCCGGGGCGACGAAACGGCGCCGGCCGACAGGATGCTCTTCATCGAAGCGCTCATCTGCGAACGCTCCTGCCCGTCAAAGCCGGTCGCCACGACCGTCACCTTGATTTCGTCTTTCATCGTTTCGTCGATCACGGTGCCGAAGATGACCGTGGCGCCTTCGTCGGCCTTTTCGGTCACGACCTTGGCGGCTTCGGCGACCTCGAGCATGCCCAGATTCGGTCCGCCGGTGACGTTCATCAGGATGCCGCGGGCGCCCTCGATCGAAACTTCCAGGAGCGGGCTGGCGATCGCCTGCTTGGCGGCGGCGGCGGCACGACTTTCTCCGGACGCCCGGCCGATGCCCATGAGCGCCGAGCCCTGGCCGTGCATGATTTTCTTGACGTCGGCGAAGTCGACGTTGACCAAGCCGGGCACGGTGATGAGTTCGCTGATGCCCTGCACGCCCTGACGCAGCACGTCGTCGACAATCTTGAAGGCATCCAGCAGCGAGGTGCTCTTGTCGATCAGGCCGAGCACACGGTCGTTCGGAATGGTGACGATCGTGTCGAGCTGTTCTTTGAGATTGCGATAGCCGGTCTCGGCGATCTCGCGGCGCTTGGCGCCCTCGAAGCCGAAAGGCCGCGTGACGACGGCGACCGTCAGCGCGCCGAGGTCACGGGCGATCTGCGCCACGATCGGCGCCGCGCCGGTGCCGGTGCCGCCGCCCAAGCCGCAGGTCACGAAGACCATGTCGGCGTCCTTGAGCGCTTCGCGCAACTCGTTGGCGCTTTCTTCGGCCGCGTGCTTGCCGACTTCCGGGTCCATGCCGGCGCCGAGGCCGCGCGTGACGGTTTTGCCGATGTGGATTTTCACCGGCGCGTGCGAATGATGAAGCGCCTGCACGTCGGTGTTGACCGCGATGAACTCGACCCCCCGGATTTTGGAGAGGATCATGCGGTTGATCGCCGAGTTGCCGGAGCCGCCGACGCCCACGACTTTGATTTTGGCGAACGTTTCGACGGCCGGTTTCACTTCGCCCATAGGTGATGAATTCCGTTTAGCGCTTTAAAGCTTTCATCCACCGTACAAAAAAAAGAAAACCGTATCAAGGGTTTTTGAACATAAAAATTGTTCAATTTATGCCCACGTTCAGGGCAGCAGCGAACGCAGCAATTTTTTGAGCTTGCCGGCGACCTGAAGCTGTCCGAGCTTGCCGCCCTGAGCCCGCGCCGTTTCCGACACATGATGACCCCAGAGCACCAGCCCGACCGCCGTCGAAAAAGCGATGTCGTTGGTGCGGTCCGTGATGCTTGAAACGTTGACTGGATAGCCGAGCGCGGCCGGCAGCCGCAGCTGCGTCTTGGCCATGTCGACCAGGCCGTTCAGCTTGGCTCCCCCGCCGGTCAGGATGACGCCGGCCGGCAGCCGCCCGCTGCGATCGATCCTTTTCAGCTCCTTGTCGATCCTCGAAAAAATTTCCTCGATGCGTGCCTCGATGATTTCGGCGACGAACTTTTTGCTGACGACCTCGTCTTCCTCCGCACCCAGGTCGGCCAGACGAATGTCTTCCTTCCTGACATCGCGGGTCGAGGCGATGCCGTGTTCGATCTTGACGCGTTCGGCGACGTCGATTGAAGTGCGCAGCCCGATAGCCACGTCGGAGGTGATATGCTCGCTGCCGATCGGCAGGACGACCGTACGGAGCACGTCGCCTTCTTCATACACGGCCAGCGAAGTCGTTGACGCGCCAATCGAAACGACCGCCACGCCCAGGTCCTTTTGACGCGGGCTGGCGACCGCCTCGGCGGCGGCGAGGATGCCGAGCACGACGTCGTCGATTTCGATGCCGGTGCGATAGACGCACTTCGACAGGTTCTTGAGCTGGGAAGAGAGGCTCTGGATGATCTGGGCGTCGACCTCCAGGCGGATGCCGGTCATGCCGACCGGATCCTTGATGCCCGACTGCCCGTCGACGATGAAGCTTTTGGGCAGCACGTGCAGGATCTCGTAATTGAGCGGCGTCGCCACGGTCCGGGCGGCCTCGAGCGCGCGTTCGACGTCCTCTTCCCGGATTTCGCCGTCGGAACGGGAGACCGCCACCACGCCTTTGGATTCCTGGGACACGACATGGCTGCCGGAAATGCCGATGAAGGCCCGGTCAATCTGGACGCCCGTCATCCGCTCGACCTTTTCAAGGCAGGTGGAAACGGACGAGATGGCGTCTTCGATCGAAGTAATGATGCCCTTGCTGACGCCGGCGGAAGGCGTTTCGGCGGCCCCGATGATCTGGATCGATTCGCGACCGGATCCTGGGGCGGAACGCTGGCCGACGACAGCACGCACCGACGAAGAGCCGATGTCGAGTCCGGTGATAATGTCACTCTGGGTGGATTTCGCCATGAAAGTCACGTGAACGCGGAAAAGACGTGCGGCCAGAACACCAAGATGCCCACGATGGCGGCGCCGACGGAACTGACCAAGACCGCGGCGGCCATCATGTCCTTGATCTGCTCCGCGTAGGCATGCATGCGCGGCTTGAAGAGATCGACCAGCCGCTCGACCGCGCCGTTTAGCAATTCTAGCACGAGCGTGAAGGCCGCGACAACGACAAGAAGCGCCGTTTCGCCGCGTGACAGGCGGAAGACGGCGATCAGGACCGCGAGCAGCGCCGCGGCCATGAGCTGGATACGAAAACTCTGCTCCTCGCGGGCCAGCGTGGCGATGCCGTTCCAGGCGAAGCGCAGGCTGCGGAAAAAACGGCGGATATCAAGCATAGCCGAGCCGTTTCAAGACGCGGGACTGGAGCGCGAACATCGCCTTTTCCTCCCGCGGAGAGACATGATCGTAGCCGAGCAGATGAAGCGTGCCATGGACGAGCATCAGGGCGATCTCGCGACGGACGGGCTTGGCGGCCGCCTTGGCCTGACGGGTCACCTGTGGCATCGAGATTACGAGATCCCCCAGAAGGTTCGGACTCTCATCGCCCACCCAGACGCCGTCGTTGCCGAACGACAGGACGTCCGTCGTTGCAGGCTTGCCGCGCCAGGCGGCGTTCAGACGCGTCATTTCGGCGTCGCCGACGAAGACGACACCGACTTCTTCGACGCTGTGCACCTTTACGGCCCTCAGCGTCGCCACAACGACGCGCTTTACCCACGCATCGCCGACCGGCGCCTCGACGCGGCGGACGACGGATACGCCGGTGTTCATGGCTTTGCGCCAAAGCTGTTCAGGACCATCGTGAAGGTTGTGGAGAACAGCGTTTTATAGGTGGGATTGGCCTGAAGCTGCGGTCCGATCGCGATCACATACATCTTTCCGCCCAACGGAATATCGGCGGACAGGCCGTCTTGGGCAAGAACGCCTTCCAAGCCGGATTTGGTCATGAAGGTTTGGATCGGCAGGCCCGCAAGCTGGGAATGGCCGCTGAGATAGAAGTCGGAAGCGGACTTCCCTCCCGGGTTATCCTGTACCTGCACCGACAGCACCTCCTGGCCCTGGTTCGAGACGAACGCCGTCTGCCCGGGCAGCTGCGTCCATTGGGTCGGGATCAGGATCTGCCACTGTCCATCGGCCGGACTGAACGTTTTGACCAAGCCGGCTTCGACCAGTTTGGTGGGTTTGAAGCCGGCTGGGTTGTAGAGATTCGTGACTTCGAGCGCATCCGAATAGCCGTCGGAGTCGGAGTCGGCGATGGACGGCGAAGTGCCGTAGAGCGCTTCCTCGGCGTTCGTCAGGCCGTCGGCATCGTTATCGGCTTCCGGTCCCGGGGTCGGAGGCGTCTCGGTTGTCGTCGTGGCCGATGCCGGTTCGGGCACGGAGCCCGGTGCAGACGGCGGTGCTTCGGGCTGCGGCGCAGGCAATGTCACGGACGGGGCAGGAGGCACGGGCGTGGTTTTCGGCAGCAGGAAACGCCAGGCGATGAAGCCAAGGCCGACCAAAAGCAGCAGCGCGAAGACGGGGATCAGCAGCCATTTCCTGCTTTGGGCGGTTTGCGGATGCGGAGCCGGTCCGGCCACAGCGGACACGGGCGGCGATCCTTCCTTCGGGAGATTCGCCCGCGCCGCCAAGCCGTAAAACTGCTCGGGGATCGTGTAGATCACCGGCTCCTGCGTTTTGATCGGCGCGGTCGTTTGTACGGGCTGTTCCGACATGCAGCAATCGTGATTTATGGATTCGTGGGAAGTTGGAGCAGTTTGCCCGGTCCATTGGGATTGTAGCCGTTCTTGACTTCGTCCCCATCCTTGAAAGAATCGCCGTCGGTGTCGGCACGCAGAGGATCGGTCTTGTAGACTTCGACTTCCTCCCGGTCGGTCAGGCCGTCACCGTCGGTGTCGACTTTGGTGGGGTCGGTTCCGGCAGAAATTTCCTGCGCTTCAGTCAGACCGTCACCATCCCTATCCTCATCGGCTCCTATGGTGGGACCGCCTCCACCGCGATCGGCACCGGAATCATCCGTGGTCGATGGCACGACCGGCGTGGCAGGGGCGACGGGTTCGGTGGGAACCTGCGGCTGGGGCGTTTCGGGCGTCGACGTGGCGGCAGGGACGGGAGCGACCGAGCCCTTGGCACGGAAAAAGAGGAGATACGCCGCCGTACCGGCGCCTCCCACGAACAGGACGATCAACAGGATGAAGACCCATTTCTTCCCGAACGGCGCCCGTTCGAGAATGACCCCCGATTCCCCGACTGGCAGCGGCGTCGTGCCGGCCGTCGGAGAAACAGGAGAAGAAGGCGCTCCGGGCGCTTTTTCGGACGGAATCTCAGCGAAGATGTCGGCCGGCTCGTTTTTGTCGTCGAAGAGGAAAATCATAGATTGAACTTTTCATGACCCTCGATAGTCGCGGGCGTGCTGGCTTTATTCTTCGGATCTGAACCGTATTTCAGGACTTCGTCGCCGTCGCTATAGCCGTCCCCGTCCGTGTCTTTTTTGTCGGGATCGGTTCGGTAGACCGTCTCGGCGGCATCCGTGAGGCCATCGCCGTCCCGATCCTTGCCTTTGGTAAAGTCCGGCGTCGCGTTTTTGACGCCGCTCACGCCGGAGGGCGGCGGCGTCGTCTCACCTTTCCCGCCGGTTCCCGCACGCGTGGTGGAAGTTCCGGTGGCGCTGGTCGCAGTCGGCGGTGGAGCGTTACCCGATTCAGGCGATGGAAAAGCGAAGCGGGCACGCCAGGCAAGGATGGCGACAAGGATCAATCCTACCAGAACCGCGCCGATGCTTCCAGCGATAACGAGTTGTTTGAAGCGCTGGTCCATAGGCTAGGGCGAGATGGGGGTGAAGGTATTGACGTTCACGATCGTCGGAGCCGCGTCCGCACCGCCGTAGAAGTCGAAGACATGCCAATACGCATTGTTGCCGTTTGATCCGGCCGTGAAGGTCCGGCCGCAGTCGGCGTTGTTCGGTTTGGTGGCATCGTACGTGCAAATCGTGACCTTCGTACCGACCATGCCGCTCACGCCACTGCTGAATTGATGGACGAAGAACTTGTACGGGTCGCCGGCGCTGCTCGGCCAGTACGCTCCATCGGTGCGCCAGTTGATCGTCATGATTTCAAGGCCGTACGGGACCGGGAAGCCGTCACGCCCCGAGTTGTCGCCCAGCTGGGCATTCGTATCATCCCACGACAGCCAGACATGCGGATCCTGGGTGGCGGAACCCTTGTTGAGATAATAGATTTGCTGACTTGAACCGTAGACCGGCAGTTTGACGTGCGCATCGATATCCCGCGTGTCCGGCGGATTCTTCCAGGCAATGCGGATGCGCACGTCGCCGGGACTGAGCGGGCCGTCCGAACAGCCACCGCCGTAAAGCGTACAGCTCTTGGCGCAGGCGACCGCACCGGCCGTGCCCCAACCCATGCTGGTGCAGGATGGCGCGCCGCCGTTGCCGGTGTCCGCTGTGTAATCAGACCCGTCGCAAGCTTCGACTGTGCCGCCCTGCATGATGCCATCGCCGCAGTAGCCGCTGGCGGCGTCGTACGAACAGTCGCCGGAGCAGCCGTAATACGATCCGCTGCCGGACGGACCGGTGGCATTGGGATCGCCGACGACTTCGCACTGCTCGCCGAACTGCGGCTGGACGGTTTTGTCGCCGCAATAATTCGGGCTCTTATTGGTCAGGCCAACGCAGGCATTCGAACAGGACGTGCAGCTGCCGTCGAAATAATGTGCCGAACCCGGAGCGCCCTGGGTGTCGCTGTACGGTTCCGGCCGGCACTGAATATTGTAGGAGAGGCACTGTCCTTCCCCGCCCTGGCAAAACTGCGACGCGGTGCAATCCGAAGAGCTGTGACAGGGCGTGGCGGTCACGACCCCGCCGACATACTCGCGGCAGACGCCCGGCAGGCAGTCGGAGTTGGAAGCGCAGCTCTTCACATGGCTGCTGTCGTTCGGATTCGTGTACGTGCGGCTGCACCACGACGAGACCGGACCCGGATCGCAGCTTTCGGGAGGCGACTGGACGGTCTTGTCGCCGCAGAAGGCGCCGGACACGGTTTCGATCGAGCAATCGGTTTTGCAGTAGTTGCAGGTCAGGCCGTACTGGGGCGAGCAGCGTACGCCGTCGGCAGCCCCGTTGTCGCACTGTTCGACACCGGGCAGAAGGAAGCCGTCATTGCAGACATTCTTCCTGCAGGTCGTCAGACAGGCACCGGTCGTCGAATTGGCGGTGCCGTTGTCGCATTCTTCCGATCCTTCAACCTTGCCGTTGCCGCAGGCTCCCGAAGGCTTGCAGGCGGACCAGGCATCGAAGGTACAGGCCTGCCCAGCCGGGGCGGTGGCCGGGAAACAGCCCTTGATGCGCGTCTGCGGCAAGCCGCCCGTCGCGACGGCGCAGAGCGCGCAGGTCATGCCGGAACCGCAATCCGAATTTTTCGCGCAGGACTGTGTGGCGCCGGCGATGGTCGCGGAATCGGCCAGGGTCGAGCCCGAAGGCACGCAAACGCCCGGAGCGTCCTGACGATCGCCGTCGCAGGCTTCGGCACCGTTCACGAGGTTGTCGCCGCAGCGCGGTCCCGCTCCGCGGCAATCCCAGGCGCAGAAACCGTATTCGCCGTTCCTGGCGCCGTCATCGCAAAGTTCGGGTCCGTTCTTCACGCCGTCGCCGCAGAAATTCATGCGGTCGGTGCAGACGGACAACGCGCCGAAACCGGCGCAATCGGCGTTGGTGCTGCAGATCGGACCGAGGTCGCAGCTGCCGTCGGCGCAATTGCCGTCGAAGCTGGCGCGCGGCGTCGTGTTGACGCAGCGTGCGACACAGCCATAACTGCCGCTCCGGCAGCGTCCATACTGGCCGGTCTGGGAACCGTCATCGCAGGTTTCGCCGGCGTAGCTTTCAAGCGCGCCGTTGCCGCAGGCCGCCGCCCCGGGACAGGCCTGCACGACTTCCCATTGACAGGAAGAACCGCAGCGTTCCCCGTCCTGACCGCCCGATGCGCAGGCGACATTGTGCTCCTGGCCGATTTCGCAGGTTTCGCCGCTTTCGATCAGGCCGTTACCGCAGGCCGGCGATGCGGCCGGACCGACGAGCGGAACGCCCGCGGGGACGCATTGATCCCTGACGCCGCAGTGGGCCGAATCGGTGCAGGCCGCTCCGGTCGCCAGGCATTTGTCGGTTCCGTCGGTGAACAGTCCGGCACAGACCGGCGTGACGCTGACGCGGGTCTGGCAGACGCCGGAAACGGGTCCGTTCGGCAACCACGAGCAGCCGATGCCGGTCCGGCAGGAGGCTTCGCTCGTGCGCGCGGCACAGCTGGAACCGAGCCAGGAATACGCGGTGTATTCGAGATCGACCGACAGGCGGTAATCGACGCCGCCGAGCGAACGGTACTGATACACATGGGAGGCGGCCGGGCAGGCGAAAACGCCGGCACGGTCGTCGTAGCAGGTTTCGGCCTCAAACTTCGTTCGGCAGACGTCTCCCGATCCGTTGCAATCGGTGTCGGAAGCGCAGACCTTGCCGCTCAGGCTGCATTCGGAACCGAAGGCGTCGCAGCGGTTGAACGCGTTGAGCGGATCGACGATCATTCCAGCCGGCCCGAGCTGCTGACTCCACGACGGCCATTTTGAGGTCGAGAAGCCGCGCACGAACGTTCCCGACTCGAGCTTCGGATAGAAACCGGTGCTGTCGTGAATGGTTTCGAGCGCCTGGGCGATGCCGCGGACGTCCTGCCAGCGATGCAGGTCGCGCCGGATTTTGTCTTTGTCGGCATCGCAGTGCAGCCCGGTCGGCGGAGCGGCGAAGGTATGGAAGCAGTCGAGGTCGCTACTGCAGGCCGCCAGCGCGTTCTTTCCCGCGAGCATCAACACGGCGCCCGTTCCGTCCTTGCAGACGCCAACCGCCTGGTCGGAAGCGGCCAGATTGGTATTGAAACGCACGTTCTTGATCAGGCGATTGAAGATTTCAGCAGTACGCGCGTCAGCCTTGTCGTTGAATGCGAAGACGTAGACGTACGACTGCAACCCCGGGTCGCCGTATTTATCGGCGGCCGTCACGTAGACAGTGCGTTCATCCTTGATGGCGGCATACCCGTCGACCGTCGCGGCCTGGATCGATCCGGAAAAGTGCTGCGCCTGGAACCAGTCGGCGGGCGCCAGGCGTTCGGGGTTGGCGTAGACGCGCACGCCGATCGCATCGCTCAGTTTTTCTTCCGGAGCGAACTGGAAGAACAGGTCTTTCGAGAGGCAGCCGTCGCCGGCGCGGCAGTCAGCCGAAGTGAAGCAGGCCTTGGGCTGGCTGCCGTCGAGCGTGGCGGCGCAGAAGCGCAGCAGGTTTCCGCCCGGACCGGACTGTCCCTGAACCGGCAGCGCCTGCAGTTCCGGCAGCGGTGCCTTATCGTTGTCGCGGCAATAGAAGAATTCGAAATGCGTGGACGGATCGACATACGGCGCCCAGGCGCCCGTGACCGTATCGCGCTCCGGCCAGGGCCGTTCGCACAGCAGGATCGTGAGATCGGAGCGCCCGGTCTTTTGATGCCCGACCGTCGATGGCGAAAATTGCGTATCGGCCGTGATGGTGGCGATCGCCAATACCTGTTCTGTCCCGTTCTGCCCTTTGTTGGCCTGCACGCTGGCGGACGGGGTGTTCGAAGCCGTCAGCGTCAGCAGCGAACCGGGTGGCGTCGCTTCCGGCACGGTCGACCAGTTCCAGCTCCAGTCGTAGACCCCCGGCAACGGGGCGATCGGCTCGAGTTGACCGGCGCGGTTGGTCATGGGCGTGGCGACGATCGTGAGCGGCGTGGCGGAATCCTGAATAAGATCGGCGGCCGGATTCATCTGCACCGTATCGAAGCTGCAGATGTCATTGCCGGTGCTGAATTCCTGGATGAAATCTGGCCCGGCCGGATACCCCACACCCTTCACGCTCTTGACGCCGCCCGGCCCGACCTTGACCGTCACGCGATATTTCCGCTTGGCATCGAACGCCTGCCTGGGAGTGAAGACCGAAGTCGTGCGGGCGCCGCCTGCCATCTGATCTTTCAGGTGCGTGAAATTCCCTTCGACCGGAGCGCAGGGACCGGCCGCCGTGGCCCGTCGTCCAATGAGCGAGCGCAGAAACTCTCCAGTCCGCGCCAACCAACTGGCTGGTCCGGATTTCACGGCCACCGCGCCACAGGCTTCGACAATCAGCCCACCTTGGAGCGAACCGGGCTCCATCTCTTCGCCGAAGGTCACGCTGATCTGGGCATTCCGGCATTCGTTGCCGCCTTTCGGCTGGATGTCCGGGGGGGCGGGGCGCGGGTAGCAGCAGGCGCCGGCGCCGCATGAGAGACTGAGGCCGGACGCCGCGCCGAAAGCCGCGCAATCGGCGTCCGTGCGGCAGGAACATTCGACACTGACGCCCGCCTGGCCGGAAACCGGACCGACGGCGGCAGCGACCGAGGCCGTGCAGCTGTTCTTCGCATCGCATTGATTCTGCGCCTCAAGCACCTGCGTTGCATCGATGTTCGCATCGAGCGTCAGCGCTTCGCATTCCTCTCCTCCCCCGTTCTGGACGCCGTTCAGCGGATCCATCGGCTTGACGGTCACGACGGTGTCGCCGCAGAAAGCGCGCAAAGCCGGATCGGAACCGGTCTTGGTGCACGCCGACGAGCAGCCCGAACCGGGCTGACCGTTGTCGGAACCGGCATCGCACCCTTCGCCTTTGCCGTAATCGATGACGCCGTTGCCGCAGCAAGAGCTGCCGGAGGCGCACGAGACATGATTGCCGCGCAGGAGACACGACGGGGAACAGGCGAAGCCGGGCTTGGTCGGGTTCTGCTCATCGCCCGGTCCGAACGTGATCGGCGCGTGATTCGGCAGAAGCAGGCGCGTCGCAAGGCCGCCGGCCCCCAGTTGATACTCGCATTCTTCTCCCAGCTCGAGCCTGCCGTTGCCGCAGACGTAGACATTCTGTCCCGAACCTTCGAGCAGGCAGCGGGAACCGCAGCCGTCGCCATCGGTCGTGTTGCCGTCATCACAGGCTTCGCCGACGCCGACCGATCCGTTGCCGCAGGCCGAAACGCCCGGCGTGGATCTGGAAAAAAGGCAGGCGGTCGTGCAGCCGGAAACCGCTTTTCCATTGTCGGGCCCGGCATCGCATTCTTCGCCGCGGTCGGGTTGGACCGTGCCGTCGCCGCAACCGTTGGTCACGGTATTGCCGGTCCGCTGGCAATTCTGATTGCAGCCGTTCAATCCGGGCGTGTCGCAGGCTTCGCCGTGCTCGAGCACGCCGTTGCCGCAGGCCGGGGTACCCGCCGGCTTGCTGCCGGTCATGAGACAGGACGAGGAACAACCCGGCGGCAGGGCCGGATTCGTGTTGAGCAACGCTCCCGGAGGAACATCCGGCAGGAAATGGAAGGCGGAAGGGCTGGCCGGCGCCTGGGTGCGCGCCCATGACCAGTTGAAGCTGTCCGCGTTCAAGATCTGTCCACCGGCCGCACACTTGTCCGGCGAGCTGAGCGGCAGCGCCGAAACCGAAGCGACCTGCCCGATGTATCGGAGCGTCGTCTGTCCCGGCTGGACTGTCACCGTCTGCGGGCCGCAGGGATTGGCGCTGGTGCGGGTACGGAACGTCCAGCTGAAGGCCGTATCGTTATAGTTCAAACCGGTCAGCGGAGCCTGGCTGGTGCTGCGTGCCGTTCCGAAAATCACCGCGCGGTAATACGTGTCCGGCACCAGATCGGGGTTACCGAACGTCAGCAGGTTGCTCGACGGCTGATAAACGGGCGTGATCGGTACTTCCCCGTCGAAGGCCAGGCAGGACTCGTTGCGGCAACGGTACAATTTGACGTTCGCAAGCAGACTGTCGGCGCCGGAAACCGACATCGGAGTGTTGAAAGAAGCGAAGGCGACCGCGTTGATGCAGGCTTCGGTGCAATCATGCGGGCCATACCCCGTCACGCGGGGATTGGCGTAATCGATCGTCAGGTCGCCCTGATCGTTCTTGCCGTCAACGATGACGCGAATATGGACCGGGGGACCCGGATCCGTTTCGGAGACCGGTGAGGCCAATGCCTGACAGTTGTCGCCGGCCGGCACCGTCCCGACGGTGGCCTTAGACATGTCGGAGGAGTTCCAATCGACGATCCGGCCGGCGCACGAAAGGATGATACAGCGGTCGGAAAGCGGGAAAGCCTGATACGGCTCCTGCTGATCGGCGGCGGAAATCAGGCCCTGAGCCGGATCGACATGCACGCCCGCCAGGACGCACGATCCCGCTCCGGTCTTGAACGTCGTGACATAGTCGCCGCCGGCACGGCCGTCGAAATTCCCGTCGAGCGGCTGCGCGGCGAGATTCGCCACACGGAGGCTCTTGATCTGGTCTCTGAGCGTCAGCCGATACCACGTATTCGGCTGGAGACTGCCGACGGGCAGCGTCATCAGGCTGTGATCCTGAGGATTGTACGGCACGATCGTCGGCGCGCCGGTTCCGGCCACGGCCGTGCAGTTCGCGGAGGCGGAAGCGCCGGTGCCGCAGGCTTCAAGCTTCACCGATCCGGCGTTGAACGTCGAGGAATCCATCGCCAGGCTGAAGCGCACGGCGATCGCCCCGGTGTCGGTACAGACGTTTTGCGCGCCCTTGTACGGGTTCGGGCTCGGCATCGAGGTCGGCGGCGAAAGCTGGCAGGTGGCATTTTCGATGACGACCGGGAAAACCGGAATCGGACCGGTCGAGAACTGCCAGGCAAAGCCTCCGGCGCCAACCGATCCGCCGCAGTTTGCACGGCAGGCGCCGTCGCCGCAGCAGGCGCGGCCACTTCCGCAGGCGGCGTCTCCCCCGTTCTGGCGACAGTCGCTCACGCGGAAACTCACCCCGTTCGAGGAGAGAGGCGCGGGACCGGAGAACGTTTTGATTGCGACCGGACCGGTCACGGCGGCATCGGGCACGGTGGCCGTGATGCCGGAGGCGCGCCACTGGCCGATCGAAGCGGCATTCTTACCGTCATGGAAGACGACCGCGTCGGGATGCTGCGCCGTGAAGGCCGGCAAATCGCCTGAAGCGATGTCGCCGAAGCCTTCACCGTAGAGCGATACGGCGGTGCCGGCCGGACCGTTGTCGGGATCGACGCGGCACAGACCGGGAGCGAGCGGCGAGGTGTCGGCGGCGAACGACTGCGCGTTCGACGTGCGTCCGTCCGAGCGCACGACCGTGACGGCATAGGTACCGAGCTGGATGGCGGTGTTGGCGGGCGTGGTAAAGCGGGCGGGCACTTTGACCGTCACGCTCGCGTCCGTCCAATAGCCGGCCGCGCACTGCGCCGGGAAACTGATGTCGCCGATCGCCTCGCCGGCGGCATTCTTGAAACGCACCGTTCCGCCCGCGCCGAAGTTGGCGCCGAAGACGGAAAGATAGGTGCCGACCGAACCGGACGTCGGCGTCACGAAATCGATGCGCGGATCGGTGCCGGCCGCCGGCGGCTCGACCCGCACACAGGCGGTATTCGATGGCTGGCCGCCGACCAAAACCCGCATCAGATATTCCGCGCCGTCGGCGCCGGTTTCCACATTGGGCACGACCGGCTGCAGACTGGTGTCGCCCCACGGCGAAACCTGAGGCGCATCGGCGGCCGACGACCAATCCTGCACCTGCGTGCAGTCGGCGGCGGAGTGCGCGAACTGCACGCGCGAATCGCCCTGGGCGGCGCCGAAGGCGTTGCCGGTGACGGTGAGCGACTGCCCGGTTTTGACGGAAACCGGAGAAACGCCGCAGATGCCCGGACGCGCCGTATCATTGATTTGGAAATCCGTGACGATCGGACCGAAGGCATCGTTGGTGGCGTCTTTCTTGCCAGCGGAGGTGGTGACCTGGACCGGGCCGGTGGCGGCGCCGGCCGGCACGACGATCACGATGCGGCTGTCCGACCAGGCGCCGCCACAGGAAGCCAGAGCGGCGTCTTTTTCGTCGCCGGAGGCGGCCGCGCCGAGAAACGTCACCTTGCCGGGATTCGTGCCGAAATGCGTACCGGTGACCGTGACGAGATTGCCGGGCTTGCCGTCGCGCAACTGGACGTCGACGATGCGCGGCGCCTCGACGCAGACGCCGTTCTGGCATTCGCCGGAGCTGCAATCGGCGTTGTTCGTGCAGGTCGCGCCCGTGCAGGCCCCGCAGGAGCCGCCGCAGTCGACGCCGACTTCATCGCCGTCCTTCACGTGGTTAAAACAGGCGGCCGGGCGAACGGTCACGCGCACCGGCGCCGAAGACGCCACATCGCCGTCGATATTGGTGGCACGCGCCGTGAGCGTGACCGTTTTGACCGGCACGACGGGGGCGTTATCCCAAACCGCCTGACTCGAATAGGTATTGGCGGCGATCGGCTGCGCAGCGCCGTCGGCGGCGAAAAACGCGCCGTCGGCCGAATATTCGACGCTGGCGATGCCGTTCTTATCGCCGGCCACGGCCTGTAGCGCCACCAGGCTTCCGGCCGGGACGGAGGCGCCGTCCGATGGCGCGGTCAGGCTGACGGTCGGCGCCGCCGTGTCGACCGTTGCGCCGGTCCGGAAGGTCTGCGAACAGCTGGCGCCGATCCCGCAATTGACCGTACGGGGGTCGGTTGTCGAAGCGTTCTTCAGCCCAGAACGGACGGTGACCTGATAGTCTTGGTTCGGCTCAAGGCAGTGCCGGTCATCGTTCGGCGGCGGGCAGGTCTGCACCGGCTGGAGGCGGATGGTGGCGTTCTGGACGACGGGATCGTAATCGACCGGCGTCCGCGCAGAGCCGGCCACCTTTTCAAGCAGGAGGTTGGCTTTGATGTTGGCCGCGTCGTCGGTCGGAGCGATGTTGAAAGTGACGGCGGCGACCACGTCGACCTTCGCCAACGAGCCGCGCGGCTGGATGGCTGTGGGACGGAAGCTTCCGCCCGGTCCGCCTCCCAAGCCACCGCCGCCCGGTCCACCACCGCCGCCCGGTCCACCGGCTCCTCCACCCGTCGTGGCATTCAGCAGAGCGCTCAGGATGAAGGAGACGATCGCGAAGGATGTCAGAATGATGATGAGTCCGATGACCGCCGCCGTGATGGTCTGCTTGGCGCGCTCGATCTTTCTTTCTTCACCCGCCGCCGTCATCCAGACGAAGCCGCCGTAGAGAATGAGCAGCAGGGCGATCGTACCGAGAACGCCAAGCGCGATCCGCACGATGCGGGCGATGGTGATGCGGACGTCGGTCGTGCCGGTGCCGATGGCGGTGCCGACTTGGCTCGGCAACAGCTCATTGGCGGTTACGCCCTGGGCATGGACGCCGTGCGCCGACGCCAACCACAGACAGGGCGCGACGAGCGCCAGGGTGAGAAGCAGGAAGCGGTGGCGGCGGAAAAACATCCTCATATCACGGCTGGAGGAAACCGCAGGCGGTTTGCGACGGCAGGCCGTTGCAGCAGAACGGCTCGCTGCCGGTGCAGACGGCCTGACCGTTGGCCGGCGCGAAGCAGTTCTGGTGCAAATCGCGGAGCGCCGGCGTCAGGTCGGCGGCGTAGCCCTGATTGACGCTGAACAGATCGTGATTGAAGAACGCCTGGGTCTGGTCTGGCGTGCCGCCGGAGGTCGAGGAAACTTCCTGGCTGCTCACCGCGTAGTTGGTGGGTGCGCCCTGCGGACCGGGCAGCAGGCGCATAGCATCCGTCGTGATACTGGTCGCGCTCATCAGTTTCGAGAACGTCACCGACATCCGGGCATCGCGCGGGATATCGCCCTGGAGAATGGCGGGATCCTGCGAAACGACCTTGGGCGGCGTGAGATCGATCTGGTTGCCGGTCGAAAACGCGAACCCGTAATCGTCGGCGGGGCCGCCTTGGGCAGTGCCGTTGCCGTTGCCGTCAAGCGAGTTGCCGGCCATGTCCGTCACGCCGTTGGCCGGAAAAACGCCGGCCGGCGGAGCGGTCGTGAGCGCATCGGCCCTGATCTTCACGGAGATGTCCTGATTGGCAGGCAGGCAATACACCTGTTCGCCGCAGGAATTGGTGCCGCAGACCTGACTCGTGCGGAATTCGACCGTACGATAGGCGTTGCCGATCGTCTGCGTGCCCTGCACGACGTTGCCGCCGGTACGCGTCACCGAAAGGCCGGCATTCAGACTGACCGGATCGACCGGCTCGCTGAACGTCGCCTGGATGAGCGAATTGCGCGCCACGCCGTTGGCGCCGTCGGGGGGCTGCACCGATTCGACCGTCGGCGGCGTGACGTCGAGCTGCGTTGACACTTGGAATTCCCAAAGGTAGCCGGAGCTGAACGTGCCGGAAAACGCGGCGGCGCCGCCTTCTTTTTTAACGCCGCCCGACCCTCCACGAAGCACCACGGTATAAAAGACGTTCTCCGACGGGCTTCCGAAACAGTCGGTCGGGCAGTTCTTCTGCAGGAAGACGAAGGTCTTTCCGTCGCCCGCCGGCGCGATGTCGATGGCGGCCGATGTCAGGCTCTGGGCGAATTTTTGCGGGAACTGATTGGAATTTCCGGCGATCTGCGAGGATTTCAGGATGGCGACGGACCCGTCGGGCCCCACCGCCAGCGAGGCCGGATCGATCTTCTCTTTGAAGGTGACGGCGATGCGGGTGTTGCGCGGGACGCCGGTGGCATTGCGGGCGGGATAATGGCTTTCGACGATGCCATTGCCGAGCGCGCCGGCCGGACAGGTGGCCGAGAGACCGATGCAGGCCTGATCGTCGCCGGCGCTGCCGCCGCCCGTTCCCGGCCCCCCGCCTTCGCTCGCGCCGAGCAGCCGGCTGATGATGAACGAGGTGATGCCGAAAGCCGCCAAGATGATCACCAAGCCGATGATGGCGCTCGCCAGCGTGCTTTTGGCGCGCCGGACTTTTTCCTCATCGCCGGCGGCCGTCATCCAGAGGAAACCGGCGTAGAGAACGAGGAGCAGCGCAATCGTGCCGAGGAGCCCGAACGCGATCCGCACGATGCGGGCGACGGTGATGCGGATGTCAGTCGTGCCGGTGCCGATCTCCGCGCCGAGCTGATCCGGCAGAAGTTCGTTGGTCGTCACCGCCTGGGCATGCGCCAGATGAACGAAGCCCAGGCACGCAAAAGCCGCCAGCACGAAACCCATGGCCGTGCAGGCGGCTTTTGCGAACCGTCGGGAACGTGGCGCTCTTCCTGAAAGCATGGGACAGGATGAGGTTTCTCCGAGCTAGGATTTTTGCAGGAACGTCTTGACCGCCTTGCCGACCGCTCCCCCGTCGGCTTTGCCTTTCAGCTCTTTCATCATCTCGCCCATCAGGCGTCCGTAGGCCGCTTCGCCGGACAGGCCCAGCGCGGCGGCCTTGACGGCGACGGCAGAATCGATTTCCATCTCCGACATCTGCACGGGCAGGAAGCGTGAGAGCAGCGCGACTTCGGAGGCGGTCTGGGTGGCGAGGTCCTGACGTCCGGCCTTCTCGAAGTCGGCCAGGGCGTCTTTCAGTTTCTTGACCTCGCGCCCGACGACTTCGAGCGTCCGTGCGTCGTCCATCTCTTCGCCGCGCCGCTCGATCTCGGCGTTCTTGAGCGCCGCCCGGAGCATGCGCAGCGCGGAAATCGCCGGGGCGTCCTTGGCCTTCATCGCCTCCAGGTACGTGGATTCGATCTCGTTTCTGAGGGGCATGGGAGATGCGGGCTTCCCCGCCACAAGACTTATCCGCGCGGGCTCCTGCGCTTGCCGAACTCTTCTTCCTTCAACTTGCCGCTCTTGAGCAGGTATTCGCGGCGGGCGCTCAGGAACTGGCGGCGGAGCGCGGCGTCACGCTGGGCGTTCTTGTTCTTCTCGGCATGATGGAAACGGACTTTCTTCGCCTGAAGCACGCGTCCGCTCTGCTGGATGCGTCGGCTGAAGCGCCGGAGCAGGGCTTCGAAGCTTTCCCCTTTTTTGCGCTTGACTTCAACCACAACAGGTCACCTTCCTTTCTACTTAAAAATTTTGAGACGATGGTCTCATCGGCAGGATAGCAGGCCTTTCCGGCAGGGTCAACTGCCCCAGGGACCGTTTCGGAAGATAGAGAAAAGCGCCGGACTGTCAGTGCGACAGGCGGCGCGGAGTGCTGGGGTGGGGGCGGTCGGGCGGTCAGCGGATCTTGAGCAGGTTCTCGGCGGTGCCGACGGTCACCGTCTGCCATGAAGCACCGTTCCAATGGAGGACGGCGCCTTCGGCGCCAACCGCCCAGACGGAACTGGACGAACGGACCGAGACGGCCGCCAGTCTGGCGCTGACCATCGAGGCCGGCATTGTTACAGGAGCCCAGGCGCTTCCGTTCCAATGCATGACTGCGGCGGTCGAGGTGGAGCCCGACTGGGAATTGCCGACGATCCAGGCGTCTTCGCCGCCGCCGATCCCTGCGTAGGTGAACGGCGTCGAGACCGAGACCGACATCCATCCGCCCGCCATCCGCTGCAACAGCAGCGGTGACCGGTGGAAGCTGTCGTAGGCGATGGCCCAAGCGTGGGCCGATCCGCCGGTGAAGCCGGTCGTCGTGATGTTGTCCATGTGGAAGTCGCGGGTGACCGTGTTGCCGTCGAAACGCAGAATGCTGTTCTGCGCGCCGAAGTAGACTTCGGTGGACGAGCGTGCCCAGATCGAGGTGATGGAAAAGATCTCGTTCCGGGCGGCAGTCGCCTCGGTCCAAGCCGTGCCGTTCCAGTGGAACAGGCGCGCCTTGGCGCTGAGCCCGAGGCCGTCGTCGCCACCGACCCAGAAGTCGGAAGCGCTCGTCCCGCCGACCACCCAGAGATTGACGTCGGGGAAGGTCTGCATCATCGTCCAGTGGCCGTCTTTCCACTGCAGGACGGCCGACAACACGCCGGTGCCGTCGAACGAGGGCGAAACGGCGAAGGCGCCGTCGCCGGCGGGGAAGACATCCCGTACTTGGGCGAAACTTCTGGTCGTGCCGGAGTCGACAACCGGGAGACCCTCGGTCTCCGCGTGCCAGCTACCGTTCGGCGTCTGGTGATGCGTGAGATCGGTGCCGACGATCCAGAGCGAATCCGCGTTACCGGAACCGGAGCCAGAACCAGATCCGCTACCCGATCCCGAACCCGACCCGGACCCGTCGTCATCGCCGCCGGGCGGCGACATGCTGCCACCCGAACAGGCAAGCAACATGGACATGAAGGAAATACCGATGAAATGAGCGTGCGTGCGCATTGCGATTCTCCTCGGAAGCTCCATGCCTTTCGGCGTGGAAGGTGGTGGAAGTTCAACCTTTTGCCTCCTTATAATACACGAAAAGGGGTATTTTGTCAAGACCCCCGCCCCTAAAACGAAACATCCGCCCCATGAAGGAGCGGATGTTCTTTATTCAGCCGCGATGTTTCTTTTTCGGCTCCTCGGTCGGCGGTTCTTCCTCATTCTCCGCCGCCAAAGGCGGTTCGGCCAAGAGCGGATCATCTTCGGCCGGCGGGGCCGGCGCGGGCGGAGCGACCTTGGGCGGGGCCGGCTGGGAGAGTTTTTTGCGGAGTTCGGCCGCGCACTTCTTGAAGTCGACGATCTCCTGGATACCGGAGTCCATGTCGCGGATCAGGGCGGTGCCGTCGAGCACTTCCTTTTGGCCGAGGATGACGGTATAGCGCACGCCCAGCCGGTTGGCGATTTCGAGCTGTTGCTTAAGGGCGTCGCGCGAGAAACTTTCGGCCACGTGCACGCCGTCCTTGCGCAGGCTGTTGAAAAGCGCGAGCGTCTTGCGACGGGCCGGTTCGCCGAGCTGCGCGACGAAGACCTCGGCCGCGGGCAATTCCGGCACGACGACGCCTTTATCTTTGAGGCAGAGGATGATGCGCTCCACGCCCCAGGCGAAACCGACGGCCGGCGTCGGCATGCCGCCCAGAATTTCGACCAAACCGTCGTAGCGGCCGCCGGCCGCCAGGGCGGAATGCTTGTCGGCTTCATCGGCTGGCACGATCTCAAAGACGGTGTGGCTGTAGTAATCCAGACCGCGCACCAGATGCGGCTGGAGCTGGTACGGCACCTCGAGTTCATCGAGATATTCCAGGACGCGGATGAAGTGGTTTTTCGATTCCTCGTTCAGGAAGTCGACGATCTGCGGCGCTTCGGCTTTGACGGCCTGGCAGCCTTCCTCTTTGCAGTCGAGGACGCGCAGCGGATTTTTCTGCAGGCGCTTCTTGCAGTTCTCGCAGGTCTGGGAACGCTTGGCGCGGTAATGGGCGATGAGCGCCTCCTTGTACGTTTCGCGCGAAGCCGCGTCGCCAATCGAATTGACGAGCACCAGCGCGTCGAGACCGATGTCCTTGAAGAGCGAATGCGCCGCGAAAATGAGATTGGCATCGATGACGGGATGCCGGTCGCCGAAGACATCCAGGCCCCCCTGCGTGAATTGGCGGTAGCGGCCAGCCTGCGGGCGCTCGTGGCGGAAGACCGGGCCCCAGGTGAACCATTTGATCGGCTGCGGCTGGTTCCAAAGGCCATGGTTGATGTAGGCGCGCGTGACCGACGGCGTGAATTCTGGCCGGAGCGCCATCGATTCTCCGCCTTGATCGACGAAACTGAACATCTCCTTCTCCACAATATCGGTATGCTTGCCGGTACCGCGCACGAAGAGCGAAACCTCTTCCAGCACGGGCGTGTCGATCCGCTCGAAGCCGAAGGCGGAAGCGATCGCCTCGGCAGCGGCGCGCACGCACATCCAGTATTTCTGGTCAGCGGGCAGGATGTCTTTCATGCCGCGCAAAGCCTGCGGCGCGGGCGCGGTGCGCCTGGGCTTCAGGGTCGCCTCTTCGACGCCGGCCGGGACAGCGGGCTTTCCGCCGGAGACGGATCCGCCTTTGGCGGAGGCAGGGACCGGTTTTGCGCCGGTGACGGAACCGCTTTTGGCGGCGGGCGCGGGCTTTTTGGTCTTAGGCATGTGTGGGGAATGACGTGTTAGGGGGCGCGGAAGACGGCAGCCCGGTCGAGCGGCCAGCCGCGCACCCAGACGCGGCCGACGATATTCCCGGAGGAGAGCGGGCCGAAGGCGCGCGAGTCGAGACTGGCCGTGCGATTGTCGCCCATCACGAAGTATTCATCGGGACCGAGCGTGACGTCACGTTCACCGTGCGTCGGCACGTCGGGCGGCAGCCAGGCGCTTTCGTCGAGGGCGAAGCCCTCCGGATGCGCGGCGTTGACGATGACGATCTTGTCGCCGCCGACCTTCACCGTTTCACCCGGCAGGCCGATGATGCGTTTGATGAAGAACTGGCGGGGATCGAGCGGGTAGCGGAAGACGATCACCTCGCTGCGTTCGGGCTGGCGCAGGCGATAGCTCAGTTCGTCGATGATCAGGTATTCGCGGTCGTCGAAGGTCGGCTCCATCGAAGCGCCTTTAACGTAAAACGGCTGGACCAGGAAATACCGGATCGGCAGGATGATCGCCAACGAGATCACCACGATTTCGGTGATCTCGGCGATGAAGCGGCCGAGCGCGCCGAACACCGACGGGCGGTCCGTGCGCTCTTCGGGAGGAGGTGCGGGCTGGGGCATGGCGTTGGTCATGAAGGTGACGGCGTTTGGAATGCGTTTCGAAAGACAAGCTCTTTCAGCCGAAAGGGGTTATCCTCCGAAGCTCAGCGGACTGAGCGGCGGGGGCTGGTGGACGTTGGTGGATTCGAACCACCGACCTCTGTCGTGTGAAGACAGCGCTC
>CAZHHN010000004.1:0-59815 GCA_964532415.1 uncultured Gammaproteobacteria bacterium
GCGGCACCGTGTCGCTTCCTCATGGCACCGGTAAAACGAAGAAAGTCGCCGTGTTCGTGAGCGACGCCGAAAAAGAAAAAGAGGCGAAAGACGCCGGCGCGGAGCTGGTCGGCGGCGAAGAACTCATCGCGCAGATCGCCTCGAGCGGCAAATGCGATTTTGAAATCGCCGTCGCGTCGCCGGACATGATGCCGAAGATGGCCAAGGTCGCGAAGGTGCTCGGTCCGAAAGGCCTGATGCCCAACCCGAAATCCGAAACGGTCGGCACCAACGTCACCAAGATGGTCTCGGAGCTCAAGAAGGGCAAGCTCGCCTTCAAGAACGACGACTATGGCATCGTCCACACCATTCTCGGCAAGGTTTCCTTCGATGCCAAACAGCTGGCCGAAAATTACGAAGCGCTGCTCGAAGCCATTCGCAAGGCCAAGCCCTCGTCCTCGAAAGGCGTCTATCTGAAGAACGTCACCGTCGCCTCGACGATGGGTCCGGCCATCCGGACGATCTGAATGCGGCGACCGGCCCGTGCCCCGGGCCGGTTTTCGTTCTCACTTGCGGGGAGCGCGCGGACACGTTAGGGTTGTAGCACTATGAGCACCCACCCGCAGCGTCCATCCTGGGACGACTATTTCATGAGCATCGCCAAGATCGTGGCGACGCGCGGCACCTGCAACCGGCTCCAAGTCGGGGCGGTGCTGGTCAAGGACAAGCGCATCATCGCGACCGGCTACAATGGCGCGCCGCCCGGCATGCCGCACTGCGACGGTCCGGCCGGCCATCAGATGGAGGACAACCATTGCATCCGGACGGTCCATGCCGAAGAGAACTGCGTCCTCCAGGCGGCCTTCATGGGCGGCTTCAGCACGGTCGGTGCCACGCTCTACACCACCCACTCGCCCTGCCATCACTGCTTCAAAGCGGTCGCTTCGGCTGGGGTCGCGCGCATCGTGGCCGGCGCCAACTACCAGTCCCCGGCCGTTCTCGAAGCGCAGGCATCCGCCAGGCTCGCTTTTGACTATTACCAGCCGCCGCGCGAATGGACCGAACGCTTGGCCGAAGCCTTCAGGACACCGCTCGAAAATTACGTTTCGCAGGCATGAACAAGATCGTGATCGGCATCATCGGCAAGGCCGCATCGGGCAAAGGCACGGTCGGAAAGTATCTTGAAGATAAATACGGCGCGGTGCCGTTCGTGTTTTCGAAGTCGATGAAAGACTGCCTGAAAAGGCTGCATCTGCCGCTTTCCCGCGAGAACCTGACGGCCTTTTCGGAATTGACGCGCAAAACCTTCGGCGATGATCTCTATGCCAAAGTCATCGCCGAAGATTGCAAGGAGTCGGATGCGCCGATGGTTTCGGTCGACGGCATCCGCCGGATGACCGACATGACGATCCTGAAAACGCTGCCGGGCTTCCACACCATTTACGTGACGGCGCCGGTCGAGCTGCGCTGGCAGCGAGCGCGGGCGCGCGGCGAAAAGGCCAACGAGGCCAACATGACGCTCGAGCAGTTCAAAGCCGAGGAGCTGCTGCCGACCGAAGTCACGATCGGCCAGGTCGGCGATCGGGCCGAGTTCAGCGTCGTGAACGACGGCAGCTTCGACGAGCTCTACACGTCCTTGGAATCGATCGTCGAATACATCAAAGCCGGCGATTTCGACCATCCGCATCCGCACCGGAATCGGCTGGATCCTCAATAGAAGATTATTCCGTTTACACGCTCCATGCGCACACGACCGTTCGCGTATGCCTTGGCCGCGCTCGCCCTGATCGGCGCCGGCTGCCGGCCTGTCATTACGAGCCAGGTTCCTCCAGCACCCGAACCGGCGCCAGTCCAAGAAGGATATGCCGTATCCCCAGCCGCCTCGCAACCGCCCGCAGAACCGGTAACCGTCCCGCAGGCCGAAGAAAATTCGGGAACGTCCACGCGTGCTTTCGGCTTCATCAAGGCCATCACGCACGAGGAAGGAAAGACGTACGTCACGTTCGATAACGCCGAACTCTTCACGAATGAGTCAGCGGCCCGTGCCGCGCACGAAGACGGCAAGTGCACTGACGAGCAGTTCGCCTCCGGCAGTTGTTTCTCAGACAATGTGTATATCCGCGACAAGGACGCGTCAACGCAAAAGCTCGAGGTTTCCGCAATGGCGCAAGTTGTGACGTTGCATTACGATCCCTCGGGCCGCTATGAAGAAGCTGGTCGCCTAGTCGGCATCCGCGACGAGAAAACTGTTTCGTTCCGGGAGTTCGAGAAAATTTATGTCGGACTCGGGAATGGCGGGTATAATGTGGCCACTCCCTATCACCTGACGATCAAGGAGGGAAAGGTCGTGAAGATTGAACAGCAATACGTCGCCTGATCAATGCGCGTCCGTATCTCCAAAACCCGGCCCGACGCGATCATCCCCGACTACAAAACGCCCAGCGCCTGCTGTTTTGACCTGCATTGCCTCGAGGAGGCGACGCTCGCGCCCGGCGAGATCGCCGACCTGCCGACCGGCCTGATCTTGGCCGTGCCGGAAGGCTACATGCTCATGGTCGCGCCGCGCTCTTCCACGCCGAAGAAAGGCGTGCACATGCCGCACGGCATCGGCATCATCGACCAGGATTTCTGCGGACCGGAAGACGAGCTGCGGGTGCGCGTCCGCAATTTCACCGATGCGCCGATCGAGATCCGAAAGGGCGACCGGCTCTGCCAAGCCGGCTTCGTCCGTGTCGATCGGGCCGAGTGGGAAGAAGGCCCGCCGCTCGCCTCCGCGAATCGCGGCGGCTTCGGATCGACCGGAAACTGAAAAAATCGCTCTCCCGAGCGATTTTTTCATCCACAGGCGCAGCCCACGCGATCGGGATAAGATTGGGACACTCATCCACACCCCCTATGCCACGCTTCACCGACGAGGAGAAAGCCCTGCTCGCGCCGTATGTGACCGATACCGAGGGAGACATTTTCGCGGTGCAGAACCTGCAGGGCATCGTCGGCGCCGTCTACGCGCGCTACAGCCGGGCGCAGGGCGGCTTCCGGGAGACGCTCCTGAAGGAATTCGTGAAGGACGGCAACATCGACGTCAAAAAGGCCGGCGACCTGATCGAACGCGTGCTGATCGCCTTCGGCGACGATTCGGTCGGGGAACTTGAAGGCTTGCACGTCTCGTTCGAGAACATCTCGACCCTGGCAACCAAGGAAATCGAAGACCGGCGCATCGGCGGCTCCCCGATCGAACAATCCACCCGCTACGTCTTTTACGACATGCGCGGCGACGACGGCAACTTCCGCTATTACCGCGATCCGGCCGTCATGGCTTCGCCGCACGCCCAGACCTACGTCGAGACGATGGACTTCATCTTCGAGACGTACCGCGACCTGATCGAACCGATGAAGGCCTACTACCAAAACCTCAAGCCGCTCGAAGAAGCCGCCTACGACGTAGTCGGCGACGGGGTGAAACGCCGCTGGAGCGAGCTGACGGACGACAAGCATTTCAAGTCCTTCAAGATCACCTACGCCGCCGACATCCGCGCCAAAGCCTGCGACACGCTGCGCGCCCTGCTGCCGCTTGCCACGCTCACCAACGTCGGCATCTTCGGCAACGGCCGCTTCTTCCAGACGGTGCTGACGCATTGCTATTCTTCGCATATCCCGGAAGTCCGCGGCATCGCCGAACGCACCCACGCGCAGCTCGAAAAGAGCATGCCGCACTACGTGAAGCGCGCCAAGCCGAATACCTACGCCACGAAGGTGCATGAGCAGATGGCCGCGCTCGCGACGCGCCTGTTCGCCGATGTCGCGCCCGAGCACGGAGCGGACGTGGACTTGCTCGGCCGCGCCGTCTGCGTCATCGCCGAGGCGTGCAAGGACAAGCCCGGCGACGCGGATGCGCTCCACGCCGCCATGATGCACGAGGAGGACACGCTCACGATCGCGCAGATGCTCTATCCGTATCTTTCCCATCCGCTCAGCCAGATCCGCGGGAAGGTCCGCAGCCTGCCGGAAGAGGCGCGCCAGGAAATCATCGCCGCCTATCTCGGCGACCGCAAGACGCGCCGTGATCGTCCCGGTCGCGCGCTCGAATCGGGCTATCCGTACACCTTCGACCTGGTGGCCGATTACGGCACCTATAAGGACCTGCAGCGCCATCGCATGCTGACGCAATCGCGCCAGGCCTTCACGCCCGAACTCGGTTTCCGGGTGCCGGAGGACTTGGTGCGGGCCGGCTTCGAAGCCCGCGCCCGGGAATGCGCCGAAAAATCGCTCGCCCTCTACCGTCTGCTGGAAAAGGATCTGCCGTCGGGCATCGCTTCGTATGCCGTGCTGCACGGTGCGGAGGTCCGCTGGTGCATCGGCATCAACGACCGGGCCCTGATGCATATGATCGAGTTACGCACCACGCCGCAAGGGCACCCTTCCTACCGCCGGCTCTGCCAGCAGATGCACAAAGCCGTCGCGGCCCGCAGCGCCTGGCGCGGCGAAGCCATGAAATTCGCCGATCACGGCGACTACTTCTGGAGCCGCGCCGATTCCGAAGCCAAACAGCGCGTCAAGGAAGCCGCGCTCGAGGCCAAAGCCTGAATATGCGCGGCACCTTCATCGCCATCGAAGGCGGCGACGGCGCGGGCAAAGCGACCCAGACGAAACTCGCAATTGAACGTTTGCAGGGTTTGGGACATGCGGTTGCCGGACTCGGATTCCCCCGCTACGGACAGGGCTCGGCCGTGATGGTCGAGAAATTCCTCCGGGGGGAATTCGGTTCTCCCGCCGACGTCAGTCCCTATGCCATTTCAAGCTACTATGCGATTGACCGCTACGCGGCCGCTGCAGAAATACGCGCCCATCTCGCCTCCGGCACGATCGTCGTGACCGACCGCTATTGGATGTCGAACCTCGCCTATCAGAGCATCAAGGTTCCGGAAGCCGACCGGGAGTCGTTCGTCGCCTGGCTTGACGACTACGAATATATCCGCCTCGGGATTCCCCGACCGGACCTGACGATCGTGCTCGGAGCGCCGGTGGCTGCCCGCGATGCCAATGTGCTCAAAAAGGAAGACCGCGCCTATCTGCAGGGCGCCCGCCAGGACGTGAACGAAAAAGACGGAACGATGCAGGAACGCGTCGAAGCCGCCTACCGGCACTACGCGCGGCGCCTGCCGAATCACGTGCTGGTCGACTGCTCCGCGCCCGACGGTGGTCTGCATCCCGTCGAAGTCTGCCACGATCTCGTCTGGACGGAAATTTCCAAAGCGCTCGAATGCCAACCCGCCTGACCGAAACGGAAGCCCGGCCTTGACGGCCGGGCTTTTCTCATCCTAGGATGCGGCATCGCGATAAGGAGGTTCGTCATGTTCCAAGCCCTGCTCTTTCCCTTACGGTGGCTGGATGCGTTCATCCAAAAGCGCTTCGATGCCGTCTGTTTCTTTTTGATGCGGCGTTTCGGCTGGCGGAAATCCCACATCCGCTACAGCCTCTACGCGCTGCTGACCACGAGCTCGGCGGCCCAGTACGTCATGGGGTTCGTCTGGGGCAGACGTGACCCGATTTCCGTTGTTTACACCATTATGATCATTGCCCTGTTCGTCTCCGTGCAGAATGGCCACCGACGGCAAGACGAGGCCGCGGAAGCCTCGCCTGGCACGATGCCGAGCACGGACAGCGACATGCTGAAAAATAGTGCCGTCTTCAAGCTTATGCTTGCCGCTGCGCTCGTCTACTTTGCCCTGCGCTTCGACGTGCCGTCGGAGGCGCAGATAAAGCTCGGTTGGACGGCTTCACAGACGAAGTTCGTCTCGGCCGGCGCGCTCGGCTTTTACCTTGCCCTGCTCCTTCTCGAGTATCTCATCCGTACTCCCATGAACCCTCCGGCTGAAAAGGCGCGTGACGCCGTTCTCGGCCCCAAGCCCACCCCCTCCGCCTCGTAAGCCGAGGCCTTTTTTTATGCCCGAACGCCTGCTAGGATGGCCATACTATGACCCTCGAGCCCGTCATCGGCCTGGAAATCCACGTCCAGCTCAAAACCGCATCGAAAATGTTCTGCGGCTGCGACAACCGCGCCGAGGACGCGCCGCCCAACACCGCCGTCTGCCCGGTCTGCATGGGCCATCCGGGCACGCTGCCGGTCGCCAACCGGCAGGCGGTCGGGTTCGGCGTGCTGGCATCGCTGGCGCTCGGCTGCCGCATCACTCCGCAGTCGAAGTTCGACCGGAAAAACTATTTCTATCCCGACCTGCCGAAGGGCTACCAGATTTCGCAGTTCGACCGGCCGGTCGGCACAGGCGGCCGCATCACGCTGGAGAACCCTTTCGCCGCCGATGGCGAACGGAAAACGTTCACGATCGGCATCACGCGCCTGCATCTCGAAGAGGACGCCGCCAAACTGCAGCACGCCGGCGACGGCCAGTCCTCGCTGGTGGATTTCAACCGGGCCGGCACGCCGCTGGCGGAAATCGTGACTGAACCCGATTTCGCTTCCCCGTCCGAAGCCAAGGCCTTCCTGCAGGAACTCCGGCTGATCATGCGCACGCTCGGCGTCTCGGACGCCGATATGGAAAAGGGCCATCTGCGCTGCGACGCCAACGTCAGCCTGCGCCAGGTCATCGACGATCCGGCCATCGAAACGGAATCGGTCGCGCGCTTCAATCCCAAAACCGAAATCAAGAATCTCAATTCTTTCAAGTCCGCCGAGCGCGCGCTGGAATACGAAATCCTGCGCCAGACGAAGCTCTGGGAAGCGGGCGCGCCGCCGATGCAGACGACGACGCGGGGCTGGGACGACGGGCGACAGATCACGGTCGAGCAGCGCGTGAAGGAAGACTCGGCCGACTACCGCTATTTCCCGGAACCGGATCTGCCACCGCTCGAACTCGCCGGGATCGAGATGGCCGTCCGCCAGAAGATGCCGGAACTGCCCGAAGCCAGGCGCGCCCGCTTCCGTGAGGAGTACGCCTTCTCCCCCGCCGACGCCAAGCAGATCGTCGAGAATCCCTTTCTGGCCGGCTGGGTCGAACGGGTGATGTCCGAGCTGCGCGAATGGCTCGCCGCGACGGGTGAAAAGGAGGCCTGGGACGCCCACAAGCCGAAGTTCGCAAAATTGGTTTCCGGCTGGCTGCTCTCCAAGATGTTCGGCCTGATGGCCGAGATGGGCGCCGACATCCGCATCGCCAAGGTCACGCCCGAAAACTTCGCAGAATTCCTGACGCTGCTGCATCTCGGCAGGATCAACAGCACCGCCGCGCAGGAAGTGCTGCGTGCCATGCTCGAATCCGGACAGGATCCCTCGCAGATCGTGGACGAGCGCGGACTCGAGCAGGTGTCGGACGTGGGCGACCTGGAACTGGCCTGCGACAACGCCATCCTGGCGAACGGCAAAGTCGTCGCCGACTACAAAGCCGGCAGGCAAGCTGCTATTATGTTCTTGGTAGGCCAAGTCATGCGGGAAACCAAAGGCAAGGCCAAACCGGAGCTGGTCCGGGAAATCCTCGAGGCGAAATTGGGAAAACTTTAACCAGAAACCGTATGTGCGCCGCTTTCGAACAACCGCCCGTCAGTCTGTCAAAAAAACGCGGAGGAAATCCCCGTCCCGCTCGTCCCGTATCTTTAGCGGAGGGCAGCGGGGTGTGGGAGAAGCCCAAACCAACTCTTGAGGCTCCGGTGGAGCTGCACGAGGTGTTGGCGAATCTCGAAGATCAACGGCGGGGAACCGCAGCGCGGACCGAGAGGACGTTGGAACCGGCCCATTCCACACGCAAAACCGAAAAGATGGCAGCAGTCACTGGGATGGACGCACGGGAGGAAGAACCTCAGGCTTTGACGTCGGAAGCGCAATTGATTAAAAAGTCGCCCACGCTCGATGCCGCTCAGCATGCCGATCTCGTCGAGGCCGTTCACGCCGCCAACGCAGGAGCTGAGGTGCTCGGTGAAGACGATCTCGAAGAAATCACCGAAGGTGAAGCTCAAACGATCGAGGCCAAAAAAATCGTGGCGGACGTGAGCCATCGGGCCGCCGCCGAACGACGAGCAGACATCGAGGCCCGACATGCTGAAGGAGATCGGGCTTGGAAAGCGGAAACTGCCGCCTCCGGCCAAAATCAGCCGCTGCTAAGCACGGCCGAACGGCAACGCCTCGATGATTTCCGCACTCGGAGAACCGCACAGGCAGTAAGGGAGGCCGCGGTGACGCCGGCATCCGGCTCGGAACGACTGCCCGGGCAAAAGAAGAAAGCCAGCCTATTGAGCTGGGTAAGGAGTTGGTTCAAATAAACAGGTAAACCCCGTTCGCAACCAGCGAACGGGGTTTTTCCGGCACAGGGCCGCAGGGGGTTACGGACGACCGTCCCGGCAAGCCGGAACGCCCATCCCTGAGAAAATTCCCTGAGGCGTGAGAAGTAGCCCTTGGAAACCCCCCTGCAGCCCTCTGCCGGACTGGGGGATTCTATCATCGCGGAAAAATATGGTCAATCGGACTTCATCCACAAAAAATCCCGCCGAAAGGCGGGATTTTTTGGCCGATTCAAGCGGTCTTGGACGGCAGGATCTTGAAGATACCCGTGCCACACTCCGCGCAGACGCCTTTGAGGGCCGGGCGCGTCTTGCCGCCCTTGGCCTTCATCTGGACCTCTTGGGCATCCTTGATTTCGCGCTTGGCCTTGCATTTGACGCAATACCCCGTAACGGGTTCCATACGCTGAAGGTTAAGAATCCTGAGCCCATAGTAGCAAAAAATGTGCTTCTTGAAAAGGCCAGATCGCACTATTCCGCTGATATAAGCCAATTTTTGGCATAACGTAGCGCGTTTCCGGAACGATCGAACCATTTCAGTTCCGGCAGGCGTTTCCACCACGTCCGCTGGCGCTTAACGTACCGTTCGGTTGACTGGATGACATCCTCCAAGCCGCGTGCAAGGCTTTTATGCCCGTCCAAAACCGGAAACAGCTCCCGGTAACCGATCGCCGTGTGGAGCGCCCGGGCCCTGTTCGGATCCGGATGGCGTTTCCTGAGCGCGCGTACCTCTTCGAGGAGGCCCGTGCGGACCATTTTCCGGACGCGCAGGCGGATACGGCGGCTGATCGCAGCTTTACCGGGATCGAGACCGATCATGAGCGTTTCGAAACGTCTCGGGCCTTTTCCCTGCTGGGCGCTGAAAGGCCGGCCGGTGGCGCGGATAACTTCGAGCGCCCGGGCGGCATAGCGCGGATTGGGTCCGATGCGCGCGGCGTAGGCCGGATCCAGCTTCCGAAGCCGCGCGAGCATCCAAACGGCGCCCCTGGACGCCAGAAAGGTACGGTAGGCCGGGTCCGGCGGCACTTCCGGAATCTCGAGATTCTCGACAAGCGCTTGAACGTACAAACCGGTGCCGCCGACGACGATCGGCACCCTGCCACGCCGCAGAATGCCGCGGATGGCCCGAAGCGCCCGGCGCTTGTATTCGGCCAAGGTCAGGATACCGGCCGGGGTCACGACATCGATCAGATGATGCGGGATGTCACCCCGCTCTTGCGGCGCCGGCTTGGCGGTGCCGATATTCATGCCGCGATAGAGCAGCCGCGAATCGGCCGAGACGATTTCACCGCCGATGTCCCGGGCCAGGCGCACGGCCAAGGCGGATTTTCCCGATGCGGTCGGACCGACGATGGCGATCAGGCGCGGGAGCGCGCGCATGGAAAATGGCGTTCGCTTCAGGAGGCGAGGGTCCGGCCGGAAGATTCCCCGCGGAGGCGCGCGAGGAAATCGCCGAGCGGCATCTCGACCGCGTCCTTGGAACCGCGAACCCGCACGGACAATCCGGTGGCGTCATGCCAGTCCCCGTTCTCCGGAATTTCCCTGTCGCCCAGCACCAGACTGTAGGGAATTTTCATCTTTTCGGCGTTGCGGACCTTTTTGCCGACGGAATCGTCGGATTCGTCGAGCCAGGGCCGGAGCCCGGCTTGGCGGAAACGCGTCTGAAGAGCGCGGCAGGCTTCGCGGTGCTTTTCCCCGACCGGCAGGAGGGCCACCTGTTCCGGCGCGAGCCAGAGAGGGAAAGCTCCGGCGAAGTGCTCGATCAGGACGGCCAGAAAACGTTCGATCGAACCCATGATGGCGCAATGGATCATCAGGATCGGTTCTTTCTCGCCTTTCTCGTTGACGCAGGCCAGTCCGAAATTGCGCGGCTGGTTGAAGTCGAGCTGGATGGTGGCGACCTGCCAGATGCGTCCGAGCGAATCCTCGGCCATGAAATCGATCTTCGGGCCGTAGAAGGCCGCTTCGCCGGGGCCGTCGGTCCAGGCGGCGCCATACGCCTCCAAGATTTCCCGCAGGGCGGCTTCGGAGCGCTCCCATTCCCCGGCGCTGCCGAGATACTTTTCGGGATGCCCGGGATCGCGTCGCGAAAGGCGCAGGCTGAGACTGAAGCCGAATGTCGTATAAAACGTCTCGATGATCGACCAGACGCTTTCGGCCTCTTCGCGCACCTGCGATAGCCGGCAGAAAACATGGGCGTCGTCCTGGGTGATCGAAAGGACGCGCGACAATCCGGAAAGCTCGCCGGACTGTTCATCGCGGTAGACCATCGTGGTTTCTTCGTAGCGCTGCGGCATCTGGCGGTAGCTGCGCGGCTCGCTGGCGAAGATCTGCGCGTGATGCGGACAGTTCATCGGCTTCATGGCAAAGACATGGCCTTCGCGCGTCTCGATCCTGAAGAGGTCTTCGGCGAACTTCGCCCAGTGGCCGGAAGTTTCGTACAGGTCCTTCTTGGTGATGTGCGGGATGGTCACGCGCTGATACCCGCGCGCGCCGCGCAGTTCGTGCACGTAGCCGTCGAGCAGTTCGCGCAGCAGCGTGCCGCGCGGCGTCCAGAGCGGCAGCCCCGGACCGACCAGATCGGAAAAGACGAAGAGCCCCTGCTCCTTCCCAATTTTGCGATGATCGCGCTTCTCGGATTCTTCCAGCATCTTCAGATGGGCGTCGAGCTCTTCCTGCGTCGCGAAAGCCCAGCCGTAGATGCGCTGCATCTGCGCGTTGTCCGGCTTGCCGCGCCAATAGGCGCCGGCCACCGATTTGAGCCTGATCGCGCCGACGTCGCCGGAAGATTTCACGTGCGGTCCGCGGCACAGATCGACGAAGTCGCCGGTCCAATAGACCGAAGCGGTCGCGCCGGCCGCCACGTCCTGCGCGTCTTCCTCTTTCAGGTTGGTGGTGCCGTGCGCCCTGAGGTCCGAGAGCAGGTCGACTTTGAATTCCTGGCCGCGCGCCCGGAAAAATTCGATGGCCTGATCGATCGGCATTTCCTCGCGCCGGAAGTCGAGATTTTCGGCCTTGAGGCCGGAAATCGCCTTTTCGATCGCCGGAAAATCCTCGGCCGTGAGCGGCCGGGGCGTCAGGAGGTCGTAATAGAAGCCGTGCTCGATGACCGGTCCGACGCCGAGTTTGGTGCCGGGAAACAGCCTGGCGACGGCGGCGGCCACGAGATGGGCGGCCGAGTGGCGCATGCGGTCAAGCTCGTCGTAGTCGGCAGGTTTTTTTGCGGGCATACGGGATGCGGGACGTATTTTACCGGTTCACCTTAGCATGGCCGCTCCGGAATCGAAAAGCCCCGCCGGGCGCGGGGCCGGACGGTCACTTTTGGATCTGGAAATCGATGCGGTCGGGCAGGAGCGGCATGCGCTTGAGCCAGAACGGGCGGAACTTCACTTCGATCTTTTCCACGCCTTCAATGCCGTCGAAATAACCTTCGACGTCCTTGAGTCCAAGACCGCGGAGTTTGGAGGCGTCGAAGAGCGGGCCGGAGAGGGAGACCTGCGATTCCCCTTTCAGGCGCGCGTGCAGGCTGGCGGTGCCGGCTTTGGGATCGGCCGAGACGGCGTTGAGTTCGGCGTGCTCCGTGTCGACTCCGGTCAGCTCGCGCTCGGAGGTCAACCCGCGCTTCATGTCATCGACTGCGAGCGCGAGCGCCTTATCGCGGTCGAAATCGACGGAACGGACGCGGAGCGTCAGCCGGACGGTCACGCCGGAGGCCTCCTGTCCGGGCGCGGCGCTGACGGAGCGGGTCATGGTCTCGGCGACCAGGCTGTGGCCCGTCCATTTCGGATCGGCGGTTTTGGCCAGCTCGTCTTCGGCCTGTCTGGTGAGTTGGTCGCGCAGGCCGTTTTCGGCCCGGTCGATGTCGGCCTGGGAGATGGTACCGCTCGAAACGACGCCGCCGGTCATGGCCGCATCGCTCGAGGCGTAAATCAGCTTCTGCAGATCGGCGCTCAGGCCGGGAATGGTGAAGGTGGTAGGGCCAATGTTGCCGCTCGCGCCGGGCCGATCGGCATAGGCGTCGGCGGCCACATGCCCGTGAGCCGGAACGTTCGCGCGGGACTTCAGCCGGAACAGGATGCCGTCCGACGTGAGCAGGCGCGTGGTGGCGACAAGCGTTTGGTCGTTCCCCGACCCGTTGACGAGCGTCACGGTGCCGCGCGCCGTACCGTCGGTCGGGGTCGCCCCGGAAGGAGCCTCGGTCCGGTCTCCGCCGACCGTCACTTCGGCCACCTGGCCGGGCACGTCGCCCTCGCGGACGTCACCGGCGACCGAAAGGTCCTGCTCCGAACGGATTTCGGCTTTCTGCGGATAGACGAGCACCGTGGCATGGGCATAGACCGCGTAGGCGACGGCGGCGCCGATGAGCAGCACCGGAACGGAAAATCCGAGCGCGATCTTCCGAAACAGTCCGGTGCGCACGTTCGGGCGCAGCCCTTCGCGGTCGCTTTCGTGCATGTCCTCAGGATCGTCCAGGGCGTCTTCCACTTCCTGCCGCGCGCCCTGGCGCTGAAGCAGTACACGGGGTGGCGACGAAAGATCGGTGCCGCTCCGGGGAGCGGGCTTCCAGAATTCTTCAACTTCGCCATCAAGACGACGCTCCGGTTCGATGGTCATGCGCGGCGGCACCACGATCTGCGCCGGAATGGGCCTGATCGGAATCGAAACGGGCTGTCTGGGCGCGGGCGGCAGACCGGCGGACGCTTCCGGTTCGGTTACGACCTTCTTTCTGGAGGCGCGCGGTTTTTTCGGAGCAGCCTCAAGCCCGCCTCCGACAGGCGTTGTCTCTTCGTCGGCCCCCTTTTTCCTCCTGGGCGACATAGTGGATCAAGTATAGCACGGGAGCTGACTGACGGTCATCTCAGGCCACCTTGTCGAGCGTTCCACGCGCCGCGATGATCTCCTGCCGGTCCGCCTCGGCCTGCGCATGATGACGGATGGCCTGCTCGAGTTGAGCCCGCTGTACCGCGTTCGCCTGCTCGAGCGTGTCGATGCGTCTTTGCAGCCTGGCGACATGGGCTTTGAGAAAAGACACTCTGGTCTCGGCGGCCAGCAAAACATCCAGAAACTCTTTCCGGTTCTTCTCCCGCGCCCGGACTTCTCCGACGGTCCTGAGGACGTAGTCCAAAACAGCCTCTTCGAGCACCTCGTTTTGCAACGACAGATCGGCCGCCAAATCGAGGAGATGATCGCGGCCGCCGAGTTCGGCGAAAATCGCCTTATTGGAGAAGTTGATCAGGGCCTCGACCTGCCTGGCACGCAGTCCGGGATCGGACGCTTCTTTCACGCCACGCAACGCCTCGATCAGCAACAGGAAGCGCGAATACGCTTTTTCATACTCGATGCCGGTATCGGCCGCGCGCGTCATCAGTTCCGCCTGCAGGTTGCGCAGCCTCCCTGGATCGGCCCGGTCCTCGTCGGTGATTTCGCCGCCGGCGACGGCAGCGGCATAGACCGCTTCGAGCATGGCGCGGTCGGCCAGGCCGCAATTGAACGAAAGTTTCGTCGGAGCGTATTCGGCCAGCGACTTCGGACCTTTCGGGATGGGGTCGGCCGCCACTTCCAGCGCCTTGAGCGCGGCGATGAAACGGTCGGCCGCGTCGGCGCCGCCTTCGACCTGGATGGTGAATTCGTCGCCGCCGTAACGATAGACCTCGCCTTCCAGCCCGGCGTTTCCGAGCGCCTGCTCCATCAGCAGCGCCGCGGTCTTGAGGGCGCGATCGCCGACGTCCGTGCCGCCCATCTGATCGAAATACTTCAGGAATCCCATGTCGACGAAGACGACCGCGACGTCGCGGTTTCCTTCGATGGCCCGTTCGAGATCTTCATAGTGGGCGCCGCGGGCGAGAAGGCCCGTACCGCGATCGCGGCGGGCCGTTTCAAGCTGGTACTCCAGCCTGGCATTCTGGGCGCGCCGTGCCGCCAATCCGTCCTGCGGATTGGCCTTGGCGTCTTTCGCAAACGTCTCCATCCGGACGCGTTTGGCATCCAAGACCCGATCGCCTCCGGTCTGCAGCTTCCCCGGCAAGACGAATTCCCCGGCTTCGGGCAAAAGCGGCGGGATGCCGCGGGCCTTCACGCGCGCTTCGACGATCTCCTGAAACTGATCTTCGACGCGACGGCTTCCCGCGAAGCGCTTCTCGGCCGCCGCCAGCGCCATCTGTTGGACCGTTTCCGGAAAATCATCGGCGGCCTCACCCGTGACGGCCTTCTCAAAATCGTCAAATGTCGCCAGTGCGGTGCCCTGAAAGGCTTTTTTCAGGTAGTTGTCGAAAAACTCACGGGCTTCGGGATCCTGCGAGGCGATCTTCTCCCGCATGCGGTCGGCCCGTTGCCCGAGCTTGGCGGCTTCCATCTGCCAATCGGCCGCCCGCCGCAGGACCTCGACCAGTTCGCGGGCGGCTTCCTCGCCGGAATCGAGCTTGGCTCCGTCCGGCAACTCCGCCTGCAGATGGTTGAGCAGCGCCAGCGCATCGGCCATATCCACCCGGCCGACCGTAAGCGGCGCCGGTTCCCTGACGCCCTGAACCGAGGGCTGAGATTCGCACAGGCGGACTTCGAGCGCGTACGCCTGTTCTTCGGAGATATCGGCGAGATCGATCAGGAAGGTGTTGCCGTCATAGCGGTAGACGGCGTGTTCCGCCCCGGAACCCGTCGCGCCTTTCAGGGCCGTACCGAGCGTCTGCTCGATCTGCTCTTCGGTGGCGGAAAGCGCCGCATCGCCGGCCGCATGCCCGCCGCCCTCCTTATTGAAGCGGTCGAGTTCGCCCATGTTGACGAGCAAGAAACGCCGGCGAGACTGCGATTCCGGCAGCACAAAACGGCCTCCGGCATCGGTTTCGACGGCGGCCCGCCCGTCCGGTCCGGTTTCAAACAGCTGCTGGATATGGCGGCCGAGCCGGTTGAATTTGAAGGCGCCGGTATTGTCGTGCTCGGCCTCGAACAACCGCTGTTCCAGGCGGACCATCTCGAGATCGAGCTTGGCCGTTTCATCGGTCGGATGCTCCCGGAAAACGGTCTCGGCGCGGAAGACGCGATCGGCCAGCGCGCTGATCTCCCGCACCCGCGCGTCCGCGGGATCGATCCGATCGCGCATTCGGAATTTTCCCGGCTTTCTGGGTATCGTCATAACGCACTCTGCATGCTCTTTATACCACGCGCCTGCCGTCCGAAAAAAGCGGGGGTTATGCAGCCGGCTGCAGGACCCTGACGTTCCCCATCCCGACGTGTTTCTCGATGGCGGAAACGGCGTCGGCGGACGGATCGATCAGAAAGGACGTCTCGACGCGCTGCACGCCGCCTTCGGCGCGGACGTCGAGCGCCACCAACGCGCGACCGGGAAATTTGGCCAGGGTCGATTTCAGCGCCGCGACGGCGGACGGCGGCATTCGGGACGGCAGGCTGACGCGCACTTCCCCGGCGGTGGCGCGCGCCTTGGGCCGCTGCATCTGGAGCATCATCTCGGAACTGACTTCTTCGCCGCTGAAATGCTTCTTGTACACGGGGATGGTTTCGTCGGTCAGCGCCCAGCCGCGGTCGGCCAGGATCTTGGGTTCGTCGTCCTTGCGCGAAATTTTTCCGGTCACCGCCAGATTGGCGCCTTCGACCCAGACCGAGCCGTTCTCCTTGAAGACGCTCGGGAAAACCAGGCACTCGGCCGTGCCGCTCTGGTCGGTGATGGTGGCGAAGAGCATCGGCTCGCCGGTTTTTTTTGTGGTGATCTGCTTGACGGCCGTGACGGTGCCGCCGACCCTGACCGGCGCGCGTTCCTGAAAGGCCAGCGCTTTCGAAAGCGGCGTGAGCAATTCGCCGAATTGTTTGGAGACTTCCTCGAACGGGTGCGCGCTGACGTACAGGCCGAGCAGATCCTTTTCCCAGGCGAGCTTCTGCCGGCGCGTGGCCGGCGGAACGTTCCGCAACCCCAGCATCGGCACGAGTTCGGTGCCGGCCGGCACGACGAAGGCGAACAGGTTGGACTGCCCGTTCTCCCGTTCCCTGGCCATGTTCTTATTGTAGGTCGTGAGCACGTCGAGATTCTCGGCGATGCGGTTGCGGTCCTCGAAGGCGTCGAGCGCGCCGGACTTGGCCAGGCATTCGAGCGATTTCTTGTTGAAGGCCTTGCCGGAGATGCGGCCGGCGAAATCGGCCAGGTCCCTGAAGGCGCCGCTCTGCCTGCGCTCGTCGATGATCGCCTTGACCGTATCGTCGCCCAGGCCCTTGATGGTGCCGAGTCCGAAGCGGATGTGCGCGTCGTCAATATAGGTGAAGCCGGCCTCGGAGCTGTTCACGTCCGGGGGCAGCACTTCGATTCCCATCGTCCCGCACTCCTTGACCGCCAGCGCGACCGTGTCGAGATCGCCGGACTCGGCCGTCATGAGGGCCGTCATGTATTCGGCCGGGAAGTTGGCCTTCATGTAGGCGGTCTGGTACGCGACGATCGCATAGGACGCGGCGTGCGCCTTGTTGAAGCCGTAGGCGGCGAACGGCTTGATCAATTCCCACAGCTCTTCGGCCTTGGCCTTAATCATGCCGTGCGCGACCACGCCTTCCTTGAACTTGATCTCCTGCTTGGCCATTTCCTCCGGAATCTTCTTGCCCATGGCCTTGCGGAACTTGTCAGCCTCCAGCCAGTCGTAGCCCGCCAGGTTGATGGCGGTCAAGAGCACGTCGTCCTGATAGACCAGCATGCCGTACGACATCTGGAGATAGTCCTTCATGCGCGGATCGAGGTAGGCGATCAGCCGCGGATTGTGCTTGCGCTTGATGAAGTCCGGAATGATTTCGATCGGGCCCGGACGGTAGAGCGCCACCATGGCCATGATGTCTTCCAGCACCGTCGGCTTGAGCTGCATCAGGTACTTGGTCATGCCGTCGCCGTTCAGCTGAAAGAGGCCCATGGTTTTGCCGGCCGCCAGCATCTCGAAGGTCTTCCTGTCGTCGCGCTTCATGTGCACCAGGTCGATCTCGACGCCTTTGGTTTTACGGGCCAGCTCGATGGCGTATTCCAAAATCGAAAGGTTGCGGATGCCGAGGAAGTCCATCTTGAGGACGCCGGCCGCCTCGACCGAGTTCATCTCGTACTGCGTGATGATCGCCTCGCCCCCGGATTCGCGCTGCAGCGGCGTGTATTCGACCAGCGGCTTGTCGGAAATCACAACGCCGGCGGCGTGCACCGAGCAGTGGCGCGCGTTGCCCTCGATCTGCCTGGCCAGCCCGATCAGGCGGCGCACTTCCGGCTCGCGGTCGTAGCGCGCTTTCAGCTCTGGCGTTTCCTTGAGCGCGCGGTCGATCGTCATGGCGAAGCCCTGCGAACCCATCGGGATCTGCTTGGCGAGCTGGTCGCAAAAGGCGATCGGATAGCCCAAAGCGCGGCCGGTGTCGCGCACCGAAGCGCGCGCCGCCATCGTTCCGAAGGTGCAAATCTGGGCGACGCGGTCAACGCCGTACTTGCCTTTCACGTACTCCAGCACCTCGCCGCGCCGGTGGTCGGCGAAGTCCATGTCGATATCGGGCGCGGAGGGACGCAGCGGGTTCAGGAAGCGTTCGAACGGCAGGTTGAAATCCAGCGGATTGACGGTCACGATGCCGATCGAGAAGGCCATCAGCGAGCCGGCCGCCGAGCCTCTGGTCGTCGAGATGATCCCCTGCCCGCGCGCCCAGGAAGCGTAGTCGGCGACCACCAGGAAGTAGGTGGCGTAGCCTTTCTTCTCGACGATGTCCAGCTCATACGCCAAACGGTCGAGTTCGACTTGGTTCAGTTCGCGCTTCAGAAGCTGCGGCAGCCTCTCGTAGGAAATTTTTTTCAAATAGTCGATGGGCGTCAGGCCGTCGGGGATCTCGTAGATCGGAAAGTTCCATTTGCCGAGTTCGAGCTTCACGTCGCAGCGCTCGGCGATTTTGGCGTTGTTCTCGAGCGCCTCGGGGAGATCCCTGAAGGCTTCCTCGACTTCCCCGGGCGCGGACATCGAAAGGTCGTAGTCGGCGGTGACGGAGCGCTCGCGATCCTCGAGCGTGCGGTTGTCCTTGATGCAGAGCAGCAGATTGCGCGCTTCGGATTCTTCTTCCTTCAGGTAGTAGACGTTGCGCGAAGCGACCACGCCGATGCCGAGTTCCCTGCCGAGCGCCACGAAGGCGTCGTTGGTTTCCTTCTGCGTCGGGTTGTCGGGCTGATGATCCAGCTCGAAGAAGAAATTATCCGCGCCCAAGATGCCGAGATATTCCCTGGCGCGCTCGCGGGCTTTTTCGACGTCGCCGTCCTTCAGCCACCTGCCGATGTCGCTGCGCGCGCCGGAGAGCGCGATCAGTCCCCCGCCGTGCTGGCGGAGCAAGTTGCGGTCGATGCGTGGGCGGTAGTAGAAGCCGTCGAGATACGCGACCGAAGCGAGCTTCATCAGGTTCTTGTAGCCCTGCATGTTCTCGGCCAGGAGCACCAGGCGCGTGTTCTTGTCGTCAACGCGGTGGCGCTTGAGATCGATGGTGTCGACCGCCACGAAGGCGTCGTAGCCGTAGATCGGCTTGATCTCGGACTTGGCGCACTCCTGCGCGAACTCGATCATGCCAAACATGTTGCCGTTGTCCGTCATGGCCAGCGCCGTCGCTCCCTGCGACTTGGCGAACTTCACCAATTTGTCCACCTGCGGCAAAGCCTCCAATAAGGAGTAGTGGCTATGGGTATGGAGGTGGGTGAAGCGGGGGGACATATCAACAGTGTACCCGATATAACTCAAAGAGTAGGGGGCGAGGGCAATTAAGGTGTTGAGATGGTGCCGCCGCCGGAAATCGTGCCCGTACCAGTAATGGAAGGTCCATTTCTACCCAGCTGTATAGTTCCTTGATTGAGGTTAATAGTTGGCATTCCATCAGATATGATTTTCAAATTTTTCTCCTGTGTATCTACCTGTAAAAAGGTATTAACAAATTCGCAGTTACTAAAAGTGGTCTGTTTTATGGCTCCATCGAATAGAATTCGAGCAGGCTCCAAAAGGAAGTTTTGACCTTTAAACCAAAGATTCCCGAATAGATCAACAGGTGATTTACGTGCATCAACCTGTATTCCAATTTCACCCTTTTTGTATCTTAACTTAAGAAAATTGAGCGTAAACGAGATATCCCAAGCCAAATAATCACCGGATACCCATTCATTGTCGATTATTTCTAGCGCTTTCCTATCCAGTTCATCATATAACCTTATGGATAAACTCAGACTACCTCCTGCATTTACCCTTAACGAAACGATAACTTCGTCATCAATTTTTAAAATCGCACCTTGTCTTTTAAATGTATTTCCACCGAGCCTAATGACCGGCACATCTTGAGGGATATGAAGATACCCTTCAACTTTATTTGTTTGTTTGTTAACTGGGCTAGATTTTATTTCTCGTTGCTTATTTTCCTTGATAACTCTTATTTCAGTATGATGCGTGGGGCAAAGACACATCATATCTTCTGGTCGATTATGGTGTTCTCGTTCCCAAGGAATAATATGGTGGTATTCAATAATTGGAATCCCGCATTTACAACAACCAAAACCAGCCTCTTGTCTGAGGATTAATTTTACATCTGATGGAATCTGTGGTCTGGTGCGCATCTCTATGCCTAGAGAAACATTATTGCTGCTCCTGAATCATCTCTCTTCCACATTGTGAACACCTTGGCGCATCTCCTATCAATACACCAATAAGTAACCTTTCGTGATTTTGTGGACAAACCCATGAAGTCGGTCTTCCCGGATTAATTTGAATCCCCATAGATTAAAAGCTGTCTGATTGCTTAGTGCAGCGTCGTTAGTTGTCCGATCTTACTGGATTTCAGGCGAACACGTAAACCCTTTCTTTTCAAGGGTTTGGCTGGGGATCAAAAAGACCATCTTTTGAGGCTTTGACGCGGCAAAATGCCCTTGGTTAGGCCGGCGGCCTGTTCATCTATCTCACCACCCTGAACGAATCCGTCACCGAAAAAATCGCTTTGGCATCATATCGGCGCCAGTGATCGGTATTGAGGCGCTCGATGAGAATGAGGGTACCGGAGGCGGAAACGCGATCGCCGACCTTGTGGGGCGCGGGAGCTTCCGACATCAGGTTGAAATTGAGGGCATAGTTGGCGCCATCGTCGGCATGGAGGCCAGGAACGCATTCCTCGGCGGGCGGGTAGTCGGGCGCGGGCGGGAGACAGACGATCGTGCCGGAGAGGACGGCGCGTTGGGGTTGGTAGGCGGCGGGCGGGGTTGCGGTCGGCGGGGCGGACGGAGTAAAGAGCGAGGAGCGGCCGCTCAGCCAGACGAGGAGCGGCAGGCCGAAAAAGAGAAGCAGCACCGTGGCGGCGCCGGACCAGTCTTCGGTTTTCCAGTCCTTGAAGGGTTTCACGGTTCCAGTGTAAACGAAAACTCCCCCTTCGGGGAGTTTTCGTCGGCTTTCGCCAAGCGGCCAGACTTGATACTGACGTAATGCTACGCCCTTCACCGCAAGTTTGTCAATCTGCGGTGGTGGACCGCCGGGGACTCGAACCCCAAGGCCAGGATTATCAGGTCCGTCTGCCGCCTCGGCTGACGGCCCACGTCGGGGTCCTAACAAAGGCATGGTTTTTCACGCAGTCTGATGGGTTTTCGGACCATTTCCTCAGGCTCCGACCGTGCCCGTCTTCAACTCCCCGGCCGGTTCGTACGTCCCGATCAGCACGCCGCTCGCCGAGACCTTGGAATCAACCATCTTCCAGCTGCGCGGCAGCGTTCCTTCGGCGAACAGCCGCTTCCCTTGCCCAATCGTCACCGGAAACGTCCAGATATGCATCCGGTCCACCAGCTCATTCTTGAGCAGCACCTGAATCAGGTTGCCGCTCCCGTGCACCCACAAGTCCGGCGCGTCCATCGTCTTGAGCCTTTTGATCTCCGTCACCACGTCGCCGCTGATACATTCCGTATTCGCCCAGCTTGGCGTGAACGCCCCATGCGACACAACGTACTTCTTGTTGGCATTGAACGGCGCCGCCACTTCCTGGTCGTTTTGGGCCGTCGGCCAGTACGAGGCGAAAATATCGTACGTCACCCGTCCGAGCAGCAGCTCGAACGGCATGTGCATGAAGTCGTTCATCATCTTGCCCATCATCTCATCCCATTCCTGATGTGCCATCCAGCCGCCGTATTCGAAACCTCCCGACGTGTCCTCCGCGGGCCCGCCGGGCGCCTGCATGACGCCATCGAGGGTGACGAAGGTCGTGGTAATGATCCTGCGCATATGTCGGAATAGGTAATTAAAGCCTTGCAGTCACTCTAGACGCACTGAGTCGCCTTTTCTTTTCACAATGTTCTCATAACCCCATTTGTAGGTGGTTTTCACGGGATGCCGTGGATGAAGCGGGAGTTACGCGGCTTCACGTCCGGCGCGATGCGGACAGCCGGCCCAGCAGCACGGCCGGCGCATGCCGTCCTCCATTTTTGAACGCGCTTTCTCGATTCTGATCTTTCTCGTTTCCAGCTGCCTGGCGGAAGTGATCCAACAGATCCACTCGTTGCGCGCGAGGGGCGTGATGCCTTTCCAGACGGCCCGAGCCGCTGGTGTGGAGGCGAGCATCTTGCGCAGATCGGCCGGCATGCGGTGCACCGCGCCGGCGGCGGCTTCCGGCTTGCGCTTCTTGGCGCCGCCTGGCCAGCAGACCGGGCACGGGCCGCTGCCGGCGTAGCGATGCCCGCGAGAGCAGGTTTTTTTCTTCGATTCCATGCCTTCAGTATAACAAACCCTCGCTCTCCTACCCCCTCTTGCCATGTGGAGGTCGGTTCTGCCTAGGGTCCAGCAGGCGCCGATCCGAGGCGCGTAACCATTCTTATGGCCAATAGGCTCCGAAACGCGTGGAGTGCCGTGCGTGAATTCTTCGATCGCTGCCGTTGCGGCGGCACGTTCCTGGTCTGGGATGAAAAGCGGGCGTTCTGCGACCGATGCCACGGGAAGCAGTTCGAAAGGCGATAAACGCAAACTCCCGAATCTCAGATCGGGCAGGCGCTCTCCCCCGCCACGCGGCCCGCCGCCCAGGAAGCCTGCAGATTGAAACCGCCGGTGAAGCCGTCGATGTCCAGGATTTCTCCGGCGAAAAACAGGCCCGGGGAAATTTTCGATTGCATGGTGCGCGGATCGACGCCGGCCAAATCGACGCCACCGGCGGTTACGAACTCGTCGCCCGCTCCCCGGCCAACGATCCGGAGCGGCACGTCCTTCAGCCAGGCGACGGCGCGGCGCGCGTCTTTCCTGGAAAGTTCCACTGCGCGTAAAACGGGATTGAGCTCCAGTTCGCCGCAGAGCACCGTGGCCAGCGATTTCGACATCAGGAAATCCAGCACGTTAACAAGGCTCTTCTTCGGATGTTCGCGCAGCGCGCCTTCGAACTTTTTCAGCAAAGCTTCTTCTGCCTCGTCCGGGAAGAGATCGATGCGCAACTCCATCGGCTGGGCGGCGTCATACGTTTCAAACGCCACCAGACTGGAGAGCGCGAAGACGGCCGGTCCGCTCGCGCCGCGGTGCGTGAACAGGAATGGCCCGGTGAACTCGTACGTTTTTGAGAATTTTGCCCGCAGGCGCGCTTTTTCGAACGACAATCCGGAAACGTCCTTCGGCCACGTCTCGCGCGCAACAAAGGAATTGAGACCGGGCGCGAGCGGCGTGACGGCATGACCGAGCGCTTCGGCGAAGGCGTAGCCGTCGCCGGTCGAACCGGTATGGCGGAAAGCCTGACCGCCGGTCGTCAGGATGACGCGATCGGCTTCCAGCGTCTGGCCGTCTTTGAAATGGAGGCGATAGCCTTCGGTCGTACGCTCGATTCGGACGACGTGATGATTGAGCAGAACGCGGATTTTTGATCCGCAGAACAGGCGTTCGAACGCGCCGACCACGTCATGGCCGTCGTCGGACTGCGGAAAGACGCGCAGATCCTCCTCGGTCTTGAGCGGCACGCCATGCGCCTCGAACCAGGCATAGACGACCTCGGGCGGGAAGCGCCTGATCGCGGAATTCAGGAACTTGCCGCCGCGCGGATACTTCGAAAGCACCGCCCGGATATCGCGCAGCCCGGTCGTGACGTTGCAGCGTCCCCCGCCGGAGATGATGACCTTCTTGCCCAAGCCGGCGTTCCGCTCGATCAGGAACGCTTCGGCCCCGGGGCAACGTTCATGGATGGCGGCGGCGGCCATCAACCCGGCCGCGCCGCCGCCGACGATGGCGATTTTCATGGGCATAGCCTAGCACATTTTATAAAAACCGCGCCCTGTCAGAAGGCGCGGATGAGATCGGCGAGCTGCCGGACGCGGACGGGATCCAGTTCCGTATGGCTCAGGCTTATGCCAGTGGCGACGAGGAAGGCATCGACCATCGGCAGATAGGTCGCGACGTTTTCCGGCGTCATGCCGCTGGCGACGGCCAAGGGCTTTCCGCCGATCGCATCGCGCAACGTCCGAATCTTCAGGTAGGACGGCGGCTCGCCAGTCTGGGAGCCGCTGGTGGTTACGACATCCACGAATAGTCTGGCCACTCGTGCTTCTTCGGCGATGCTTGGGTGCTTCGGCTGGCCCTTGAAGGCCACGCCGCCGAAATGCAATCCGGACCAGTCGGGACCGAAGCGCTCTTCTCTCGCTTCCTGCATAAGCTCCGCCAAGACGGGAGACGTCATGACGGAATGGAGACCGATACCGTCGGTCCAGATGCCAGACGCGTCCAATGGCAGCGTCTGGAAGGCGCGCCTTGGCGTGCGATCGAGGCGATTCAGACCAATCCACCAGTTCGGATGCGCGGCGCGGACTTGCGTGTAGATCGCATCGAGAGCGAGCGCCTCGATGGCATGATTGATCAGGAAGCCGCCATGCGCGCCGTTGTCGCGCGCGACGGCGACATTGCGAAGCGCCTGCTCGGCGCTTTCGACATGCACGACCGCCAGGAAGACGCGGCGACATTGAAAGATCTGGTGAAAGCGCTCTTCGGATTGCATGATACCTCCGTGTCGGAGGAAATCATACCAAGGTACAACTGTCAAGCGTCAAAAGCCGCCGGCCAGGCGGCTTTTGCGAGATCACGAAGGCTTCCTTCACGCCTGATCCCTGATGGTCTGCATGAAGACCTCGCCGAAGGTCTGTAGTTTCTTCTCGCCGACGCCGGGAATGACGGCGAACTCGGCGCGGGTCACCGGGCGCTGGCTGGCCATGGCGCGCAGGCTGACGTCGCCGAAAATCATGTAGGGAGGCACGCGCCGGATGGCGGCCAAGCGCTTACGGAGCGCGCGCAGGCGCTCGAACAGCGCGGCATCCATGTCGTTTTCCCTCGGCACGGCCGGAACCGCCGCTTCGGGAACGGGCGAAAGCCCGAGGCAGACGTCGCAATTGCCGCAGTTGCCGGACGCGGCCACCTCGTTGAAATACCGCAACAAGTAGCGCCGGCGGCACTCCTGCAAACTCCCATAGCGCATGACCGATTCGAGTTTCTGATAGGCCTGTTCGCGCGCCTGTCCGTGTTCCATCATATTGATGAAGTACATCTGCTTGCGCCGGTCGGCCGGAGAAAAAAACAGCACGCATTCGGACGCCAAGCCGTCGCGGCCGGCACGTCCCGTTTCCTGATAGTAGCCTTCAACCGACTTCGGCAGATCGCAATGCGCCACCAGCCGGACGTCGGGCTTGTCGATGCCCATGCCGAAGGCGATCGTCGCCGTCACGATGTCGAGATCGTCCTTGATGAAGCACTCCTGCGTACGCGAACGCGCATCGGCGTCGAGTCCGGCGTGATAAGCGGCCGCCTTGAACCCGCGCTTCCGCAAATCGTCCGCCAGCGTTTCGGTGTCCTTGCGCGAGAAAGAATACAGGATGGCGCTCTCGCCGCGATACTTCTCGAGCAGCGCGTACAGACCGTCCCGGCCTTTTTTCTTGGGCGCGACCGAATAGCGCAGGTTCGGGCGGTTGAAGCTCGAAATGAAAACGCGCGGCTGCCGCAGATGAAGCTGGCGGACGATGTCCCGGCGCACCCGATCGGTCGCGGTGGCCGTCAGCGCGATCGTCGGCACGTTTGGAAATTCCGTCCTCAAGATTTTCAGGTTGGCGTACTCGGGACGGAAATCGTGGCCCCACTCCGAAATGCAATGCGCCTCGTCGATGGCCAAGAGACGCACGTCCAGCCGCGAAAGCAGCGCGCGGAATTCCGGCGTGGCGATGCGCTCAGGCGCCACGTACAGCAGGCGCAGCTGCCCGTCCAAGGCCCGACGCTTGACCGCTTCGATCTCGCGAACGGAGAGGGAGCTGTTGAGATAGGCCGCGGAAATGCCGCTCTCGGTCAGTTGGTCGACCTGATCCTTCATCAGGGCGATGAGCGGCGAGACGACGAGCGTCAGGCCGCCGGCCAGAAGCGCCGGCATCTGGAAACACAAAGATTTTCCGCCACCGGTCGGCATCAGCGCCAGGCAATCCTTGCCCTCCATGACGTGCCGGATGATCTCTTCTTGCAGCGGGCGGAAGCGGTCGTAGCCGAAATGTCGTTTGAGGGTCTCAAGCATGCGGCCGGAAATTGATGGATGAATGATAGCGCCGCTCTACCCGAAGCCATTCGCGTCACGCAAGGCTCGCGGACTCATCCCGCGATCGGATCCAGCACGATCTTCCTGAAATCGACGACCTTGTCGTTCTTGTCTATCTTGATGTTTTCTTTCCTGTAGAGCGCCAAGCGCTTGGCACGATGCGCGCGGTTCATCCAGACCCGGCCGTCGGCATAGACGATGCGGTGATACGGGATGTTCTTCACGCCGCGCTGCTCGGCTTTCCAGAGGATCGAGGTGATGCTCTGCGACGCCATCGTGCCCCCGCCGGCGGCGCGGGCGATGCGTCCGTAGGTCGTCACGCGGCCTTTCGGAATCGAGAGCGCGATCTTCACGACCGCTTGGCTGAAGGCCTGCGGCTTTTTCATGGCTAGGTGCGCATGCCGGTTCCCTTCCGGAGCAGGTGGAGGTTCACGGCGGCCAGCGCGACGATCACGCCGAACAGCAGCCAGGCGCTCCACCAGACCGAGAGGCTCGCCTGGCCGAAAAAGCCGTAGCGGAAGCCGTCGACCATGTAGAGGATGGGGTTGAAGCGCGACACCGCCTGCCAGACCGGCGGCAGCTGGGCGATCGAGTAGAAGATGCCGCCGAGATAAGTGAGCGGGATCAGCACGAAGGTCGAGAAGATGCTGATGTCGTCGAACTTCTTGGCGAAGATGGCGTTCAGGAAGCCGGCCAGTGAAAAGAGCAGGCTGGTGAGAAGAAGAAACAACAGGACGATCAAGGGATGCTCAATCGGCGGCCGGGCGAAAACCGCCGAGACAGCGTAGACCAGGGCGCCGGTGACCGTGCCACGGACGACACCGCCGGTCGTGAAACCCGCCAACATGACCCAATCCGGCGTCGGCGAAACCATGATCTCTTCGATGTGGCGGGCGAACTTCGCGAAGAAGAACGTGCTGACCACGTTGCTGAAACTGTTCTGGATGACGGCCATCAGCACCAGGCCCGGCACGATGAAAGCCATGTACGGCACGCCGCCGACCAGGCCGACGCGCGAGCCGATGAAGGCTCCGAAGATCAGGAAATAGAGCGATTGGGTGATGAGCGGCGGCAGGAGCGTCTGCATCCAGATGCGGAACATGCGCGACGTTTCCTTGCGGACGATGGTGAGATAGGCGTTCCAGGCGATCAGGCGGCGCATATTATTTGGAGAGCGTCGAAAGGTAAAGCTCCTCGACCCGGTTCTGGGCATGGGCGGCATCGAACACGCGCAGCCCGGCTTCGCGCACGCGTGCGAAGACGGCGTCCAGGTTTTCTCCCGAAGCGACCGAAACGGTCACGACCGCGCCTTTGACTTCCCCGGCTCCAATCGCCTTGGCTTGCGCCTCGGTCGGAACGGCGTCGAGTGTCAGGCGATAGCGCCGACCTTCCGCTTCAGCCAGCAGGCCGTGGACCGATCCGGATTTCACGACTTCGCCCCGCTGGATGATCGCCATGTTCCGGCAGAGCTGCTCGACTTCCTCGAGATAATGCGTCGTGAGCAGGATGGTGGTGCCTTCGGCGTTCAGGCGACGCAGATAGTTCCACATGCCGCGCCGCAGTTCGATGTCGACGCCGGCGGTCGGCTCGTCGAGGATCAGCAGCCTGGGGCGGTGCACCAAGGCGCGGGCGATCATCAGGCGGCGCTTCATGCCGCCCGAAAGCGTCCGCGAGGGCACGGCGCGCTTCTCCCAAAGATCGAGTTCTTTCAGGAGCTCGTCGGCGCGGGTCTCAGCTTCCCGCCGCGGCATCCCGTAATAGCCGCCCTGCGTGGCGACGATGTCGCGGACGTTTTCGAAAATGTTGAAGTTGAATTCCTGGGGCACCACGCCGACCAGCGCTTTGGCGCCGTCCGGGTCCCGCTCGCGGTCGATGCCGAAGACCGCGACATCGCCCGCGCTTTTGGTCGTCAGTCCGACCACGATGTTGATGAGCGTCGTCTTGCCGGCGCCGTTGGCGCCGAGCAGCGCGAAGAAGTCGCCTTGCCCGAGGGAAAGGTCGACGCCTTTCAGCGCCTCGACGCCGCCGGCGTAGGTCTTGCGGAGACCGACGATCCTGAGCGCCTCCATGTCAGCCTTGCTGGGCCTTGACGTAGGCCGGACGGGCGGCACAGCGCGCCATCCAAGCCGTGACGGCCGGATACGGTGCGAGATCGACTTCGGCCATCTCGGCGTAATTGAAGCTGGAACGCGTCACGATATCCGTCACGGTGAAGGCCTCTCCCAAGACATAGTCCTTGCCCGCGAGCTGGGCTTCAAAGACCGGGAGGTAGCGCTTCAGGGCCTCCTTGGCGGCCGTCTCGTTCTCCGCGGAGGCGGGATACCCCCACTTCTTCATGCAGAGCGTGGTGAAGTGCCTGTCGATGCTGAGCAGCACGAACAGCTGCCAGCGCAGCATGGTAGCGTGCGATTCGGGCGACTGCGGACCGAAAAACTTCGGATCGTACTTCTCGGCCAGGTAATGCACCATCGCGGCGGATTCGGTCAGGACAAAACCGTCGTGGACCATGACGGGAACCTGGCCGGCGGGATTGATCGCCAGGAATTCCGGAGCGCGGTGAGCGCCGGCGGCCATATCGACCTCCTTGGTTTCATAGCTCAATCCGAGTTCGGCGAGCATCCAGTGCGGACGAAACGACGAGCCATGGCGGCCGCCGTACAGGGTAATGGAGGGCATGATTTGAAGTTTAGGAATCAGCACCGGCCATGGTATGCCGAATGCGCACGCGCGTCCAGGTTTTGCGCACGACTCTTGACAAACCGGCATTTTTAAGGTACACACGAGGAGCCACGCGGCATTCCGCCGCAGGGTAACTCCGGGGCCAATAGCGAGAGGCTAGCCCCAATTCTCCGCGAGAAGCGGAAGGAGAACGACGATGAGCAGCAACCGGTTCCGTATTCAAACTTTCTTTCGGCAGTTCACGTTCCTGACCAAGGTTCGAACGGGCAAGGAGAGCGTCTTTTCCCATCAGAAGTGTGAGCATCCGGGCTGCGTAGAAGGCGCGATGCACGATCATCCGACCTTCATCTCACCCTCCGCAACGGAAGAGGTGACGGTCATGCGCGTTTCCCCAGATTTGCTGGCACAACGCGCTTGGACGAAAAGCGCTTCTGGGTCACGGGTCGACATCTGTGACAGGACGCGGTTTTTTCTCCTCAATCAGCAAGGCGAGCTGCTGGCAGAGGTCCAGGACAGCCTGGATATTCTTCACCACGAAGCTCATACCGACAATGTGTACTGGGAAGCAGAGACGGTCGGTGAGGCTCTGCTCCGTCTCTCGAATCCTGACGAGGTGTATTACATCATGTGCCTGCACACAGGATACAGGATCAAGAACCATGAGAGTGTCGGGGGATATGCCGTGACGCTCTACAAGCCACGGCAGGGATTCTCCCTCAACAATTGGGTCGCGAAGCAGATGGAGCTCGAACAGGCACGGCTGGCAGGCACCATCGCCGAGATCGACGCCGAAGCGTAGGCCCCATCACTCTCCATCGGGTTCCGGCGATCTCATCGTCGGAACCCATTATTTTTTTTCACGATTTTTCCAGACGAAAACTCCCCTTTCGGGGAGTCTTCCGTCCCTAGAACTTGTCCGGGAACTGCTTGATGATGCCGTCGGCCAGCATGCCGGACATCATGTAGATGTGATCCTTGACGGTATCGTAGTCCTGCGCGGACAAATCGTACTTGCCCGCCAGGTAATCGCCGGCTTCGGCCAACGTCGTGTCGAGATGTTTTTTCATGCCGGCCTGCATCGCGGCAAGCGGCCAGTCGGCCGGATCGACGGCGCTGAGCAGCGCGGCGATGTCGTCACCGTTCTTCCGCCAGTCCGCGAGAGAACTGTTCAGTTTGGCCTGATCGCCGGATTTGGCCGCCGCCAGCACTCTGGTGGCGCCGTCGATATGCACCTTGAGCAGGGCCGTGAGCTGCGTGCCGGTTCCCGAGCCGGCGTAGGCGCCGAAGGCGTTTCCGATAGCTTCTTGATTTTTCATCAGACGGGCGGCGACCGCGTCCGTATCCTTCAATCCGTTGGCCGCGCTGACGATATACAGACGCGTCCATGTGACGTGGTCTTCCCACAGGCGGTCCATCGCCTCGCGAAAGGCGAGCTGCTTGGCCCCCGAAACCGTCGTGCCGGCACCCATCTGTTCAGGAGGCGTCGGGGCGGCATATTCGCCGGCCGATCCCGGGGCGGAAGGGTTTTCCGTCATGCCGCCGTTCTGCGCGCAGCCCGCGCCCACGAGCAGAAGCAGCGCCAGTCCCGGTACGAGCCATCGAAGCGTTCGACCGTTTTTATGCGTCTCCATAGAAGCGTGATGAGAGGGATAAGACTATTCTCCGAACGACGCGCCGACCGGCATCTTCTTACCGGCTGCGCGTCCCGCCTTCATGCTGCCGATCAACGCCGTAGAGCATCCCGAACGTTGTCATTCCGGGATTTTTCCTGCGTCATGCGGGAATGGTACCGCGCGACCCGCGCCGGCATCAAGCAGGTGAATCAAAAACCCCGCCGGATGGCGGGGTTCTCTGCCTCATGTCTCAGAGGACGGCGTCCTTCATCGCCTTGGCGAGGCGGAACTTCACGACCGTCTTCGCGGCGATCTTGACCGGCTGACCGGTGGCCGGATTACGGCCCATGCGCTCCTTGCGGTGCATCTTCACCAGCTTGCCGAAGCCCGGCAGGACGAACTCGCCGGCCTTCTTGACCTCGGTTTCGGCCAGCTTCGCCAGGTTCTCCAGGAACATGCCGGCATCCTTCTTGGACAGTCCGGACTTCTCGGCCATGGCGGCCACGACCTGGGACTTGCTCATCTTCGCCATACGAACGCTATGTGGATAAGTCTTAGTACGCTAGGAAGTATAGCAACTTCCTTTTGAAGGGGCCAACGTTTACGGGGGTTTTCACATCAGCGGCTCGTCGTCGTTTCCCGGCTCGACATCGTCCTTGTCCTCGCCGTGCTCGCTCACGTCCTCGGCGATACCTTTTTCGAGTTCGGCGTCCTCCCGCAGATCGGCGATGTCCGGCTCGGCCGGCTTGCACCACTCATCGAAGCCGCCCAGAAGAAATTCGACGCGCGTATAGCCCTTGGCCTGCAGGTGTTCATGTGTTTCCGGGGCCAGACCGCGCTCCTCGCCGATCACGATGACGTACTCGTCCTTGTCCGGCACCACGCCGTCGATGTTGGTTTCGAGTTCCCGGAGCGGAACGTGGATCGAGCCCTCGACATGGCCGGCTTCGTAGTCGGCCGCGTCGCGGACGTCGATCAGTACGTGCTTCTTTTCCTGGTCCTGGAGCCTGCGGAGGTCGCGGCAGCTGATGGCCGGCAATCCGTGTGTAGTCGTATCCATAGGATAAAGATGAATCTTGGCCAAAGGATAGCATACCCCGCAGAAAATACGGAAAGACCGCCCGATGGCGGTCTTGATCGTTCGTTACATCATGTCTTCCGACTCCTCCTCGTCCTCCAGCGCTTCTTCGACGCGCTTCCTGACCTTGGAGACTTTCTTCCTGATCTTCTCGGCGGCGACCTTCACCTTTTCAGCGGCTTTGCCTTTGCGCTTTTCCAGGTAGCTCCCGAGCATCCGGATGCCCGCGGCGGCCACGCCGAACGAGCCGAAGGACGACTCGATTTTTTCCCTGGCCGCGTGCACGGCCCGGTCGATGGCCGAGATCTTCTCGTGGATCTCATGGATCACCCGTGAAGCGTCGCGCAGGATGCCGATGACGTACCACAGCAGCCAGCACACGAAAGCCGTGAACCACAGGGCGCAGAACGCCAGCACCAGATTCAAAATGTCTTTGGAGCTTTCGAGATACACATTCCTCCTTTAATGCGTAATCCGTCTTCAGCGAAGAGTGTATCACCTTTCAAGGCGGTCGGCCAGTGCCGTTTCCCGTTCGGCCAGATCCGAGAGCTGGTCGTCGTACTTGGCAAGATCCTCGTCATCGACCGCCAGCAGATTTTCCAGCGCCTCGAGCGCTTCCTCGGCGTCTTCCAGCACGTCGCGCATCTCGTCGTCGGACGGCTCCTGTTTCAGGCGTTCCTCGGCGGAAGCGCGATGGGCCTGGAAGCGGTCGGAGAGTTCCTTGACTTCTTCGTGGGAGAGCATACTCAGGCGAGCTGTTTCGCAAGCTCGATCTCCCTCTGCTGCCAGTCCTCGATCGTCTGGGCGTATTGGACGAGCTCCTCGGGATCGACGCCGGCGTTGTCGAAATCGGCCAGGACCGGTTCGAGCGCCGCCACGCCGGCGCGCGCCTCATCGAGCAGCGGCTGCCATTCCTCGGCCTCGCCGCCTTCCTGAAGCTTTTCCTCGAAACCCGGAACGTGCTGGCGGAGTTTTTCGAGCGTGTCGCGGACCTCGTCGTGCTGGCGCTGGACGAATTCGGATCGGTTCATAGAGGAGTGAGAAAAAAAAATCAGGAACGAATTTCTGCCCCGAGGTCACGGGTGAGCAATAGGCGAATCGCCTCCATCACCCGATCGACCTCTTCGGCCTTGAGGGTGCGGTCATCGGCACCGAATTCGAGATGATAGGCCATGCTCTTTTTGCCTGCGCCGAGATTTCCGCCCTCGAAGACGTCGAACAGTTCGGCGCGCTCGAGCAGCGGATCGAAACCGGCGAGTTTTTGCGCGACGGCCGCGTGTTCGAGATGCCGCTCGACGACGAAAGCCACGTCGCGCTTGACGCGCGGAAACTCCGGGATCGGAACGTAGAATTTCGCCTGGCTGGCGAACGAGGCGAGCATCCGAAAATCCAGGCTGGCCACGGCCACGCGACGTTCAATGCCGAAGCGCTTGAGCAGCTCCGGATGGCATTCGCCGAAACCGCCGAGCATCTCTCCACCGAGCATGAGTGAAGCGCTGCGGCCGGGGTGCCAGAGCCCGTTGCCGCCGCCGCGTTCGATCCGCACGCCGCGGATGCCGAAGGCGTCGAAGAGCGCTTCAAACGCTCCTTTGAGCGCGGAGACGTCGCGGCCGTCGGCGTTCCGGCTCCAGGAAGCCGCGATTAGGCGCGGCAGCTCCTGCGGCAGATCGTTCTCGCGCGGCAGGTAGATGTTGGCCAGCTCGAAGGCGCGGCCTTCGACCGCTTCTTCCTGGTTTTTGGCGACGACGTTCAGGAGGCTCCCGATCAGGCGGTCGCGCAGATATTCGAATTCTTCCGAAAGCGGGTTGCTGACGCGTAGCATGTGTTGTGTCGGGCAGGCGCTCTTGTCGGCCAGTTCTTTGGAGATGAACGAGTAGGTCATCACTTCGGTGAAGCCCCAGTCCCTGAGCAATCGCTTGGCGCGGTCTTCCCAGGCGAAAATGGGATCGGGCGCGGCGAGCGGCAATGGCCCCGACGGGAGAACCGACGGCAGATTGCCGTAGCCGTGGACGCGCGCGACTTCTTCCACCAAGTCGCGCTCGCCTTCGATGTCGTGATCGCGCCAGAACGGGACGGTGACATTCCACTTCGCGCCGGAGCCCGTCACCTCGAAACCGAGCGCGACGAGAATGCGCCGCATTTCCCCGACCGGGATTTCGATGCCGACCAGTTCGGCGGCGCGTTCCGGCCGGAACGGGAACGCGAGCGGCCTGTAGGCGGCCGCGCGAACATCGATGACCTTGGACGCGACCGTGGCGCCGGCGAGTTGGCCCGCCAGTTCGGCGGCGCGGTCGAGCGCCGGCGCGGTCGATTCGGTCGACAGGCCTTTTTCGTAGAGCTGCGAAGAATCGGAATGCAGGCCCAGCGCGCGGGCGGTACGGCGCACCGAAACCGCGTCGAATGTCGCCGATTCAAAGACGAACGTCTTGGTCGTTTCGGTCACGCCGGTCGTTTGCCCGCCCATGACGCCGGCGACCGCCACCGGGCGTTCGGCGTCGGCGATCACCAGCTGTCCCGCCTTCAGCTCGTAGGCGTTGCCGTCGAGCGCGTCCAGCTTCTCGCCCGCCTCGGCTTCACGCACGACGATTTTCTTCCCTTCGAGCTTCTCGTAATCGAAGACGTGCATCGGCTGGCCGAGCTCGAGCCGGACGTAGTTGGTGATATCGACCAGGTTGTTGATCGGACGGACACCGGACGAGAGCAGGCGCTCTTTCATCCAGGCCGGGCTCGGACCGACCGCGGCGTTCGTCATGACGATCGCCTGGTAGCGCGGGCAGAGTTTTTTGGATTCAATCTTCACCTCGAGCGGGAGCGACTTGGCGCCCGCCTTCATCTTGGGCAGCTTGGCCGGTTTGGCGAGAAACGGCGCTTCTAAAATGGCGGAAGCTTCGCGCGCCATGCCAACGAGGCAGAAGGCGTCCGGACGGTTCGACGTCACTTCGACATCGAACGTCACGTCATCCATTCCAAGCGCTTCGGCCAAGGGCGTACCCGGTTTCAGTTTCAGCGCCGTCAGATTGACGACTTCGCGTTCCCCCTGTTTCGGAAAGCGGTCGATCAGGCCGATCTCGTCGGCGCCGCAGATCATTCCGTAGGACGTCACGCCGCGCAGCGCCGCTTCCCTGATTTCGACCGGCTCGCCTTCCCCGTGCCACTTCACCCAGGAACCGGGCAGCGCCACGGCCACGAGCTGGCCTTCGGCGAGATTCGATCCGCCGCAGACGATCTCTCTCGTCATGGTGCCGAGATCGGTCTCGACGACGCGCAGCTTGTCGGCGTTCGGATGCGGCCTGACTTTCAAAATTTTTCCGACGATCACCTTCTCCAAAGCCGCGCCCTGCGGATGAATGCGCTCGACCGACGGTCCGGAAAGCGAAAGCCGCGCCGCGAAATCCCTGGGCGACGCTTTCAGCTTGATGTAGTCTTTCAGCCAGTTGTAGGAGACGAGGAGGTTCATATCATTTCGAGCGGACCAGCACGATTGCCGCGATGGCGAAGGCGATGCCGAAGCAGTTCTTCAGGGAAAGCTTGTCATGGAAGACCAGCACCCCGGCCGCGGCGGCCAACACGACACCGAAGACGCCGAGCAGGATGATGGTCCGTGAGAGTTCCAGCTTCGACATGGCGAACATCTGGAAGACGAAGCCGGTGCCGGAGACGAGCAGTGTCGCCAGGAAACCGAAGCTGAGCAGCGTGCGGACCGAGAAGCCCGCGCCGCCCAGCACTTTCTTCTGAAGGACGTCGGCGACCGTGTAGAACGCCTGTGCAACCAGGATGGCGAGAATAGCGGGCATGTTCATTCCTCAAGATTGCGGCGTTCGCGCTCCAGCAAGCCGCGGATGCGCATCAACTCCCCCGTCGTCGCGATACGGAATGCCGTCTTCGGCCCGTCGCCCCGCTTCACGTTCCAGAAACGAAGCCCGGTCGGCATGGCCACCGATGACTCGATCCTGCTCCAATCCGCCGATCCGTTCGCGAAGCATCGAGAGGACGACGATATCGGTGAAAAGAGTGGGGTCCGCCTGGAACGCGAGCCTGAGGCAGGCCAGGGTATCGTCGGGAAACATATTTCGACCCGCCGTTTCGGCGGCGTAGATGACCGCCACTTCCTGTCGACTTTCAAGTGACCCCGAGCGGCCAACGACCGGGTCGGTAATGGGCATCGCCGCCATCAGGTAATCCTCCACGTCCCGCTTGAATGCCTCGTTCGGCTGGCCCGCCGTGGGCCAGGCTTCCCGCGCCATGGTTCGCAGCAAGCGCGTCCGCAGCAGGAGCTTGACCAGCGCCGCATAGTGCGCGTCGTCGAATGACGGCACGCCCTGAAGCGCATCCAATGTGACGCTTCGCTGAAGGAACTTCCGGCTTCCGAGCGACGTATCCTCATAACGCTCCCCAGCCGGGGCCACGAGCACCCCGACGGGCGCCTGCTCGTAAAACTTCGCCTGCGCTTCCGGCGGAAGATCGCGAACGACGGCTTCCATGCCCTCCAGCACCGATTCGCCGATATAATGCGCGCGCGTCCATTCGATCAACTTCTCTTGCTCGCTCCAAAGCTCCTGCCGCCCCTTGTCCTGGTCCGCGAGCCGGCGCGCGCGTTCGACCGCTTCGGCATGGGTATCCGCTCCGCCTTCCATTTTTTTCAGCAGGTCCGCCTGCGCCAATTCCACGGCGCGTTCACGCTCCTGTTCCGAAGAACCCGTGTCCCGCATTGAAGCCTCAAAGAAACTCTTATTCATAAGAAGATTAAAACTGCCTCAGGAACCGGAAATCGTTTTTATACAGGTGCCGGATATCGTCGAGCTTCAGACCGTCGCGCATCATCATGGTGCGCTCGACGCCCCAGCCGAAAGCGAAGGCCGTCCATTCTTCCGGATCGATGCCGGTGGCCTCGAGGACGTTCGGATGCAGCATGCCGGCGCCGCCGAGCTCGACCCAGCCCTCTTTGCACACGCGGCATTTGGCGCTGCCGGCCATCCCGCTGCCGCCGCAGACTTCACAGCTGATATCGACTTCGAAGGATGGCTCGGTGAAGCGGAAGTGGAACGGGCGCAGCCGCGTCTTGCGGCCCGGGCCGAAGAATTCGCGGGCGAAGAAATCCAGCACGCCTTTCAGGTGCGTGATGGAGAGCCCGCGATCGACCATCAGGCCGTCGAATTGGTGAAACATCGGCACATGCGTGACGTCGCTCTGGCGGCGGTAGGTCTTGGAGATGTTGATGGCGCGCAGCGGCAGCTTTCCTTTCTGCAGTTCGCGCACGCTCCCCGACGTGGCATGCGGCGTCAGCACCATCTTGCCGAGCGCGGGATGTTCCGGCGCGTCGACGAAGAAAGTTTCCCACTCGTCGCGGGCGGGATGGTCTTTCGGCATGTTGAGCGCCTCGAAGGCGTACCAGTCCCATTCGACTTCGGGGTGGCGCGCGCGCGTGAAGCCGATGCGCGAAAAAATTTCGCTGATGGAGGCGACGGCGTCGGTCACGAGATGCAGATGGCCTTCGGGCGGACGGGTGCCGGGCGCAGTCAGATCGATCCATTCGGACGTCGCGATGGCGCCGAGCTTCTCCGCCTCCAATTCCCGGCGGCGTTCGGAGAGCGCCCGTTCGACGGCGATTTTCAGCTCGTTGGCCAGCTGGCCCATGACCGGGCGTTCGTGCGGCGGCAAACCGGCCACGCCCTGCATGAGCGCGGCCACCTCGCCTTTACGGCCGAGATACCTGATTTCGATCGCCACCAACTCTGCCGCGTCCTTGGCGGCGGCAAAGGCGGCGGTCGCCTCGGTTTTGAGACGCTCCAAACGGTCTTTCATGCGATTACTTTAAGGGAAACGCCCGATTTTGTCACTTCTTCGTCAGGAATCAAAAAAGACTGCCGCAAAGCGGTCAGTCGTCGGAGGCCGTCGGATTTTGCCACCGCAGCGGCCATCAGCTCACCCCAAACAACCCCATGACTGCATGCACGATCTGCCCGCGGTAGCGGGCGATGTCGTGGAGCGTGACGATCAGCACCAAGCTGAGCAGCAGGAAGAAGGCCACGCGGTGGATGACGGCTTCGACCAGAGGGCGCACGGAACGGCCGCGCAGTTTCTCGATAACGATGAAGAGCAGCCGGCCGCCGTCGAGCGCCGGGATCGGCAAAATATTGACAACGGCCAGGTTGACCGAAAGCAGCGCCGCAAATTGCAACAGGTAGAGGAAGCCGAGACGGGCGGCCTGGCCGGTCAGGACCGCGATGCCGACCGGGCCGGAGAGTTCGGTGCCGGGCTTCTGCCCGACGAACAGGCCTTTGATGAGATCGGCGAAGCTCAGAAAGATTTCTTTCACGTAAAAACCGGTGGCGGCGATGCCGTGCCAGACGGCGGCATACCACGGCAGGGAAACGATGGCGGACTCGGCCAGCGCGACGCCCATCAGTTTTTTTCCGGAGTCGGGATCGACGACGGGCGTCAGCCGCACGTCGCGCATCGCTTTGCCTTCCTGAAGCCGGACGTCGACCGGCCCGGAGGCCGCGTTGATGTACGACTGGATATCGTCGATTTTGAGGAATCGCCGGCCGTCGATCGAAACGAGCGTATCCCCGACCATGAAGCCCGCCGCCCCGGCCGGCGAGTCTTTGAGCACTTCCACGATCTGCACGCGCGGATCGCGGACGCGCGCGCCGGCCGGGAGGCCGCCCAGCGGCTGAGGGACGCCGATCCCGTAGCCGACAGCGAAAAGCGCCGAGGCGAGCACCAGGTTCATGAAAACGCCGGCGCAGATGACGACGGCGCGCGCCCAGGCCGGCGCGTGCGAAAAGGTGCCGGGTCCGGAGGCGGATGGATCGTCCTCGCCGCGGATCTTCACGAAGCCGCCGAGCGGGATCCAGTTGAGCGACCAGAGCGTCCGACCGCGGCGCACGCCCAGGGCACGCGGCGGAAAGCCGACGCCGAATTCCTCGACGTCGATGCCGAACAGGCGCGCAGCCGCAAAATGGCCGAACTCGTGCGCGAGCACCAGCACGGCCAGGACGGCGGCGAAGATCAGGATCGTCAGGAGAAAATGCGGCATGCGGAAGGGATGTCAGGACGGAAGGCGGGCGGTGCGGGCGGAGACGTCCGCGCCGATCCAGGACGAACCGAGCGCCTCGAAGGCCGGCGACGGATCGGTCACGAAATAGGCGGCGGAACCGGACGCGTCCAACGAGGCGGCCAGCGCGGAATCTCTTCCGAGTGTAGCACAGAATTCGGCGACGACCGTTTCGGCCGAATCGATCAGGGCGACGCCCTCCCCCATCGCCGCCGCGATGCGCGCCTTCAGGATCGGATAGTGGGTGCAGCCGAGGATGAGCGTGTCGATTCCGGCTTCGCGCAGCGGCGCAAGATAGGCGGAGATGATGGAGCCGGTTTCCGGCCGATCGACCCAGTTTTCCTCGACGAGCGAAACGAGCAGCGCTGCCGGCTGCGCGCGGATTTCGATGAACGGATCGAGCCGCCGGAGTCCGGCTTCGTAGACGCCGCTGGCGACGGTGGCGCGCGTGGCGATCAGGCCGACGCGTTTATTTCGCGTCGCATGAACGGCCGCGCGGACGGCCGGGCCGATCACGTCGAAAATCGGCAGCGCGGGGTGGCGGGTCCGCAGATGGTCGGCCGCGAGCGCCGAGGCGGTGTTGCAGGCAACGACGATGGCTTCGGCGCCCTGCGCGCGCAAAAAGTTCACGGCCTCTTCGGCATAGCGGCGGATGGTTTCGGGACTTTTGCCGCCGTACGGCCAGCGGGCGGTGTCGCCAAGGTAAACGTACGACAGGTCCGGCCGCGCGGACCGGAGCGCGCGCACGACCGTGAGGCCACCGACGCCGGAATCGAAGATGCCGATCATATGCTGGAGCCTAGCGCGCCGAAGCGCAAAAGGCAAAACTGAAAAAAGAAATCGACCCGGGAGCGGGTCGAAGGAGCCGACGGCGACAAACTATCGCTTTAGGCAATGCGCTGCGCGGCGGGTTGGTTTGTATGATACGCACGCACGACCCGAGCCAATGAATCGTAGTTGTGCGTACTGAAACCCGGTGGCATGACCGTATCGGGTAAGCCGCAATGGGTGAAAAAGATCTGTACGTACCGATGCACGTTGGCCACGGTCGAGATGACGTCGTGCCAAATGGGCTTCAGCCGGCCGCCGGTCAGGCCAGCAAACTTCGCGCTGACGGTGATCAGCACCTGATCCGGTCCCAGCTCCACCACGCAGAGTTCGGGCGACGTCCGATCGTACGCGTCTCGTGCGGAAATCCTGACGCCCGGGTGGGTGCCGGCGAAGAGGAAGGAGATCGCGCATCGATCCCAGTGCGCCTGACCCATCATCGCGCCGACCGATGCCGGTTCATAGCGGAGGAGCCTGACAAAATCGTGATCGGCAGACGGGTTCCCGACGCCGAGTTCCGAGCACACCAGCCCTTCCAGTCGCTTGCAGCGCAGGCGGTTGCGCCGGTTGGCCTCGAAGAACAGACTCCATTCGCCCGTAACGTCGATGCCGTTGCAGGCGAGTTCAGCCTCCAAGCCGTGCGCGTAATGGAAGATGCGTTTCGGATCGGTAGTCTGTTGAACGGGACGCAATCCCATGTCGATCTGTCCCTCATGGGCGCGTTGGCCAGCCCACTTCATCTGCTCGAGCGGACTGAGCGTGAGAATTCCGTCGATGCCGGCATAAGCAATCTTGGCATCGTCTTGTACGCCGTCCGGCGCGAGGCAGATCGTCCATCCGTGCTGGAGGAGATCGGCGACGTGCGCGGGTCCGAACTCCTTATGAAACTGTGCAGCGTCCTCGATCATCGTAACCTCCATGCTCCATGCGATCGGAGCAACTGGAACTTAACGGACCGCGGAACGCATCGCAATCGAAGTTATCCACATGCCTGTCAGGAAAAAGAAAAGGTTCCCGCATCCACCCGACCGGTGAACGTCACAGGAACCATTGCGCGATTGCGTCCATCTGGAAGTCGCCGATGTTTTGCCCTTCCGGCATCACATAGTGCGCGATGCCTTCGAGCGTTTCGCGCGGCGAGAAGCGGTGCGGCACGCCGACGACGATCCAACCGGCTTCGCAGGCGGATATCGCACCGACTCTGGTGTCTTCAAAGGTGAAGCAACGACCCCTACGCGCACGGAGTTTTTCAGCAGCGAGCCTGTACGGCCTGGGATCGGGCTTGCGCAGGCCGTCGATTCCCGGCGTATCCGCGGTGATGATGCACTTGAAGCGACGGCGAAGATCGAGGGTATCGAGCATCGCGAAGGCATGCGCGTCGTGCGCGGAACTCACGAACGCCCGAGGAGCCCCGATCTTCCGGCACGTCTCGAACCACCGTTCGACGCCGGGCATGAGCGGCGCCTGCCGCATGCGCGGAGGGCCGAGACGCCGGCATTCCTCCAAAAAATCCGCCGGTTCTTCGTCGAGTCGAAACATACCGACAATGATCCGGGCGACCTCGAGACCGGCCCTCCCGACGATCCGATGGTGATCGGCCTCAGCATATGCATGCCCACGTGCATGCAACATGTCGACATACAGCTCGAATTGCAGGCGTTCGGTATCGTAGAGCGTACCGTCGCCGTCGGCTCCGATACCCTCGACATCGGGGTAGAGCGGACCGTACCCGTGGGGTTTGGCCATGGAGAAAGAACCTCGTCCACGCATGATCGCGTGAGCGAAATACTACAAGTTTCCTGCAAGAATGCAAGTTGTGGACGACGGGCGGCCAAGCCCCGGTTCAACCGCGGATAAGTGACGACAGTTCGCCCTTTTTCTGCTCCATCAGCTCCGGCGTGGCACCTTCGACGTTCAAGCGCAGCAACGGTTCGGTGTTGGAGGCACGGACGGAGAACCACCAATCACCAAAGTCCATGCGCAGGCCGTCGATATCGTTCACCGAAGAGGCTTCCGAAATGAAGCGCTCGCGGATGGCCGCCATGCGCGCGTTCGCGTCACCGACCTGGAAATTGATCTCGCCGGAGTGGGCGTAGCGGCGCAGCCGCGCGGCCAGTTCCGAGAGCGGTTTCTTTTCGCGGGAAAGCAGCTGGAGCGCGAGCAACATCACGTAGTCGGTGTTTTCGGCGTCGAAGAATTCGCGGAAATAGAAATGGCCGGAAAGTTCCCCGCCGAAAAGCGCGTCATGCCCGCGCATGATCGGCTTGATGAGCGGACCGCCGGCTGGCGTGATGAGCGGCACGCCCCCGGCCGCCCGAATTTCCTCGGGCGCGACGTTGCCGCAGCTCACGTTGTAGGTGACGGTTTCGCCGGCATGGCCGGGCAGGAGCACGTGCGCCAGCATGCCGATGAGCTGATCGGCGCGGATGATTTCGCCTTTCTCGTCGACCAAGCCGATGCGGTCGGAGTCGCCGTCGAGCGCGATGCCGATGTCAGCGCCGACCTGGCCGATCTCGCGCTGGAGATCCCGAAGCGTCTCGGTTTTCAGCGGATTGGCTTCATGATTCGGAAAGGTGCCGTCCGGTTCCCAGAACAGCCGGTGCACTTCGACGTTCGGCAGCCGTTCGAAAATTTTCGGCAGAATCACGCCGCCCATGCCGTTGCCGGCGTCGACGACGGCCTTCAGCCTCCCGATCGTTTCGGGCGGTACCAGCGCGAACAAGCGATCGAGATAGTCGGGCACGATGTCGGCCTGGACCAGCGTCCCCTCTTTGGCATCCGGAAAGGCGTTCGCCTCGACCAAAGATTTCAGCTCCTCCATGCCAGTGCCCCGACCGATCCGCGTGGCGTCGCCGCGCACCAGTTTGAAGCCGTTGTATTCGGCGGGATTGTGCGAAGCCGTGACCATGATGCCGGCGTCGTGGAGATCGTAGTCGGACACGGAAAAATAGAACATCGGCGTCGAAACCATGCCGATGTCGATCACGTCGGCGCCCTGTTTCATGATCCCGCTGCTCAGCGCCGCGAAGTAAGCGGGCGAGCTGCCGCGCATGTCGCGGCCGGCCACCACGGTTTTGGCACGCGTCAGCAAAACGAAGGCGCGTCCGAGCGCCTCGCAGAAGGCGTCGTCGAAGTCCTGGCCGACCAGGCCGCGAATGTCGTAGGCCTTGAAAATCGAGGGATTGTAGTCCATACTGAGAGCAGCTTAACTCTTCTTTTTGGCGAACGCCACTATGATGGGAGTCTACGTCCTTCTCGGCATCGTCGTGCTGGCCGGCCTGTGGCTGTGGTCCGCCTACAACGGGCTCGTGACGCTGAACGTCCGCTCCGATGAAGCCTGGTCTGACATCGAAGTCCAGCTCAAGCGCCGCTACGACCTGATCCCGAACCTGGTCAATACGGTCAAAGGCTACGCCACGCACGAATCGGCTGCCTTCGAGAACGTCACCAACGCGCGCGCCGCCGCCATGGGCGCCCAAACCCCGGCCCAGCACGCCGCCGCCGAGAACATGCTCTCGTCGACGCTCAAATCGCTCTTCGCGGTATCGGAAGCGTATCCGGACCTGAAGGCCAACCAGAATTTCCTCGACCTCCAGCACGAACTGACGGACGCCGAAGACAAAATCCAGGCGGCCCGCCGCTTCTACAACGCCAACGTGCGCGACCTGAACATCAGGCTGCAGGTGTTTCCGACCAACCTGATCGCCCAATCGCTCGGCTTCAAAAAGCGGGATTTCTTCGACCTGCCGGACAACGACGCCGCCCAAAAGAATGTCGAGGTGAAATTCTGAACAAGGGAACAAAAACAGCGGGTCGAACCGCTGTTTTTGCATGGCGATGCTTGACTCCAAAGCTTTTTTATGCAACGATAACCGCATCCGAACGCTCATCGCAGGGACGAAAGGAACAAGCCATGCTGGCGCAACATGTCCAGGCTCTCGAAGTGATCTCTCGCATCATGTCCGTTTGCGGCATCGGGTGCGTTGCCTGCCTGATCATCCATCTGTACTGCGGGCCGAGCCGGTGTCGCCTGGAGACGCGGCTCTGGCCAACCGGTCAGAAGCCGAAGGACGGAGCGCGTGAGCGAGCGGAGAAAATGCGGCGCCACGGCCAGCTGGAGTTCGTGGAGCATGCCAGCATGAAACTCACGTCGATACTGGGGTTCCTCGCCGTGTTCTTGGCGGCCATCCTGCTGATTTGGAGACATTGACGGATCTCCCCTGCAACCGCCGGTTGATCTTCTCCGGCGGTATTATTGTACGCGGGCGTTTGCGTCCGTTTCAAAAATCAGATCGGTTCCGGCTCCGAGACCGTACAGATCGTGCTCACCGGAACGAACCTAGCGCATTGCGCCGGAAAGCTCAACAGAGAACAACGGCGCTGCTGTTCAATGAAAAGAACGCATCCGATCGGGAGCCGCGGATGGACTCTCTGCCGAAATGCGTTCGCGCTTCATTTATGAAGCCAGACGGGGCTCATGCCCAGGTGTTCTCTCCAAGAGTTCCCCCAGAGCTGCTCGCGTCGGGCGCGGAGGCGTTCGAAGGTGGCGATCTGCTGACGCGCGTCTTCGATATTGTGGAGCAGCGCCTGCAGAGCATCGACCTCATCCGGCGTGAACCATTGCTTCCAGTCTTCGGTCAGGCGTCCGTGCCCCGCGCGCATGCTCTTCTGCCAGCGCTGGTACGCGGGAGCGATGAGCACGGCCAGCAGGGTGCCGCACAGCATGACGCCGAGGATCAGGAGCTGCCTGAACCAGATGCCGCTGCCGGCGCCGAGGAACAGTCCGACGACTGCGGTAAAGACCGCCGCGCCGACCAGCCCGCCGACGTAGTCGAACGGTATCGGTCCGATCCACCTGCGATGCCAGCGGATTTCGCCCCTGCAGAAGCGCTTGATCCCGAAGTACGGGTTCAGCGGGAACCACATGAAGTCCCAGTCGACGGACAGCATCAGGTACCACGAGAGCATCTCCCCCGCGTGCCGCAGGCTCGCCAGCCGCCACGCACCGCTCCAATAACGGTCGAAAATGAACGTGCCGAGCATCAGGAAGATCGGGAGCAGGAACATGATCGCGTGGTAGCCGGTCAGCTCCTTGCCGCTCATGAGACGGCTATACCATGGCGATTGCTTCCTCCAGGTCGGGAAGGCGAGCGCCCAACCGACCGCACCGTCCGTCTGGACTTCGAGCAGGGCGTACAGAAACGCCCAGAAGAAGAGAAACGCGCCGACCAGAATCGCGCCTGTCAGATCTCCGCCCATGACGGGCCTCCTTGGAAAGTCGAATGACCACTCCGATGCAGGCAGGGTTATCATCACACACACCGTCTGTCAATGTTCTTGGAAAGAAAAACCGCCGGGAGTTTTCGGCGGTGCGGCGCTTCATTTTCGACCTGCGGTCGTCCCCGCTTTCACCACGGATGGCGCTTCGAAGCGCAGGAGTGCGCGCGGAATGACCTGACGGCCCAGGACCACATCCATGTGTCTGAGGCGCCTATCGATGGCGACCGCACAACGCGCTCGCAAAGCGGGCCGGGAGTACGGCTCCGCCGGGCCGGCGAGGCGCAGGCAGCCGAGACGCTTTCCCATCCGCGCGGTCGCGTAGGAGACGCCTTCCGCGCCGATCAGCGTCAGGCGATGCGCGAACGAAGCCCTGAACCACTCCGGCAGCGGACGGAGCGCGCGCCGGTAGACCGCGTCGAGCGCGATCAGGTGCCGGACGCATGGACTGTCGAGAAACGCCAGCCCGGTGAAAATGCCGCCGCTGTGCGCCACGACCGTCACGTCGCAGTTAGGCGCCGTGCCGATCCGTTCACCGATCCCGTCGAGCAGGTCGTCCAGCGATTCCCAGAGCGGTTCGCCCGGATCGCCGGTCGGTCCCGCGACCGCCACGAACAGGGCATTCAGGCCGCTCTCGGCGAATTGCCGGGCAAGATGATGCCGTTCCCAGGCGCAATCGACGTAGTCCTGATTCGCACAGCCATCCGCACCGAGGCCTTCATCTCCCACCTGCCGATCGTCGCCATCCAGATTGTAGCCGTGAATGTACACGACGGTTTGAGCCGTGGCGGCCTCGAAGGCTCCGGGCATCCAAAGATGCACGTGACCCTGGGGACCGGCATCGAAACAGGTATGGATTCCGCCTTCCTCTGAGGCCGGCGCAGACGGACAGTCCGCCCAGGCCTGGGCAAGACCGAAACACCATGCCGCCAGCGTGGCGGATACGAAGAACACGTGTCGCATGACCGCCTCCGAAAAGACCTGCTGGCAGCTTAACGTCATGGTTATCCAATTGTCCATCGTCCTGAAAATTGCTACGCTCTCTGCATTCCCGACGCACAGGCATGTATTCCCAAATCACGTCCAACAAGCGGAGAAGCTGGGTGCTGATCGTCGCGTTCGTGGCGGTCGTGCTTGGGCTCGGCTGGCTGATCGACCGGTATTACGAAGCCGGCGGGTCGATCCTCGTCATCGCGCTGATCTATGCGCTTTTCACCGCCGCCTTCTCGTACTTCGCGGGCGACAGGATGGCACTCTGGAGCGCGCGGGCAAAAGCCGTCTCGAAACAGGACATGCCGGAGCTTTACCGCGTCGTCGAAAATCTTTGCATCGCCGACGGCTTGCCGGTGCCGAAAATCTACGTCATCGACGATCCCGCGCCGAACGCGTTCGCGACCGGACGCACGCCGGAACTCGCCTCGATCGCCTTCACGACCGGCCTTTTGGAACGCCTCGACAAGGCCGAGCTCGAGGGCGTCGCCGCGCACGAACTTTCCCACGTCAAAAACTACGACACGCGCCTGATGGCCGTCGTGGCGGTCCTGGTCGGCGTGGTCGCCACGCTCGCCAACCTGTTCCTCCGTGCCTCGATGTTCGGCGGCGGACGGCGGCGCGACGATCGCGAAGGCGGCGGAGTGCTGCTGATCCTCGGGATCGTCGGGATGATTTTGGCACCGATCGTCGCTTCGCTGATCCAACTGGCAATTTCGCGGCGGCGCGAATACCTGGCCGACGCTTCCGGCGCGCTCGTGACCCGGTTTCCCGAGGGCTTGGCGCGCGCGCTCGAAAAGATTGCCTCTTACGGAGCGCCGATGCGGCACGCCTCGACCGCGACCGCGCACCTCTACATCTCCAGCCCGTTCGGCGCAGGCCATCGCCTGACGAATCTTTTCTCGACCCATCCGCCGATCCAGGAACGCGTCAGGGCGCTGCGGCAAATGGAGATCACGACGTAAGTCATCTAACGGCGCGCGCCGCCTATGAACCCGGACATTCTCGATAAATTTTCGACCCATCTCAAGAACGCGCTCGTGCGCGCCTACGCTTTGGCGCAGGAGCTGCACCAGCCGTCGATCGAGCCGGCGCACCTGCTCTTCGCGCTCGCCGCGCAGAAAGGCTCGCTGGCGTCGGAAGTGCTGGCTAAACTCGGACTTTCGCCCGAGGATCTCAAGCGCTTCGTGTCCGACGTGACCAACGCGGCGGCCGGCAGGAAAATCCGGATCGACGCCGCCGGCGCCGAGGCTTCGCCGAAACTTTCCGCCGCCTCGAAACGCGCCATTGAAAAATCGGTCCTGACCGCCAACCTGCACGAGCACAAATACGTCGGCACGGAACACCTGCTTTCGGCCGTGCTGCAGGTCGACGGTTCCGGACTCGAACCGTACTTCGATTCGCGCGGCGTGCCGCTCAAAGCTGTCAGCGAACAGGTGGCCGGCGTGCTGAAGTCGACCTCGAAGTTTCCCGACATGACGGAAACCTTCGAAGAGAAAAAAGACGGGGTCGCGGACGCCAAAAAGGACGCGCGCGGCAAAGCCAAGGCGGCCGCCAAAGCGGCCAAAACGCCGGCGCTCGACTGCTTCGGCGTCGACATGACCGCCAAAGCGTTCGTCGACAAAGTCGAGAACGTCGTCGGGCGCGAGAAGGAAGTCGAGCGGATGATCCAGGTGCTCTGCCGCAAGACCAAGAACAATCCGGTGCTGCTGGGCGAGCCGGGCGTCGGCAAAACCGCCATCGTCGAGGGGCTGGCCAAGAAGCTGGCCGAAGGCCGGGTGCCGCCGGCGCTCGAGGGCAGGCGCATCATCTCCGTCGACCTCGGACTGATCATCGCCGGGACCATCTACCGGGGCGAATTCGAGTCGCGCCTCAAGCAGATCATCGACGAGGCTAAGAGCCACCCCGAGATCATCCTGTTCATCGACGAGCTGCACATGATCATGGGCGCTGGCGCCGCCTCCGGCTCGATCGACGCCGCCAATATCCTGAAACCGGCGCTGGCCCGCGGCGAAATCCGCTGTATCGGCGCGACCACGCTGGCCGAATACAAGAAGCACATCGAGGCCGACGGCGCGCTCGACCGACGTTTCCAGCCGATCCAGGTTGCCGAGCCGACGCCCGAACAGGCCGCCCATATCCTGCGCGGCCTGCGCGAGTCGTTCGAGAACTTCCACGGCGTGAAGATCAGCGACGGGGCGATCGAGGCCGCCGTCCAAATGTCGGTGCGCTACGTCCAGGACCGCTTCCTGCCCGACAAGGCCATCGACTTGGTGGACGAAGCCGCCGCCATGCTGCGGGTGAACGACGGCCAGAGCGCCGCCGCCAAAGCCGCCCGCGAGATGGAAGGCAAGCTCGGGGAGGTCCGGACGCGCAAGCAGCAGGCCGTGATCGGCGAGAACTTCACCGAAGCGCTGGCGCTCAAAGAGCACGAGAAGGCGCTCCAGAAAAAGATGGAGGCCTTCGGGCACGGGGAACGCCCGGGGACCGGCATCGAGGTCGGCGCCGCCGACATCGCCCGGGTGCTGGCGCGCTCGACCGGCATTCCGGTCGAAGAGCTGGTGTTCGAAGAAAAGCGCCAGCTGGTCGATCTCGAGCGGAAGCTGCGGGAGCGCGTCATCGGCCAGGACGAGGCGGTCAAAACCGTCGCCGAAGCGATCCGGCGCGCCCGGCTCGGCCTCGCGCACCCCAACCGCCCGCTCGCCTCGTTCCTGTTCATGGGCCCGTCCGGCGTCGGGAAAACCGAACTGGCCAAGGCGATCGCCGAGACGGTTTTCCGCGACCGGGAAGCCTTCATCCGCGTCGACATGTCGGAATTCACCGAGAGCTTCAACATCTCAAAGCTGATCGGCTCGCCCGCCGGCTACGTCGGGTATCGCGATTCCAACAAGTTCGCCGACGCCGTCAAGCGCCGCCCCTATTCGGTCGTGCTCTTCGACGAGCTCGAAAAGGCGCACCCGGACGTCCTCAATCTCTTCCTGCAGATTTTCGAGGACGGGCACCTGACGGACGCGACCGGCAAGAAAATCAATTTCAAGAATACCGTCATCGTCATGACCTCGAACGTCGGGTCGGAACACCTCCGCACCGCCACGGTCGGTTTCGGCACGGCCGGGAGCAAAAGCGAGTCGGTGCGCGACAAGTTCGAGGAAGCCAAAGGCGCGATGCTCCAGGAGCTTGAACGCCACTTCAAGCCGGAGTTCGTGAACCGCATCGACAAGGTCGTGCTCTTCCGCCCGCTCGGCCTCGAAAGCCTGCAGAAGATCGTCAGCCTGCATTTGAACGATCTCAACCGCCGGCTCGAAACCGAACACCGCATCAGGGTGGCGCTGGGTCCGGCCGGCCAGAAGCTGCTGGCCGAACGCAGCTTCATTCCGCTTCAGGGCGCGCGTGGCGTCCGCAAGACCATCCAGGAAATGGTCGAGAACCTGGTGGCCGAAAAGCTGCTTTCCGGCGCATATTCGGCCGGAGAAACCGTGCGCCTGACGGTCAAAGATGATACGCTGGTGGCATGGCCGACTTCGCTTCCCAGGAAAACACGCGACTGAGGCTGGAAGAAGCGCGCCGCAACGCCTCAGCGGAAAACGCGGAGGGCGTTTCCATGGATGCGGGCGCCTTGAACGTGCCGTTCCTGGGAAATCGCGCGCTCGATCTTGCCAATCAAGGCAAAGTAAACCTGGAGCGGCCACAGATATCGGCCGGCGCCATGGATCAGATCGCCCAGCGCTCGGGCCGGATGGAAGCGATGCGACTCGCCCTGTCGCGGGCGCGCTCCGGCAAATTTTCTCCCGAAGAACGGGAAGGGAAGAAAAGCGACGCGCCCAATCCATTGCAGCAGTCGACGCGCCTGATGATGAACGGCTTCATCCGCGCCTGCTGGAGCACGCTCTGGATTACGCTCGGGCATTCGGTCTATCTTCTCGACATCGTCTTTATCGCCGGAGCGGGCTCAAGCCGCCTGCGCCAGTACGTTCCGGCCGTCGGCGAGGAGTGGTTCGCGCCGCAGATGCTCCAACGCCTGCCGAAATCGGCGATCCTGCCGATCAAGTTCGGCGAGATCTGCGCCTTGGCCGTCCTGACCGGCCTGATCTTCCTGATCGATCTCATCCTGTTCGCGGCCATCGCCCTGATCGTCACCGTCATCGGTTCGATCGTCTCCCATTTGTAACGCCTGCGCGCGCCGTATGTTCAAGAAAATCGCCCTGATCGCCGTCTTCGTCGCCGTCACCGTCGGAGTGGCGTATCTGCTCTACCGCTTTTTCTTCGCGCGACCGCCCGTCGCGCTTCCCCCGACCGGCGGCGGAACGACAACCGTACCCGGCGGCGGGCTGCCGGGTTCCGGAAGCGCGCAGCCCGGCGGCAACGTTCCACCAAACGGCGGTAGCGGGCTGCCCGCCGCCAATCCGCTCCCGACCGTCGCTGCGGGCGGACCGACCGCCAGCCCGCAGGTGACGCCGGACACGGTGCTGCAGCCGCGCGCCGCAGCGGGCGGAAGCCTGAACGTTTACGATCAGAACGACGGACACTTCTACCGGATCCTGCCGGACGGCAGCAAACAGGCGCTCTCGCAACAAAGCTTCGCCGCCGCCAAAAACGTCGAATGGGCGCCCAAGGGGGACAAGGCCATCATTGAGTTTCCGGACGCCTCGAAAGTGCTGTACGACTTCAACACCCAGCGGCAGCTGACGATCCCGGGCCACTGGGCCGATCCCACCTTCAACGGCGACGGCTCGGCCGTCATCGCGAAGTCGATCGCGCTCGATCCGGACAACCGCTGGCTGGTGGCGATGGCCGCCGACGGCTCCGGTACCCGGCTGCTCGAACCGCTCGGCGACAACGCCGATAAGGTCACGGTCTCCCCCTCCCCCGACAGCGCCATCGTCGCCTTCTCCGACACCAGCCTGCCGGTCGGCTTCGATACGCGCGACCTGCTGCCGGTCGGACAGAACGGCGAAAACTACAAGGCGCTGCGCGTCGAAGGCTTCGGCTTCCAGCCGGTTTGGTCGCCGGACAACACGCACATCCTCTACAGCTCCGCTTCGCAGCAGGATTCCTATCTGCCGTCGCTCTGGTTCGTCGGCGCGAACGGCGACGCGATCGGCTCGGGCCGGACCGATCTCAACATCCACACCTGGGCCGACAAATGCACCTTCGCCGACGCCGCGACGGTCTACTGCGCCGTGCCGGAAAGCCTGCCGAACGGCGCCGGGCTCCAGCGCGACATCGCCGACGGCGTGCCGGACCATATCGTGCGGATCGATCTCACGAACGGCAGCGCGCGCACGGTCGGTCGGCCGGAAACCGACATGACCATCCAGACGCTGACGGTTTCCTCCGACGGTTCGATCTTGTATTTCTCCGACGCCGCCGGACACCTGCGGCAGATGCGCCTGCGCTGATATGCGGTGGCAGCGCGCGACGCTCATCCTGACGGCCCTGCTGATCGGCGCGGGCGTGCTGGGGTTTTACTGGAAAGTCATCCAGGCCACCCAGCATCCGCCGGCGCCCGAAACGGCGGCACAGTCTTCGACGGCCCGCCATCTGACCGCGCCGGAAATCACCTTCGTCGACCCGTCGCTCGGTCCGAAGGATGCGCGCGTCACGGTCGTCGAATTCGGCGACTATCTCTGTCCGTTCTGCCGCGACAGCTCCGATGCGATCGATCAGCTGCTGAAACAGCATGCGCGGGACGTGCGTTTCGTCTGGAAGAACGACCCGAGCCCGCTGCACGCCGGCGCCGATCAGGCTTCGGAAGCGGCCATGTGCGCCGCCCAGCAGAACGCCTTTTGGCCCTACCATCGGCATCTGATGACAGGGCAGCAATCCACGTATGATCAGGCCGCACTGACGCTTGCCGCCGGCGACCTCGGGCTCGACACCGGGGCGTTCGGCACCTGCCTCGCGTCGCACGGCGCCAAGCCGCTGGTCGACCGGACGCTCGACGAAGCCCGGGCGCTGGGCATAACGGCCCTGCCGACCTTTTTCATCAATGACACGCGCTACGAAGGCCAGATGACGTATGCACAACTTGAACAAGCCCTCACGACATCCCCGTAAAGTCCGCGGAAGCCGCCTGCGGCAGCTCCTGTTTTTGGTCGTCTTCGCCTGCCTGTCCGCCGCGGCAGGCAGCGCTCTGGCCGCCGATACGACGCTCGTCGCGCCGAAGGCGCCGAAGCTCGAGATCCCCATTCCGAACGTCAATTTGACCGAGCCGCTGAACGAGGCCGGCTACCTTTCCCTGCCGTGGCTCGGGCAGTACATCTCGGGCGTGTACCGATTCATGATCGGCATCGTCGGCATGGTCGCGGCGATCATGATGGTCGTCGGCGGTTTTCAGTACATCACCTCGGCCGGCGACAAGGGGAAGCTGGCCGCCGGAAAAAAACGCATCACCGACGCCTTCATCGGCCTGGTGCTGGCGCTCGGCTCGTACGTGATTTTGTACGCCATCAACCCGAACCTGGTCGAATTCAAGGCGCTGCAGATCAGCACGGTCCAACCCGATCTCTACACGACGCTGGGTACGACCAAAGTCGCCACCGCCGAAGACGATCCGAACGGAGGCGCGGCCAACACCTACGGAGGCGGCACGGTCGGCGGCCATCCAGCGACTTCGGTCACCTGTCCGCTGACGCTCACCCAGACCGCCATCAGCCAAAGCCGCGTCGAGTTCCGCGATAAAATGGGAAGCGCCGTCACGGCCGCTTCCCCCCGCGAGCGGGTGGTGCAGATCGCCGACTTGGCTGACGCCTGCGACGTCAACTGGGGTTCCTGCGGGGAAACGGCCGGAAGCATCACCGCACTGGCCGGCATCGGACAGACGGGCTGCCTGTCGTCGACGGCCGGATCGGCCTGCAACGACAACGGCCACGGACGCGAACTCTGGGCGCTGCCGAGAACCCAGCGCGACAACCTGCTCGCCCGTCGCTGCGGTCTCGACGCGGACGCCCACCGTCCGGATCGGCCCGACTGCTTCAGCACGGCCATGGACGCCACCAAATTCGCCAGCGCCTACCTGCTGGCGGAACGCGCTGCGGGGCGGCTGCCGAAAGACTGGCCGGACGGCGTGGCCGACCGCCTGCAGCCGGGCGATCGCGTCAACATCTATAACGGCAATCCGGACTTGACCGGCTCGCACGCCGTGATCTTCATGGGCTGGAAAGCCGACGGCGTCATGCAGGTCGTGCAGGGTGGCGCCGGAGGCTCTGGCCACGATGCCAACCGGGCGCGGCCAGGCGTCTGGTGCGTCAAGACGCTCTGCAAGGAGTGGATGGTACCGATCGTCAAAATTTGGTCGGCGGATTGACAGGTTCGCCGCCGGATCGGGTACACTTCCGGCATGACCACGGCCGCCAAAACCCTGTTCGTCTGCTCCGCCTGCGACGCCCAATCCACCAAATGGAGCGGGCGCTGCCTGGAATGCGGCGGCTGGGGCACCGTCGCCGAAGCCGGCACGGTGCCGCAGGCGAAAAAATCGTCCGCCGCCCCGACCGGGCGGCCCGGCAAAACGTTTTCGTTCAGTGAATTGAAGAGCGGCCGGACGCTTCACCGTCCGACCGGCATCGGCGAACTCGACCGCGTGCTTGGCGGCGGCATCGTCCCGGGATCGCTGACGCTGCTCTCGGGCGAACCGGGCATCGGGAAATCGACCCTGCTCCTGCAGGTGGCCGCCGCCGTGCCGAACGTCCTGTATGCCTCCGGGGAGGAATCGGCCGAGCAGGTGGCGCTCCGTTTCGAACGCCTCGGCCTGGCCGCGCCAAATCTGAAATTCCTGGCCGAGACCGATCTCGACACCGTGCTCGCCACAATCGAAGCGGAAAAACCGGCGCTGGCGATCGTCGACTCGATCCAAACGCTCTCCTCCCCCGAAGCCGGCGGCAGCCAGGGCGGCGCGACGCAGGTCCGGGCGATCACCGCGCAGCTCATGGACTACGCCAAACGCAGCGGCGTGCCGATGCTGATCGTCGGCCAGGTCACCAAGGACGGCGACGTGGCCGGGCCGAAGACGCTCGAGCACCTGGTCGACGTGGTGGTGTCGTTCGAAGGCGACCGCTCCTCTAACTATCGCCTGCTCCGTACCGCCAAAAACCGTTTCGGTGCGACCGACGAAGTCGGCGTCTTCGAAATGACCGCCGCCGGACTGAAGGAAGTGCCCAATCCTTCTTCCTTTTTCCTGCATGACCGCTCAAAAGACGTTCCGGGTTCGGTCGTAACCTGCCTGATGGAAGGCACGCGCCCGATCCTCGTCGAAATTCAGGCGCTCGCTTCCCGCACGACCTTCGGCTATCCGCAGCGGCGCGCTTCCGGCTTCGATGCCAACCGGCTGCAGGTGCTGCTGGCGGTGCTCTCCGAACGCCTGGGCGTGCCGACCCAGACGCACGACATTCACCTGAATGTCGCCGGCGGCTACCGGGTGAAGGAACCGGCGGCCGACGCCGCGGTCGTACTGGCGGTCGTCTCGGCGCTTTCGGGCAAGCCGCTGCCGGCGACGCTGGCGGCCTTCGGCGAAGTCGGCCTGGGCGGAGAGCTGCGGGCGGTCGCGATGCTCGACAAGCGCGAAGCCGAGGCCAGACGGCTGCAGTTCACGCAAGTCGTCACGCCCAAGAATACGCCGCATTTGAAAGACGCGATCAAGAAACTTTTTCCCTGATCCCTATGGCAGACGAACGCGGACCCGACCTGCGCAGAATCAACGATACCATCGCCGAAAAATGGCTGCGCGACTGCGAACAGGGAGCCTATCCCGTCCTTGCGCACATGGATAACCAGGAAACGCGCGAACATTTCCATCAAACGCATGCGTTCCTGCATTTGTCGAAACGGCTCGGCCAACTGGGTCTACTGATCGAGCCGATCGGTCATGGGCGGAAACTGTCCCCCGAACAGCGTCTTGCGCATCTCGAAACGATCGCCAAATTGATCGGCGACGCGGTCGCCTACGCGCGCTTCAGCGGCTTCACCATCGAAGAACTCGAAAACGCGCTGGAAGGACTGTGCGCCAAAGTTGCATCTGAAGTCACGACTCCTCCGAATGCCGCCGCCGCGCCGGAAACCTGGCCCGCGGCTTGACTCCAAATCCGCCATGGCCGCATGATGCCCGCATGCACCTTAACGGATTGATCGATCGCATTCGCAGGGAACTTTCCTGGTGGACACGGTATCCGAACCTGGATACGGGCGATCCCCATTCGGCCCGACGCGCCCATACGCTTGCCCGTGTCACGACCTCGCTGGGCCGTCTGATGGAAATCCATACAGACCACGTCGAGGATTGGCGGTTCAGCCCCGAGCGCCACAAACAGCACGCGACCGAACTGCTCGCCGCCGCGCTGATGCTGGCGGCATGCGAATCCACGGACGAGCCGTTGCTCTGGTACAGGGTGGATGAGGCCCGGGAAACCGAGGTTCTTCATCCCGATTCCATCGCCAGGCGGCGTTGGATGGTCGTGGACATCCTGGCGGCAGCGGGCGCATACGCCCAGTGCTTCCAACGGCGTTTCGCCGGAGGCCGGACCGAAGGCGAAGATTTCGTGATTGCCGTCGTCCGCCTCCTGCGTGCCGCCCGGCGGCTGGCCGTCTTCGAAGAGGTCAAAGATGCCGCGATTCAGGCGGCACTCGAACGCCTCTTCGTACCCGAACCCGCGTAATTCCCCGAGCACGCTCTCCCTCGGCTCATAAGGCCGGGATTTTTTATCGAGATTTTGATGATTTCCCCTGTATAAAAATCCCCCGCGAGGAAAACCGTCAGCGGAGGAGCAGACCTGAACCGAACGAGGTGAACCAGAAGGCCCAGACCCAGACGGACCAGCGGTGAAAGCGCGCTTCATGGCGGGGCGCGAAGGCGGAAGCGATCGCCCATCCGCAGTGCACGACCATGATCCCGAGCGAAAGGAAGATGGAAATGTAGCGGGTCCGAAGCGGCGCGTCAACCGCGAAGCGTCATTCCAAATGCGCTGCCTCGGCTTCGGCCGAGATTTTTTTTCTCAGAAACAGGTGCGCGGAGAGATCCGGATCGGAGCTGAGCAGCGCCTGCGCGGCGACTTTGGTTTCTTCAATCAGGCCCGTATCGCCCGGACGGAAACGCCGGAGTTCGGCGAAACCAGACTGTTCTGCGCCGAACAGGCTGCCGGGACCGCGGAAACGCAGGTCGAGTTCCGAGAGCTCGAAACAGTCGCGCGCCCGGATGAACTCCCGCAGCCGTCCGACGGCCTGAGGCGCGGCGTGCGAAGGCGCAAGGTAGCAGCGCGCCGGGAGCGCGCTCCGGCCGACCCGGCCGCGCAGCTGGTGCAATTGTGCCAGACCGAAACGTTCGGCGCCTTCGATGACCATGACGGTGGCTGCCGGCACGTCAACGCCGACCTCGATGACCGTCGTCGAAACGAGCAGATGCAAATTCCCGTGCGCGAAACGTTCCATCACGGCGCGTTTTTCCTGCGCTTTCATCCGGCCATGCAGCAGGCCGATCTCCAAGCCGGGCAATTCGGCCCGCAGGCGACCGGCTTCCTCTTCCGCCGACTTCACGCCGAGCGCGTCGGACGCCTCGATCAACGGACAGACGACGAACGTCTTGCGTTCCGCTTCGGCTTCCCGACGGACGTGCGCGAGCATCTCGCGGCGATCCGCTTCATGCATCAGTAGGCGCGTTTCGACCGGGCGGCGGCCGGGCGGCAATTCCCGGAGCGCCGAGAAATCGACATCGCCGTAAAGCGCCAACGCCAGCGAGCGCGGAATCGGTGTGGCGGTCATCGAAAGGAAGTGCGGGATCTCCCCCGCTCCGTCGGACGGCAGCCCGGCCAGCAGGTTCTGGCGCTGCGAGACGCCGAAGCGGTGCTGCTCGTCGACCACCACGAGCGCGACATGCCTCGGCGCGAAACCGCGCGAAAGCAGCGCATGCGTGCCCACGACGATCGCGGCGCCCTGATGATCGTCCTTGCGCGAGGCGGTCCGGAGCGCGGCTCGAAAGGGCGTGCCGGAGAGCAGCTTTGAAACGGTGGCGTGGTGCTGCTCGGCCAGAATCTCGGTCGGCGCCATCAGCAAACTGCGGTAGCCGGAGAGTGCGCAGGCATGCATGGCCATGGCGGCCACGACCGTCTTGCCGCTGCCGACATCGCCCTCGACCAGCCGCTGCATCGGCCGGCCCGCTCCCAAATCCTGCAGGATGCGCCAGGCGACGCGCTTTTGGTCGCCGGTCAGCGCGAACGGCAGGGCCGCCACGAACGCGCGGGTTGCAGCTTCATCGAACGGGATCGCCACCGCACGCCTGCGATCGAGCGACCGGCGTGCCCAGGCGCCCCGTAGATGGAAGAAAAATAATTCCTCGAACCGGAAGCGCCGGTCGGCCGCTTCGGCCGCTTCCATCGTTTCGGGAAAGTGGATGGCACGCAGGGCATCGCCGATCTTCGGCAGGTTGTGCGTTTCCCGCACCGACGGCGGCAGCGTCTCTTCCATTCCATCGGCGGCCGGCAGCGCCGCATGCAAAACGGCGCGCAGCTGTTTGGGCGTCAGATCGCCGGAAACGGAATAGACCGGCACCAGGCGTCCCGTATGGACCGACGAAGCCGTTCCTTCCATCTCATAAACGGGATTGAGTATCTCGAGGCCCCACGGCGTGGTCTCGAGCTTGCCGGAGAGCCGTACCCGAACGCCGGGCTTCAGCACCTTCGCGATGTAGGGCTGCCGGAACCAGACGATTTTGGCCGTGCCGGTTTCATCGGACACGGTTGCCTCGGTCAGCAGCATATTGCGCTTGGCGGAACGGCGCGTACGGATCAGGTCAATGCGGACCGAAACCGTGATGGTCCCTTCGGAAGGCCCGGACAGCGAGGCGGTACGGCTCAGGTCCTCATATCGAAACGGCAGATGCCGGAGCAAATCTCCGGCGATCGCGAATCCCATTCCCTTCAGTCGTTTGGCCAGCCGGGCACCCAGAAAACCCAGGTCGGCAACAGGCGTTTCCGGAGAAATTCCCATAGCAGGAGCAGTATAGCAGAGGATTGACAGCCGGGAGGCTTTCCGGTATCCTGAACCTGTTCCGCCCGTTTCTGTATCACGAGCGAAGCGAGTGAAGAGGAGCGGCGGGTGCGCGCAAGCGCATCCGGCAAGCGACAAGGAGCCCATAGCTCAGCTGGATAGAGCGCAACCCTGCGGAGGTTGAGGCCGGACGTTCGAATCGTCCTGGGCTCACCATGGAAAAACCGGCCCATCAGGCCGGTTTTTCAGAGCTTGAGGACGCGACCGAGCAGGTCGGCCAACGACTCCTGTTCCTGGTTCGGTTCTTCGCGCAGGAAGCTCAGGAGCGAAGCGCGGATCTCGACGGGATCCTGCTCTTCGAGCGAGATCTTGAGATGCGGGGTGATCGGATTGCGGAAGTCGATGTAGAGATTCTTCAGATGCGGAGGTTCGTAAAGGATCCAGAAGCTTTTCAAATCCTTATAGGGAAGGAATTCGCGTCCGAGACCCACGCCGCGCGTGGTCATCTGAAAGAGGACGCGCCGGGGCTCGCGCAGCGTCGAAAGGCCGATGATCACCCCGGCCATGATAATGATCACGGCGAACAGGAAGTTCTGCGTGATCATGGCATAGAGGATCAGGCTCACGCCGACGACAAAGGCGATCGCGTACCACACGGGCCCGCGCTCATGCCGTTCATATTCGTCGACCGTCCAGCTGAAGATCGGTTCGCCCTGATAGGTCAGGGCCTGGCGCTGCTCCTCTTCGGTCATACAGGGCGAGTATAACACGCTTTACAGCTGCCCGGAAATGGCTTAGGATGGGGCTGGCATGAAGGTTTGGAATGCGGGCGTAGCAAGCAAGCGGAGCGGCGCCCGCGCACCGGTGAAGGCAGGCTTGGCCTGTCTGAACGTCAGCGCGGGCGGAAAGCGACGAGGAGGGTTGCGCCGAATGGTAAGGCAGCAGTTTGCTAAACTGCGACCGGGCAACTGGTCTTGTGGGTTCGATCCCCACACCCTCCGCCAGACAAGACACATCACGCGAGTGGTGTGTTTTGCTTTGTAACGAAAGGGTAAAAAAGAATCGGACGGAAAGAGTTTTTAAAGTGCTTTCGGCCGGATTTCTCCGGCGCTGTCCGCCGGCTGTCCAAACCGCTTCATTTCACGTTGCTCTGCGGCAAGAAGCAGCGCTACGAAGCTTTGGTGTGCTGCCGGGGTCAGGTGCGCGTATCGGGCCGTCATCTGCGGTGTCGAATGCCCTAAGAGGTCTTGGATGGCCCTCATTGGCGCTCCCTCGGTGGCCAGTTGCGAGGCGAACGTGTGTCGGAGCGCGTGCCAGCCAAGCGGCCGGAGGCCCACCCGCTTGCAGTGCCGGAGGATGGCGTTTCTTGCGGTGTTTTGCGCCAGCGGCTTGCCGTCGTGGCGTGGGAACACCAGCCCTTCTTTCTTGCGGCGATAGGCCAAGGCGGCGCACACTTCATCGGTAATCGAAACGACCCGCGTGCGATTGTTCTTCGGAGAGCCGACGTGACCTTTGACGATGGATTGCCGAACGATGATCAAGCGGCGGTCGAAATCGATTGCCGACCAATCGAGGCCGATCAATTCGCCAAGCCGCATACCCGTACGAAGCGCGACCAGCAGCATTTCGTGCCATTTCGGCTCTTCCTTGTCTTGCAGAAGTAACGCGCTCTCGTACGAAGTCAGGAAGTCGAAACGCTGGGGCGGCACGCGCAGCATTCTGATGCGCGGAACAGTTGCGATCAATCCCCACTCCTGAGCATCACGCAAGCATTTAGAGATGATGCACAGATGGTTGTTGATCGTTTTAGGCGACAGGGCGGTTTTCTGCTTTGCAGCCTTGTATTCCTCGATTTGGGCCGTCGTGATTTTCTCCAGCGGATAATCGCCGAAGACCGGCAGCAAGTGAATGCGGATACTGCTTGATTTCGATCTCTGTTCGGACGGCTTATTGTTGGTGACAACGTACGTCGTGAACCAACGCGCCACAAAGTCTTTGAAGAGACAGACCGGGGCTTTTTCCACGGGCTTGGGCGGTTCCAGCGATTCGCCGCGCGCGAGCTTGTACCGGATCAGTGCCTCGTATGCCAAAGCGCCAGCCCGGCTGTTCTCAGGACTTCTCTTTCGGTAGCGGACGCCCGCATGGCGGACACTGACCCACCAGCTTTTACGATTCTTGCCTACTCCCATAATCCGTTGTTCCCGATTCGACCCGACAACCCCGGAGGTAGGTTTGAACGTCCTCACGATGGAAGCGGAGACCCCTAGGGAGCCGATGAAAAGCGATTTGTCGCCTTTCGATCAGCCGATAGACGCTGGCTTTGGAAAGCCGAAGCAAGGCCGCCAATTCATCGACGGTGAGGAATTCGTGCCCCGGATTGTTCGGGAACGAATCGGACATATTCAGTTGTTAAGGAACAACGGCCGGTGAAGGATTATCCGAATCCCCCATCGTGGACGCGGGCACAATAACACTTGGTTCAAGACTAGGACAGCTCGCCCGAGGAGCTATACTAGCCTTGTATGGCCG